>JADGQF010000120.1 GCA_017882045.1 Anaerolineales bacterium
CCAGGCGCGGCCCCGCAGCCTCCCTACGCTGCCGGCGACGGCCAGGGCGGAGACGCGGGGCTGCGGTTGCTCGGCAAGTGGGAGGCGCTGGAGGGCCTGACCGCCGGCGTGTCCACCGATGTTCATCTCTCCTGGCAGGCCACGCGCCCTATCGACACTGCGCACCTGCGTTTCCACGTGCGCGGCCGTAGCTCGGATGGCAGCCTGTTGTGGGATCAGAGCCTTCCGTTGCGCGAGCCACTGCCGGCGGTCTGGCCGGCAGGCCAGGTGTTCCGTCTCAGCCATCGGCTCCAGCCGCGCACGTCCGTGCCGGACCTGGCCGAGGCGCAGATCTCGATCTGCGCCCAGAGTGGGGAGGCCATCCTCGGTTGCTGGCAGGTAGCCCGCGCTCAGGTCAGCAACCGGGCCGTCCGCATGACATTCCCAGACCCGCCCACTTACCCATACGCGGCCGACTGGTCGGGCCACGTAGCACTGGCCGGTTACGACGCCTTGCAGAGCAGCCAGGCCATCTCTCTGACTCTCTACTGGCGCGCCGGCGACGTGCCGGTAACCGGTCCGCTCAAACGCTTCGTCCACGTTACAGCGGCGGATGGGTCCATCATCGCCCAGTCGGACGCCGATTTCGGGGTCGAAGGCGTCCCGGCTGCGCTCTGGCAGGCGGGGGAATGTGTCCTGGACCAGGTTTCTTTGACGCTGCCGCCCGGGCGCCCGGCCGCCATGATCTACGCCGGCCTCTACGACCCCGCTACCGGTGAACGCATGCCGGTGCAACTGACCGGCGGGGCTGCCGCGCCCGATGCGCGCGTGTCGCTACCCCTGCCGTGGCAGGCGCCTGCGCCCTAGCTGGGGCTTACATCCCCAGGTTGGAAGAAGGCTCTACTTGCAGGCAATTGCGAATGCCGGCGGTGGAGCCTTCGGTTTAAAGGGCTGGGGGTGGGGCACTGTATAACAGGATGGAAACAACGGAGTGTTATGTCAAGCAAAGGCGGAGGCCTTCGTCAAGATCCTCAAGCACGAGTGCCTGCGACGGTCTGCTCGGCATCCCAGCGCTGCCAGATGCTCTGCGGCACGCCAACCCGCCGGCACCATCTGCCGCAACCGTTACAACCGACTATCAATTGTTCCGGCGCAGTCATGCCCTGATCTCGGTCACTTGCTAACGCGGTTCAATTGTTAAGGATCTGTTGGAATTACAGCTCGAGCCGCTTAACCGAGCTGTTCCTCGCCCCGGCGAGCGCGTTCGGCCAGGGGTCGCATGCCCACTCTTCCGCCAGGCAGGAGCCGACGTGGACGAGCGTGTGGCCATCCGAATTCTCCATGACTACTATTCACACCAAACGCATTTGGGCCTGGGCGCAGTATGGCCGCAAGCCCTTCGGCATGGGCTGCTACGGCCACTAGTCCACGCTGGACATGATGCGCATGAGGGACCTGCTGGGTAGGCGGCAAAGAGGAGTTGCATCGCCGCTCGCCTACCGCGTCATGAGAGCGCGTGGGTGAAGGAGCGAACCAGGCACCATTTGCGCGAGGGGACATGATAGACGAGACCGAAAGCCAGCCTACCGAAGAGAACAAGGAAACCGGACGCGTCGAGGCCTTCAGTGACGGGGTGTTCGCTATCGCCATTACCCTGTTGGTGCTGAACATCCAGGTACCGCACGACCTGCCGGTGGGAAAGAGCCTGGCGGGCGCACTGATCGACCAATGGCCCACGTATCTTGCCTTCGTCACCAGCTTCGCCACGATCGGCATTATGTGGATCAACCATCACCGTCTCTTCACGCACATCCTCCGCAGCGACAACACCTTGCTCGTGCTCAACGGTTTGCTGCTCATGGGCATCACAGTGGTACCCTTTCCCACGGCACTGCTGGCCGCCTACATCGGGCATCCAGACGAGCAAGTGGCCGCGCTGGTCTATGGCGGCACGCTCGTCCTGATTGCAATCTTCTTCAACGTCCTATAACGTCCTATGGCTGTACGCCTCGCACGGCAGGCGCTTGCTGGACAGGAAGGCCGACGAGGGCTCCGTGCGAGCGATAACCCGCCAGTACCGGGTCGGGCCGCTGCTCTACCTGGCCGGCTTCCTTCTGGCGTTTGTCAACGTGCCGCTGAGCATAGGCACATATCTCCTGCTGGCCCTGTACTTCGCTCTGCCCGGAAGTGCCATCGACCGAGCGCGTGGCTGAGCCTCCGCGCACGAACCGCCGCGAGAAGAGCCTATGGCGGCCGCCCTTGTGGTACAATACGCGAGCATGCCCGCCATAGCCAGTGCCTTTGTGTATGCCGCAACGCGGGTGAGAGGAGATCGAGAACATGGGAAACAAGCTCGGTATCGCCTTCGCGTCAGCGATCGCCGGAGGATTGCTGATAAGCCGGCTGGGACGCCGCTGGGGAGCAACCGAGGATGAGGTGCACGCCTCGCTGCCCGGGGACGACGTGATCCCCCACCCGATGCTGGAGACCACTCACGCCGTCACCATTCAGGCGCCCGCATCGGCGGTCTGGCCGTGGCTGGCCCAGGCCGGCTATCGGGGCGCCGGGCGTGCGGGCTGGTACACGGACGCGGCGTGGGACCCCATCCTGGGCAAGTATATTCTGCCGCTGTTGGCGCCCGCCGGCGATCTACCCGGCAACGGCATCGCGCCCAGCGTCGATCGCATCCTGCCCGAGTTCCAGCAGGTGGCAGTGGGTGACATTATCCCCGATGGCCCGCCCGGCACCGCCTGGTTCACGGTCCGGGAAGTGAAGCCGGGGCAGGCCCTGGTCCTCTATTCGGACAGCCACACGCGCTACCTCACGCCGCCCCGCCTGCAAGGCACCCGCTGGGCATCCTACGGGGAGTTCACCTGGGTGTTTGTGCTCAGGCCAGAGGGAGGCGGGGCGACGCGCTTGATCCTGCGCACGCGCGCCCGATTCGGGCCGCGCGCCTTACGGAGCATCGCGCCCCTGCCCTTCTACCTGGCCGATTTCGTGTTTGCCCGCCTGCTGCTGCGCGGCGTCAAGACACGCGCCGAGCATTTCGTGGGCCGGCAAGCGCCCGCGGCACGCGCGTCCAGGCCGGTCAAAGCCTGACGCAGGACGCCGGACGGCCAGAACAGCCGCACGGGGCGCCTGCAGTAGCGCCCTTTCCCGTACGCCTCGTGATGAAGGCCGGGCCTACGTCGAGGGAAGATAACGCCCTGGCGTAGGCCGCTTGAGATGCCGGTCTGTAACGCCTGCCACACCGTAGAACAGGAATTCTTGCTACACTTGACGCGGTCGTTGACCGGCCGAAAACCACCGGCGTCTCATTGTTCTGATAACGGCAGGCAACGGAATGCTCACAAGTCACCATGCTCGCTCGCAACGCAGGCTCGCTTCCGGCCTGGCCGTCCGGCTGCCTTTCGACGGGGCGAACATTAGCCTGGGGCTAAGTTGGCTGGTCCTCCTGCCGCTCGGTATCTGGGCAATTGCCACGCTTTACGTGACGGTCCTGGGGGCTTTCCTCGACCAGGCACAAACCTGGCTGGTGGCCCTGCTGATTGGCGCTCTGCTTGTGCTATCGCTGATCGTGCACTCCCTGGCGCACGTATGGATCGCGCGCCTGGTCGGGGCCGAGCTGCCGGCCCGCATCCCCTTGTACGCCTTCGGCGATGCCGCCCAGGTGTGGCCCGCCGCCGCGTCTGTGTGGCAGGAAGCCTTGATCGCCGGCGCGGGGCCGTTTGCCAACCTGTTGTTGGCTGGCGTAGCGTACCTGCTCTGGAACGCGCAGTTACATCCCTACCTCAACGTCAGCATGCCTTTCCTGGCCCTCTTCAATGCCGGCCTGGCCATCCTGAACCTCACTCCAGGCTATCCGTTGGACGGCGGCCGCCTGACACGCGCGCTCGCCTGGGGACTGCTGGGCCGGCCGGCCGAGGGTCCGCGCCTGGCAAGGAGCCTGGGGTTTCTGGTCAGCGCCACTCTGGCCGGCTGGGGCATTTTCCTGATCGCGCAGCGCGTACGCTTCGGTCTGCAAACCGGCGGCGCCAACCTGGGAGCGGCGGCATTGCTCCTGTTCGCGCTCGCCTCGGCTCCTACCTGGCGGTGGGATCGGCCGCTGCCGGCGCCCGGCCCTGCGGGCCGGCTGATATCGGCAGCGGGCAGGGCTGGGCGCGTGCTGTTAGCGACAATCGTGATCGTCGTCTTGCTGATCGTGGCGTCGAGCATTGTGCCGACCGACAGCGGCCTGGAAGCACCGGGAGTGGCCCTCGCCGTCGAATCGATGGTTCAGGTGCCGCCCGAGCACGCGCATCCTTCGGCCGGCAGCTTCATCCTGACAACGGTGATCCAGCAAACGCCTATCACTATCGGCGAATGGGCCTACGCTCGCCTCGATCCCGCGCTGAAGATCGTGCCACCCGAACAGATAGTGCCGTCTAACACCACGCCGCAGCAGCAAGCGCAGCAGGGATTTCGCATGCTGGACGAGAGCGAAACGACGGCGGTTGTGGTTGGTCTGCGCCTGGCGGGCTATGACGTGCCGGCTGCAGGGAAGGGCGCAGCCGTCGATTCCGTGCTGGCAGAAAGCCCAAGCCGGGGCTTCCTCCAGCCCGGCGACGTCATCACCGGCGTCAATGGGCGGCCGGTCGGCACAACAGCCGATCTGATCCGCCTCATCGGCCGGCAGCACGCGGGCGACAGCGTCCATCTTCAGACCATGCGGGCGGGGGCTCAGCGCGAACTGGACGTGCCCTTGCTGCCGCCGGCTGCGCCGGGCGGGTCAGCGCGCCTGGGCATCACTGTGGAGTCCGCCGGCCTTGACTACAAGCTGCCGTTCCCGGTCAAGATCGTACCGCAGAAGATCGTCGGCGGCCCCTCCGCCGGGCTCATATTCACGCTGGCAGTCTACGACGCCCTGACGCCTGGAGATCTGACCGGAGGCCGCAAGATCGCCGGCACCGGCACGATCAACCTGGACGGCGCGGTAGGCCCGATCGGCGGCGTCGAGCAGAAGGTCGCAGCGGCCGAAAACGCCGGCGCGACCTATTTCCTGTCGCCGGCCGAGAATTATGCGGCCGCGCGGTCGGTGGCGCGGCGCATCCAGGTGATCGAGGTCACCAGCGCGGGGCAGGCCATTCGATTCCTGGCCGGGTTACCTGCGGCGAGCAAGTAATCTAGTCAGCGCACGTGTTCGCGGACGAAACTGGCGGCGTGCTCGATGGCCTGGCGGGCCTCGGGCAGGTACGGAGCAAAGATGTGCCAGACGTGCCACATCCCCGGCCAGACCTCGAAGGTGACATCGACGCCCGCGGCGCGTGCGCGCGTGGCCAGGCGCGTGGCGGCGCCCAGGAGCACCTCTTTCTCGCCCACCTGGATCAACATGGGCGGCAGGCCGCGCAGGTCGGCAAAGACCGGTGACATCAGAGGTTGGTGAGTGTCCTGGCCGTTGACGTAAGCGGCCGCCATGAACTCCCCCGCCGTGCTGCTGATCATAGGATCGTCTTTGCCGCTCGCAAGAATGCCTACCCTTTCCTGTTCCGGGCTCAGATCCACCGCCGGTGAGATGCAGACGGCTGCCGCCGGTAAGGGGCCGCCCGAGTCGCGTTGCGCGACCATAGTGCTGACGGTCAGGTTGCCGCCGGCGGAGTCGCCGGCGATGGTAATGCTCTCGGGCGCAATTCCGCTCTCGAGCAGCCACCGGTACACAGCCAGGCAGTCCTCCAGCCCGGCCGGGAACGGATGCTCGGGCGCGAGGCGGTAATCGACGGCCAGGATGCGCGCCCCGGCCAGGCGGCTGAGCTGCGCCACCAGACGGCGGTGCGTCGCGCCCCAACCCAGGACCCAGCCACCGCCATGCAGGTAGAGCACGACGCGGCCAGCCGCCGGGTCAGGCGGCTGGCCGGCAGAACTGACCCATTCGCAGGGCACTCCTGCCGCGCTCACTGGCTGGACCACCGTCCCGCGCGGCACGCGGGGACCGCGCAATGAGTCGCGGCGTAGCTCGGCCAGAGAACGGGCCAGGCTGCGGTCTGTGTAAGCCGAGCCCAGGCGGGCCAACAGGCGGAAGAAAGGGCCTTGAATACTGGGCATTGTCACATCTCCCTAAATGACCCGGTCAGATCACCTGTTCCGCCGGGTCGAGAGGCAAGGGCACCGGGCGCCCACCCTTGCGCGACGACAGCCGCAAGGCCAGCGTAATCTCCTGATCGAGACGGGCCTGCGCCGGGCCGTACGACGGCTGTGTGCCGCGGCGGAGCGCATTCACGAGGCTGAGCAGGCAGCCGGCCACGCCGATCTCATCGTCGTGCCACTGCGCACCGTGACCTTGCAGCAGCGGCCGGAAGGGGTTGTCCCAGCGCACAATGGGCAGGTCCCGATCGCCGGTATGGGCGAACATCCCTACCAGTGCACCGCCGTCCACACGCTCCCAGCGCCGCTCCAGCGTGATGAAACGTGGGGCCTCGCCGCCGGGCATCAGCAGACTCAGACGCTCGTCCACATCCAACCCCACACCCATGCTGATACCCATGCCCTTCTCAGCCAGAAAACGGCTGCTGCGCCACCAGCGCAGCGCAGAGTCATAAGCCACGTCTGTCCAATGTATGATGCCCAGGCGGCCGTCCGCGAAGTCTACGATCCCGTGCTCCTGTGTCTCCACGCGCGGCCCGTTGGTATCCGACAGGCGCGACCAATGCGCGGACAGATCGTACTCGCGCACAGCACCCGTCACCTGCACCGGCCGGGCGTCGAAACCCAGGTAGCTGCGCATAACGCTCACCCCGTGGTAGCCGTGCCCGGCGAAATCGTTGAACGCGGTATGAACCCGGCCGAACAGGCCACTGGCAATCAGCGCAAGCTTGATCTGCTCCAATGGGCGGCGGTGGAACTGTTCGGCCACCTCGATCAGCACGCCGTTGCGCCGGGCGGCGGAGATAATCGCATCCGCTTCGGCCAGCCGGTGCGCGATCGGCGTTTCCAGCAGCACGTTCAGGCCGTGCTCGACCGCCAGCAACCCCACCTCGCCGTTGGCATGGTAGTTGACGCTGACGATGCCGATCTGCGGCGCGGTCTGGCGCAGCAGTTGGTCCAGGTCAGAGAACCCGGGCACACCCAGGCTCTCGCCCAGGGCGCGCGCCGGCTCCTCGCGCCGTCCCCAGACACTCACCAGCTCGACTTCGCGCGGCAGTGCCTTCACAAGCGGGCCGTACAGATAACTGGCGCGCCGCGCCGTGCCGATGATTGCCACCCGTAGCGGCGTTGAAGTAGCCATTTTCCCATCTCCTAAATATGCTGATCCCTCGTATACGTCCATTCTACCGCAGGCCGGACGCCAGGAGAAGAACCGGCCTGGTCACGACTTCGGTCGCAGGGCCCAAGATGACAGGCGCACGTTATGTATGATAAACTGGCCGTACGTCCCGAAATTGGATCTGACCGGCTGAGCAGATACGAGGCTTGTTATGAAGTCAGTCATCATCGTCGGCGCAGGGATGGGCGGCCTGGCCGCCGCTCTGCGCCTGCAACACCTGGGCTTCCGGGTCACTGTGTTCGAAAAGCAGGACCGCCCGTGTGGGCACCGCAACGTGATCGAGGAGAACGGCTTCCGCGTCGATACCGGGCCGACGATCCTGGTCATGAAAGAGACCTTCGAGAAGACGTACCGCGACATCGGCCTGGACATCAACCAACGCCTGCAACTGGTCAGATTGGACCCAAACTACCGGGTATACTACCATGACGGCACGCACCTGGACCTGTACAACAGCATGGCCAGGCTTTCGGCCGAGGTCGAGCGGATCGAACCGGGAACGACGGAGCGGCCGTTCCGTTTCATCGGCGAGGGGGCCAAAAAGTATGAGCTGAGCATGGATTTCGTGGAGCGCAACTACGACCGGATCACCGACCTGGCCAATCCGGCTGCGGGGCTGCGGCTGGTGCGTACTGGCTCGTACCAGAACCTCTACCGGCAGGTTTCGAGCTTCTTCAAGACCGACAAACTGCGCAAGGCTTTCACATTCCACTCGATGTTCCTCGGCCTGTCGCCGTTCGACGCGCTGGCCATGTACAGCCTGATCACTTATGTCGACCTCGTCGAAGGCATGTACTTCCCGATGGGTGGCATCTACAGCATCATCGAGGACATGGTCAAGATCGCCGGCGAGCGGGGAGTGAGCATCTGCACCGGCCGCGCGGTCGAGCAGATCCTGGTGCGCGACGGCCGGGCCGTGGGGGTACGCCTGGCTTCCGGCGAGGAGCTAGCGGCCGACATCGTCGTCTCAAATGCCGACCTGCCCTATACCTACCGCAAGCTGATCCCGGCCGATCAGCGGCGGGATTACACGGACAGCCGGCTGGACGCAATGAGTTACGCCTGTTCGCGCTACATTCTCTACCTGGGGATAGACAGGACCTACGATCATCTGCAACACCAGGCGCTCTGCTTCTCGGAGGATTACCAGGCCAACCTGGACGCGATCTTCAAGAGCAAGACTCTGCCGGCGGACCCCTCCTTCCACCTGAACGCGCCTTCCATCACCGATCCCAGCCTGGCGCCACCCAGCCACACACTGCTGTACATCCTGGCGCCGATGCCCAATTTGCAGAGCGTCATCGACTGGGACGCGGCCGTGCCGGTCGTCCGCGAGAATTTGCTCGGCAAACTCGAGCGCCTCGTCGATCCCGATATTCGCCGGCACATCGTCTGGCAGCGCGAGTACCGCCCGGCCGACTGGGAGACCAATTTCAATGCGGTCTACGGCACGGCTTTCGGTTCGCTGTCCCACGGTTTCTTCCAGTCGTCCTACTTCCGGCCCCACAACAAAGCTCGCGATATCGGAAACCTCTATTTCGTCGGGCAAGGCACCTACCCCGGCATCGGTATGCCGATGGTACACATTTCGGCCCGACTTTTGGCAGAGAGATTGGAGACAGAACGATGAGCCCGACCATCTACCAGGTAGACGCCTTCACGGGCCGGCCGTTCGCCGGCAACCCGGCGGCGGTGTGCATACTGCCGCGCCCGGCCACGGAGGCCTGGATGCAGGCGGTGGCAAATGAAATGAATCTGTCGGAAACCGCCTTCCTGCTGCGGCAGCCTGATGGTTTCAGCCTGCGCTGGTTTACGCCTGCCGTCGAGGTCGAGTTATGCGGCCATGCGACGCTGGCCAGCGCGCACGTGCTCTTTGAGACCGGCGTGCTGGCGCCCAGCGAGGAAGCTCGCTTCCACACGCTGAGTGGCCTGCTGACCGCCGCCCGGAACGGCGCCTGGATTGAGATGGATTTTCCGGCTACGCCCGAACAGGCCGCCAGCGCGCCCGACGACCTGGCAGCCGCGTTGGGTGTGACGCCGCGTTATGTCGGGAAGAATGTCTTTGATTACCTGGTGGAAGTAGAAGACGAGCAGACCGTGCGTAACCTGCGGCCGGATTTCGCCCGGCTCGGCCGGGTGGCCATGCGCGGGGTCATCGTCACAGCACGCGCGGCCTCGCCCGAGTATGACTTCGTGTCACGTTGGTTCGGCCCGGCCGCCGGCGTGGCCGAGGACCCGGTGACCGGCTCGGCCCATTGCTGCCTGGCGCCGTTCTGGGCCGCGCGCCTGGGCAAGACCGAGATGGTGGGCTTCCAGGCTTCGCCGCGCGGGGGCATGGTGCGCGTTTGCCTGGCCGGAGAGCGGGTTGTGCTGAGCGGCCAGGCGGTAACGGTATTGGTGGGGGAATTGACCGGCGAGCTTTGAGAGCGAGCCTTACCCTGCCTCAGTGCGGCGCAGCCTGCCCCGAATTCGCATCCACCATCAGCGATGACTCGTCCACCGCTTCAAAGTCGGCCCCGTGTACGCCCGTGTGTAGCAGATGCAGGTCGTCGTTGTTCCAGCGCTCGTCGGGCGCGCCCGATAGATACCAGGCCGACCCGTTGTCAGCCAGGATCATGCCGTAGGTCTTTAGCGCGCGAAGAATCACCTGGTTGGCCGCCGAGAATCGCGAGATGTCGAAGCCGGCCTTGAGCCGGAAGCGCTGACCCATGGGCGGACGGGCCGGGTCGGTGGAGGACGACGCGAAATGGCGGGCCGGCCAGACGTAAGCCTTGCGCGTCGCCGGGGCCGTAAAGCGAAGCGCATGAGTGTTCGCGCCGCTTGGCACCTCGTCGTAACGCACCAGCCCCGGCAGGATCGGCAGGCCGGCGGCATCCGCCGATGTCCAGCCGGCCGGCCGCAGGGCGTTGGATTTGAGATCAAACAACGCGCCCGAACCGGCTTGCCAACTCCCATCCGCCTGCGGCCAGGAATAATACATTTCGTAGAGCCTACAACTTCCCATATCGACCACCAGCACGTGACGGTCACCGCCGCTGTTCGGCCCAACCTCGATCGGCGCGTTGGTGGGGATGGGATACGGACCCGGGTCGCTCTCGTCGGCATAGTCAAAGCCGACCGCCACCTGCGGCTGCGTGCCCGGCACCGTCATGAACGGGATACCGATCGGTCCGCCATCCCATAACCCGGTCCCAAAATCCGCCTTCAGCCCACCGCTCGTGCCGATAGTGTTGACGTAGGTCTGTGAATTGGCGTCTACTGGCAGCGTGTCATGGAAGGTCACCTTTGCTGTCAGCTCACCAGAAGCGGGGCCGCTGGTGGGGGGAATTGCGCCCAGCGCACGATACCGCACTTCTTCTGTAACCAGAAGTACTAACCGAGCATCAGGCTGGCCTGCCCGTAGTAACGCGTGCGTTGGCGTGGGTCCGGAGGGCTGCCCAGGCGCATGTGCAACAGCCCCTCCGCCTCCACGAATCCGTAGCGGCTTAGCAGCGCCCGGCCTGCGCGATTCTCGGCTGGAAAAGTCACGCGCGGCTCGCCTGAGCGCGGCAGGGTCAGCGCCGCCTGCAGAAGCAGCTCGGCCATGGCCGGGGAGCCGGCGGACCAGGGACCAAGCGTCATTCCCGAGGCGAACAGATAACCGGTGAGCGCCTGCGAGCCGTCGCGGGCGATAAACGCGCGCCCAGGGTAGCGCTCGAAGAAAGATTGCATGATGAGCGGGCGTTCCACGCCGAAAACGCATCCATCGTAAGCAATTACTTCGGGCAGGTCGCTCGCCGCCATGCGACAGACAGTACCCTGTGCCGGGAATCTGACGTTCACCAGTGTGTGCTGTACCATCCTCAGCGTATCCCCGCCCGGCCAAAAGCCGAGTTTCGGGTAAAGACGCTGGCCGGGCGGGCTGGCTTCAAGGAATAGCGCCGGGTAGCCCGCCAGGCTGAGATGGTGAAGCAGATGGTCTATCAGCTGCCGGCCCAGGCCCTGATGCTGGAACTGGGGGTGTACGGACATCATCCCGATGGACGCCGATTGCCGATAGCCATATGCGCCAACCGTGGCGATGATCTGGCCCATGCGACGTGCGCAGAACCAATAGCCTGGCTGTAGCTCATAGGTCTTCTGCAGGCTATCAGCCATTCCTCGGCGCCCGAAGGCGGTCTCCAGCACGATCCCTGCTTCCGTCAGGTCCTGGGGCCCCAACAAGATAATCTCGATCATACGCTCTCTCCGGAGGGCCAAAGTTAGAGACAATTGGCTCTCCAGCCTATAGCGGGAGTGCCGTGTCAAGTTAAATGATAATGTTACCGAAAGGTAATCGTTGGCTCAACTGATAATGTTACCAGGAGGGTGCCAGTGCCTCTCCTTTCTTTAAGGTTGGTGAAGTCATCGCCGCCGTCGTAGGGGCTGTGGGTAAGTGGGAAACCGGCGTTTTCATCACCTGGTGGCCACCGCTTCCGCCAACCAGGAACTGGCCGCCGAGCTGATCCGCGTGCACGACCGGTTGGCGCGTTTCATGGTCATGCGCCACGCCGGCGCCACTCAGCCCCACACCCATGCTCGCATCCAGGAAGCCCTGCGCGCGCACGACGTCGCCGCCGCCCGGCAAGCCATGCTGCAAGAGATTAACGAGACGCGTGATGTGCTGCTCGACCGCGTGATGCAGGAAGAGGGAAGTTACTGGGCGTTGGGCACCCACGCCTGACACTGTTTGACGCGGTCAGGAGAGCGCCGGCTTCCGGTTCAAACCGGCCTCTTGTTCGATGTCCCGGCGCAACTCCATCAGTCGCCGGGCATAGTTATGCAAGGCCACATCCTCGTCGGTCCGGGGCTGCCACGCCGGCACCTCGATCGGCCGCCCCTGCTCGTCGATCGCCACAAAAACGATGATGCAGTACGTGGTATGCGTATATTGGCCGTCCTTCGGATCGCCGGCGCTGACGTCGACCAGCACGTGCATGCTCGTACGCCCGGTATAGATCAGCCGGGCCTGCACCTCGACGATGTTACCCACCAGCACCGGCTTATGAAACTGGATCCCGCCCACGTAGACCGTCACGCAGTACTGGCCGCACCAGCCGACGGCGCAAGCATAGCCCGCCTCGTCGATCCATTTCATCACGGCGCCGCCGTGCACCTTGCCGAAGATATTCATGTCGGTGGCGCCGGCCAGGAACCTCAGAGTTATCTCGCGTTGCCGCTCTGGCATGCTTCGCTCCTTGTCTTTCTAGCTCACCCGCCGGACTCGATACCAGGCAGTGGCGTGCCGACCAACACCAGGCTGCGCGCCGAGCCAAGCTCCTGGGCCGCCTGCCGGGCCTGATGGAGCAGCTCGCGCGCCCTTCCGGTCAGCCCTTGCGCGGCCGCGGCTTTGGCCTGTAGATAGAGGGCGTCCGGCTGGTACGTGCGCCAGCCGCCCCTTTTGAGATAGGCCAGCAGCTCTCGGGCGAGGGCTTCCGCCAGCTCAGGCCGTCCCTGGGCCAGCGCCAGCTCGCTTCCCGCCAATCCGACCCAGATCGGCGCATGGAAATTGCCCTCGGGATTGAGGATGGCCTGGCTTTCGTGCACGGCTGCTTCCGCGGCGGGCAAATCACCCAGCAACAGGTGCACCCGTCCCAATTGGGCCAGCGTCCAGGAGTGCAGGGGAGCGTACGTCGCGGCTGCGTAGGCGGCCGCTTCCCGCGCCAGGGACAAACCCCGCTCCCCGGCGCCCAGTGATGCATGCAACCAGCCCAGGTCGGCACGCGTGCCCGCCAGGACGGCCGGATGCCCGGAAGCCTCGCCCAGCTTCAGCGCTTCTTCCATCGCGGCTACAGCCTGCTCCGGCTCCCCCTGCTCCAAGTACGAATGGCCCACCATCGAGCGGCTGTTCGCCTGCCCCCAGATGTGGCTGATCGACTGCGCAATGCGGAAGGCTTCGTCGGAGGAAGCGATCGCCTGGCGATAGCGACCATCGGCGAACTGGAGCAGGCTGGTGCGCGTGTGGTTCTCGGCCAGCATAAGCAGGTTG
>JADGQF010000360.1 GCA_017882045.1 Anaerolineales bacterium
GCCATCCCGCATGGCCTGGCCGGCCGTGACCAATGCCTGGCCTGTCATGCCGTCGGCGGCCCGGCCCCGAACGTACCTGCCGCCGACCACGCCGGGCGCAGCAACGACGTGTGCCAGAACTGCCACAAACCCGCAAGCGCGGCCGCACCCGCCACCGGCGCCATCACCACCACCGTGGCAGCAACAAACACGGTGACCACGACAGCTCCGGCCACAGGCGCCGCGCCCGTCGTGCCGCACTCCCTGACCGCACGCAGCCAATGTCTCCTCTGCCACGCCGGCGGCGGGGCAGGACCGAATGTGCCGGCGGACCATGCAGGATGGACGGACGAAACATGCCTGGATTGCCACAAGGCGAGCCAGAGCTGAGCGACAAGAGCTAAATTAACGAAGAGGTGGCGGTCGGGTCTCAACTCGACCGCTACCTCTTTGCTTGTCAAACCGTGGCCTGAGAGTGGCCGATGAGACCTAGCGGGAAGGCGCGGCCCGCAGATCTGAAGTGCAGTTCGGGCAGCGCGAAGCCTTGATCGGGATATCGGTCGCGCAATAGGGGCAGGCCCTAGTGCTGGGCGCTGCCGCGGGGGCCGGACGACGCATGCGGTTGATGCCCCTGACCAGCAAGAAGATCATGAAGGCCACGATCACGAAGGTCAGGAGCGTGTTGATGATGTATGGAAGATAACACTTCCCACCGGCGCTGTCATAATGCATCGAGTTGGCAAAGACTATGACTAGCACGGCACAAACACTGCTTTACCTGCTTCTAGTCTTGTGAGATTCCGGGTATAATAATATTGTTATCGGCGCGTCGACCAAACCATGGTGAAGATGGAGGCCATATGTCGAATGAGCAGGGACATCAGGAAATCTATAAGCCTTCGCCAGACATAATTGCCGGGGCCAATGCCAAAAGCTATGCGGAGCTAGCCTCAGCAGCCGACCGGGACCTGCAGGCGTTCTGGGCTGAACAGGCCGAACAGTTCGTGTGGTTCCAGAAGTGGGACAAGGTGCTGGACGATTCGAACCCGCCGTTCTACAAGTGGTTCACAGGCGGCAAGACCAATATCGTCTACAACTGCCTGGATCGCCACCAGGAGACCTGGCGCCGCAACAAGCTGGCGATGATCTGGGAAGGCGAGAACGGCGAGGTGCGGACCTTCTCGTACCATGCGCTGAACCGTGAGGTGTGCCGGTTTGCCAATGTCCTGCGCAGCATGGGGGTGAAGAAGGGCGACCGGGTCACCATCTACATGGGGCGGGTGCCTGAGCTGCCCATCGCCATGCTGGCCTGCGCCAAGATCGGCGCCGTCCATTCGGTGGTCTACGGTGGGTTCTCGGTCGAAGCGTTACGCGAGCGTATCGAAGACAGCGCCTCCAACGTGTGCATCACCTGCGACGGCAGCTACATGAACGGCAAAATCGTCGAGCTGAAGAAGATCATGGACGAAGCGCTCAAGCGCAGCCCCACGGTCGAGCACGTGATCGTGTTCAAACGCACCGGGCATGATGTGGCGATGGAGGCGGGCCGCGACTACTGGTGGCATGACCTGATCGCTCTGCCCGTAGCACGCGCTGCGGCGGGCGGCAATCGCTGCAATACCGAGGTTATGGACGCCGAAGACCCTCTTTACCTGCTCTACACCTCCGGCACCACCGGCAAGCCCAAGGCCATCCTGCACACGCATGGCGGCTATATGGTGGGCGTGGCGACGACCCTCAAGTGGGTCTTCGACCTGAAGGAAGAGGACCGCTGGTGGTGCGCGGCGGATCCGGGCTGGGTGACGGGACATAGTTACATCGTCTACGGACCCTTGTTGCTCGGCGCCACCAGTTTCATGTATGAGGGCGCACCGACTTATCCCTATCCGAACCGCTGGTGGAGCATGGTGGAAAAGTACGGCATCAACGTGCTGTATTGTGCGCCGACCGCGATCCGCGGGCTGATGCGCTTCGGCGAGGCCTGGGCCAACCGCCACGATCTGTCCTCCTTGCGCCTGCTGGGGACCGTCGGCGAACCCATCAACCCCGAAGCCTGGCGCTGGTACTACCGGGTCATCGGCAAGGAACGCTGCCCGATCATGGACACCTGGTGGCAGACGGAGACGGGCATGTTCATGATCACACCTCTGCCCGTGGTGGATCTCAAGCCCGGCAGCGCCACCCGCCCCTTCCCCGGCATCAAAGCCGACGTCTACGACGAGCACGGCAAGCCGGTGGCGCCCGGCGAGGAAGGCTACCTGGTGTTGAAGCAGCCCTGGCCGGCTATGCTGCGGACGATCTACAAGGATCCCGAGAGTTACGTCAGCCAGTACTGGAGCCGCTTCCCGGGGGTCTACTTCACGGGTGACAGCGCCCGCAAGGACAGCGACGGCTACTTCTGGATCATCGGACGGGTCGACGATGTGATCAAGGTCTCGGGCTACCGGCTGGGGACGGCCGAGATCGAGAGTGCGCTGGTCAGCCATCCGGCGGTCGCCGAGGCGGGCGCGATCGGCCTGCCGCACGACATAAAGGGTAACGCGATCTATGCCTACGTGATCCTGAAGGTGGGCTACGAGCCCTCCGAGGCCCTGGCCGAAGAGTTGAAGGCGCATGTGGGCCACGAGATGGGCCCAATCGCCAAACCTGAGAAGATCACCTTCGTGCCCCAGCTGCCCAAGACGCGCAGCGGCAAGATCATGCGGCGAGTCCTGAAAGCACGAGCGCAGGGCCTACCGGAAGGCGATCTATCGACGCTAGAAGAATGAGCCGCGCGGTCCGGGTTCGGGCGTGTCGCCCTGCCGGCATCCGCCCGAACCGGGACCGCGAAGTGTATAATCGCTTCAGTAGCGGACAATGGTTGCCGCTATCCTTCGGTATCGCACATTACGGATATTCCCTGAAGTGCGCACGCGTCTGTTTTGACAGCAGGTCGTTTGTCAGTATAATGGTCTGTTGTCAGCGTGCGTACGCACGTTAGTTAAGGATGGAGCATTTAAGGAGCTAGAAGTCGTGCGGCAAGACGAAACCACCGTGACTGTGCCACCCCGCAAGGTGGTCAAAACCCTTCATGTGGGCCAGGAGGTGCAAGGCACTATCAAGCGCGTAACGGAGTTTGGTGCATTCGTGGACATTGGCGTGGGCCGTGATGGCCTGGTCCATATCTCCGAAATGGCCCCTGGCCGGGTTGCCAAGGCGACGGACATCGTCAAACAAGGCGACACTGTCACCGTTTGGATCAAGGAGCTGGATCGGGAGAAAAACCGGATCAGCCTCAGCATGATCGCACCTGGAACTCGTACCGTGCGCGACCTGCAAGAGGGGGACATTGTTACGGGCAAAGTCACCCGCATGGAGCGCTACGGTGCCTTCGTCGATATCGGCGTCGGCCGCGATGGCATGTTACATGTCAAAGAGATGGGCCGCGGCTACGTCGAGAAGCCGGAAGACGTCGTAAACGTGGGTGATGAGATCCAGGTACAGGTTGTCGGGATCGATCGGCGGCGCGGTCGCATCGATTTGAGCATGAAGGAGTTGCTGCCTGAACCCGAGGCGGCGCCAGTCGCTCAGCAAGCCAGGGTGCCTGAAGAACCCGCGTTCGTAATGGAAGACGCGTTCGTGTCACCCTTTGAATCGGCCCTGCAGGAAGCGAACTCTCGCCGAGAACGCTCCGACAAGCGTCGCGAGCGCAAGAAGTCCCGCCCCTGGGAATTTGAAGAAGATGACGAGGAAGACATTATTCGCCGCACCCTCGCTCATCACAGAAAAGGCCGAAGCGAAGAGTAAGCTGCTGGGTTTTGCCGCTTTGCCTTTCTGAAATAATCGAGCGCACCGAGCAAACGGTGCCGGCGTTGGCGTCTGCACCGTTTTTGCGTCCTCTTCAATCCTCTCCCATGAGCCAGAGAACAGCCTGCTTGCGTCTCTTGCGGTTTAGCCCTTCGTGGTATGGAGTTTGCTACCGTATACAATACTGAGGTGACAATGACCCAAGCCACAGAAGAAAAGAAACCACCCAACATCGATATTTACAAGGCCTGGTGCAAAGCATGCGGCATCTGTTTTTCGCCAGATCACAATGCCCGCACTTGCCCCAAAAAACCA
>JADGQF010000121.1 GCA_017882045.1 Anaerolineales bacterium
GCCTACCTCCTTTGCTTAGTTGAGCCAACCACAATCCCAGGCCGTTTCGTACATGGCGACGATATTGGCAGTGGGAATCTCTGGCAGAAGATGCTGGGTGGTGCTCCCTTAGAACAGCCCGGTGATAGTGACTTCGCTCGGCGTAGGCCGCCGCGGCCGCAAGGACGTCAGCTTGCCCAGCCAGGCATCCACCATCGCCTGCCACATGCGCTGGCCGGCCTCGCGGCCCGCCTCGCGCGCTCGGCTCCCCGGCGCATCGGTAAACCAGGGCGCGCCCGGCCCCAGGCGTTCCATCGCCACCAGTTCCGGATGGGCGCCCAGCATCAACGCGGTTTCGAAGAACCCCGCATGGTCGGCCATCTGCACGCCCTGCACGGCCGCTTCTGGCAACACGGACGGCCAGACCTGAATGCGCTCGAAGACCCGGTCGCCGCTGGCAAGCGGTGCCTTGCCCCACCAGGCGTCGCCGCGCTGCGCCCGAGTGCGCTCGAAAGTCACCTCGGCCGCGGCCTGCCGAATGCTCAGCGCCTCCGGCCCATCCATCTGCTGATGGTGCACGCAGACGATGATCCAACGGAAGCCGATATCCCAGAAGCTGGCGAGCACATCCTTCACATGCCGTCCGAAACGTTCGGTGGAGACATCAAGCGTCCCCTCGTCCGGCCCGGTGACTGCATAGCCGGTGGGACCGTAGGCAAAGGCTGGAGCGACGACGCAGTCCGCCCGCCCGGCTACCTGCCGCACAAGCTCTTCGACGATTAACGTGTCGACTCCGAGCGGCAGGTGCGGCCCGTGATACTCGACACAGCCGGCCGGAACGAGCAGCGGCCAACCCTCGGCCAGTGCACGCTGCAGTTCATGGGGCAGGAGATGCGCGAGTTCCATCTTACTTCACATCCGGTAGATCGTACTCAGCCAGTTGCAGCGGGTACCGGCCGTACTGCCGCACCAGGTTAACTACATACTCATAGTTCTGACCGGTGACATTGCTCGGGACGGAGTGATCGGACTGGAAGATCATCCCGCCTCCCTTGGCCGCGTTGAGCTTGGTCAACACCTCAGCCCGTATCTCGTCCTGCGTGCCCTGTGCCCAGGTGATGACGCTCATGTTGCCGCAGAACCCGATCTGGTGGCCATACTGGCGGCGCAGTTCAACCACATCTAGCCCGGCCTTCGATTCAAGCGGATTATAGGCGTCGATGCCTAAGCCAATGAAGTCCTCGAATACGCGCTTGACGTTGCCACAGCCATGGTAGATCACCGGCAGATTGTGACTGTGCGCTTCGTCAACCAGCGCTTGCAGGCCCGGCTTGTACCACTTGCGCCAGTAGCGCGGCGAGAAGAACAGATCTTTCTTGTAGGCGATGTCGCCCCAGATCACGATGCCGTCGAGCAGTCCGTCCGCGGCCTTGATCTGCGCCTTGAGCACCTCGAGGGCAAACTCGTTGGCCCGCACAATGAAGCGGCCCATTTCCTCCGGGTAGAGCCCAATCCACAGCAAGAAGTTCTCGGGGCCTATGATGCGCTGCATGTACTCGTTGGCTTCACAGACGCTGCCATAGACCGGGAAGTCACGGTGCAGGGTCTTGACCGTGTCTACCCAGGGTGGGCTGTTGCGGGCAAAGCCATCCCCGACGCCCGCAATCTGGTTGTCCCCGGCGGAGAAGTAGCGCGCCGGGTTCCACGGGTCCTCAAACTGAAAGGCGGCCACCTTCTCGATCCTGTCCGTGTCGAAGCTCAGCCATTCAGGCATCGGGTCGGCGAACTTCTTGCGAATGATCGCCTCAAAGCCGGTGCGCACCACGACCTCTTCCTCGTTTTCCTTCAGCACCTCAAACTGCTTGACGTGCGGGTCCATATTGGGCGTGGTAACTTGCCAATCCAGATCGTAGTGACGGTAGGGATCGCAATCAGCCGGGAGGCCCAGGTCGAGGCGCCAGCGTTCGAGGAAGCTGCCCCAGAAGAAATCGCTGATCGGCACCCGGTCCGCTTCCTGGTGGTGGAGCGTTTTGTTGATCCTGTCCAGCTTCGCCAGGCAGTTCGCAGTTCTTTCTAGCATGATTCCCTCAATAGTCCATCCAGCCGTGAATCGTGGCCGGCAGGCGATCCGGCTTGCCGCCGGCCAGCGCCGTCAACAGTCGTTCGCGCTGGTTCATATCTTCACCCCGATCACTGCGCGGCGCGGCTGCCGGTCGTGCGCGCGATGTGTTCTCCCATGGCCCTGGCCTCATCCGGAGCCAGGTAGGCCACTTCCATATCGAAGCGCACCGTCGTGTTGCCCGGCAGAGTTCGCAGGTTGCTCTTCGCCTTTTCGGCATGGTAGCCCTCAGGCTCGGCGGTGGCGGGCAAGCACATGCCAAGCGCCTGCTGATCGGGCGTGCGGCTGATCCAACGCACGCCGTGATTCAACTGCTCCGGCCGGTGACTGATCAGGTCGGCTGAACCGTCAGGATGCACCTGCATCGTATGCGCCCAGCCCTGCCCGTCGGCCAGGTAGTCGATGAAGAACACGACCTCCGGGTCAAACGCGAGGCCGGGCTCCAGAACGTTGTGGCGCTCGGGGTGCTCGGCCAACTCTTGGAGAAACTCTCCGAAGCCCGCTGGCGGATGGATGTGGCTGGGGATGCTCTTGCGCACACGGACATGCTCGGGCGTACATTCTGCGCTATACACGAGGCGCCCGTTGTCGACCGGCCGGAAATTGATGTGGGCCAGGTACATCAGGTCCATGCCCGTGCGCTTGCGGTTCTCGATGGTGATCGACACAAGAACGCGCGTCGAGCGGGAATACAGGCGGACTTCTGGGCGGGCGACGTAGTGGAAGCTGAAGGCAACTATATACTCGTACTCGCCGCTCAGGGCCAGGTATACGCCGCGCTCGTCCTCACCGGTGGTTAGCCAGGCCCGCTGGTAGGGTGCGTTCGGCAGCTCGCCATGCAGGGGATGGGTGTCGCCGTCTGCAGGCACCGGCACGCCCATCACCGTGGCGCCGCAATGGATCAAGAACCCACCGTAGGTCTCAAGGTAAGTCTGGGTGGGGTTCGGCTGGGCGAACATCGACAACATGCCCTGCTGCCGTCCACAAAACTGCATGGACCAGATCTGTTGTCCCTGGAACGGCAGCAGCACCAGTTCGCCCTGCTCGTTCTTGAGGCGCAAGCCGCAGACGCCGCTGTCAAAGCGGAAGGCCGACGCGGAAAGGGAACCGTGCTCTACCAGCACGCGTTCGCGCTCGCCGAAGAACTGCTGCGCAAGGTGAATGACTGTTTCTCCGGACATTTCCGCTCCTTGCTGATGGGCTAAAGATACCGCGAACCTATTGACGTGCCGCGGCACGAACCTATTCACGCGCCGCCGCACAGAATGCCCGGAACACTTCGTCGGGCGTCTCGGCGGGCACTTCACAACCGGCGCTGAGCATGTAGCGCGTGCCCGCGGCGCTCGCGATACACGCGCGCGCCCGCGCTGCACATTGCTCTGGCGTGGCCTGCATTATGTCAACCACGGGATTCAGGTTCCCCTTGAAGCACTTGTTGTGCGCCGCATAAACAGCCTGCGCCCGCTCTAATGGGACCAGGTGGTCGACATTGAACAGGTCCGCCCCGCTGGCGGCCATGGGCTCCAGCAGATGATTGGTGTTGCCGCAAATATGGAGCTTCACCAACCCGCCGGCCTCGTGAACGGCGCGGCACACCTGCTGTTCGTAAGGCAGCACGAACTCGACATAGCTAGCGCGGGAGATCAAGGATGCCGCCGCGTCGCCTGCTCCGACCATGTCCGCACCGGCTTCGGTCTGCGCCACTGCGAACTGGATCACCAGGTCGGTGAGGAAGGTCAGGATACGGTGGGCGGTGAAGGGCTCGTCCCTCAGCAACAGCATGAAGCTGGAAACGCCGCAGATGGAGCATGCCTCGGCAAAAGGCATGTCCACCCAGCCCAGTACCGCCACCCGTCCGCCGACGGCATGCGCCAGTGCGCGCACCGCCGACAGCCGGTCTCCCATCCGTCCTTTTGTCGGGTCTGGGTGCCCCATCGACGATAGATCGGCGCCGGAAGTGATCAAAGGCCCGGCCAGGTAGGGCGGCTTGTTCTCGGGATAGACCATAGCGCCGCCGAGGTCGGCCGCGAGACGGAAGGCATCGGAGCAAGCGGTGATCGCGTCCAGGGCATAACGCTCCTGGGCGGCCAACTGCGCCTCGGCCAGCGCCTTCCCGTCTGTCGCAAACTGTCGATAGGTCAGACCGGCGCGATCCGCGGCCAGGAACATGAGCAGCGGGAAGACGGGTACGTGGTCGACCGGCTGCCCGTTCAATGTGGCCATGAAGCGCTCACGCGGTTGCATCATGACCCTGACCCTCCAAACTTGTGTATGGCGCGCGCCATGGCAACGAAATTGGCGGGCGGGATATCGTCGCCGTCGCCGATGCCGGCGGCCGAACTCAGAATATAGCCACCGTCGGCCGCCAGCCTCAGACACTGCACGCGCACCGCCTCCTCGACCTCGGCCGGGCTGCCCCGCCTCAGCAAATCGCCGGCGATGTCTCCAACCAGGGACAGCCGGTCTCCCCACTGCTGCTTGATCGCGATAATGTCGTTGAGCTGCGGCTCCAGGGGATTGATCGCCGCCACGCCAAGGTCGACCAGAATCGGCAGCAGGTCGTCGAGCTTGCCTGGGCTGCGCATGATAACCGGTTTGCCATGCTCGCGGGCCGGGGAGATCAAGCGCTGCATGCGCTCACAAAACACCCGGTCGAAGACCTCACTGGGCAACAACAGTCCACGGGCGTCCGCCAGGGTGTCGCTGATCAGGACAAAGGCCAGGTCCTCGGCAAAACGGTCGCAGACCGAGCGCAATAGCCTTGCCTGTTGCACCAGCCAACTGTCCAACGCCTCCTCGAGGCGGAGCATTTCGCCGGGTGGCAGGCGTTGTGGCCAGTCACGCCCCAGCGAGAACAAAGCGGGGCCAAGAAAGGAACCAAATGCCGCCCCCACGCCGACGCCCGTGCCGTGGGCCGCTCGCAAATAGAGTTCCAGGGCGCTCAGGCGATCGGTGAGAGATGCGGAAAGATCCTGAAAATCGCAGACCACTGCGTCTATGCCGAGCCGGCGGGCGAACTCAACCTGGTCTTCGGCAGTTGCCGTGTAGGGCCCGGCCCAGCCATTCGCCGGGTCATGCTTGAGCTCCCGTTCCAGCGCATACTCGTAGATGGCCTTGCCGCCCATCTGCAACTCGACGTGTGGCACCCGGTCAGGCACTCCATGCTGCAGCACGGTCAGGACACGTTTCACGTTGGAGCGCTCAAAGCCGCCCGGTCCGTTCAGGTCGGCCTGGCGGTTGAGGGCCGCGATCTGGCGAACTTCCTCAGGATCCAACGGCTTGACCAAGATTGTTTCGGTGGAAACACCACGCGCGAGCGGCAGGCTGAGCGCCGCCTCACCGGTCTCGTGCAGGTGCCGCCCGCATGAGTGGCGCAGGACCAGCCGGGTGGGCAGGACAACATGGCGGGCCGGCGAGGTGTCGCCGTTCAGGCGGCTCAGAAGAAGTTGGGCCGCATGGGTGCCCATTTCGTAGGCCGGCTGCGCCACGACGGTGAGGAAGGGAAACAGCCGCGACGCCTCCGGCAAGTCGTCGAACGACACCAGGGCCAGGTCTTGCGGCACCCGCAGCCCACGCTTCTCCAAAGCATCCAACACGCCGAGCGCGATCAGGTTGTTTGCGGCAAAGATAGCCGTGAGAGCACCGCCTCGCGCCGCGCCTCGCGCCGCGCCACCCTCCCTGGGACCACTCTCATCTAACAACTGGTAGGTCAGGTGTTCGCCTGAGGCCGCGCGGAACTCGCCACGCTTGAGCAGGCGGGGGTCGAAAGGAATGCCGGCCTCCGCCAACGCCATTCTATAGCCGGCCACCCGGTCGTCGGCAGTCGAGGCGTGTGACGGCCCGGTGATGATCGCGATGCGCCGGTGCCCGACCTTGATCAGGTGGCGGATCAAGGCACGCGCGCCCGAAATGGAGTCGCCCCAAACGGAGTCCACTTCCCAACCCTCGATCCGGCGATCCATGATAACCGTCGGCACGCTGCGCTGGCGCAATTCGCTGAGATGGGCTGCATCGTCATCGCAAGGCGCGATGATCACGCCGTCAACGCGCCGGCTCGCGATCACCTGCATATAGATCTGTTGTTTGGCCGGGTCTTCGTCGGTATTGCAGAGGAAAACGGAGTAGCCAACGCTATGAGCTGCGTCTTCGACACCGCGTGCGATGGTCGTCCAGAAGGCGTTCGTGACATCGGGGAGCACCAGGGCCAACGAGTGAGTGCGCTTCGAACGGAGGCTGCGTGCAACGACATTCGGGACATAGCCGAGGTCGGCGATAGCGCGCTCGACGCGCTCGCGCGTCAACGAGTTCACGTTCCGCTCGCGGTTGAGGACTCGCGAAACAGTGACCGTTGACACCCCCGCCCGTCGCGCAACATCGCTAATCGTCGGCAAACATTACCTCAGCCCGACTGACAACGATATCATGGAATCGTTTTCAGCGCGAGTATATGCGATTCCCGGCGAGTTGTCAAACGGCACGATATGCCGAACCGCCGAACCCGCAAGCGGACAAGCGGGCAAGCCCGGAGCCATGACGCCCGGCCTTATGCCGGTACGAAGTCGCGCAGCACGGCCTCGAAGCGCTCCAGCTTCGCCCGGTTTTCTGCCTGGAACTTGAGCTCGAGCCGGTCGCCACCGCTAAGGCCGATAGAGCACACCAGGAAACCGCCGGCGCCCGATGCGCTCGGGACCGAAGCTATGCGGTCGAGCGCCGCGCAGGGTGATCCAGGACTTCAGCAGGATCGTGCCGATCTCAAGATGGGTAATGCCGGCCAACGCGTAGCACGTCGAGTCGACGCGGCTCCCGGTCTTTTCCAGGACATAGATGGTGTCGCGGTGGATCGAGATCAACTGCGGGTTCAGTCGATTGAGAAAGCCTTCGCGCGACGGGGCGAGAACGGTATAGGGGAAGGGTTGCACCACGCCAGGAAACAGGGCTGAGAAGGGATCCCGAGAGACAGCGGGGAGCTGCTCGTAGGATTCCACAACACGCGCCCAGGAAAGCCTGGTCTGCTCGCCGGCCGTGAGCACCGGCCACGAAAGCCATTCCGGGGCGGTGAGGCGAGCCCACGCCGAGCGCGATTTGCTAACCCAATCAGCCGTCGCAATGGGGTGAGTATGCATGGTGCACCGCCATAGCTGCGAGGGAAGCCCGGCTGCGGGTAAAATCAGGTTTTGGAGGGCGCGCGCGGCTCCCTCCACCTTGCCGTTCAGGCCGAACCGGGCCGCAACTGCACCTTCAAAGTCTGGCCGGCCGCGAACTGCGCGAAGGCCGCCGGGAACTGAGCCAGGGGCACGCTGTGGCTGATCAGCGGGTTGATGTCGACCACGCCATTGGCCAGCCAGGCAATGGCCGGCTGAAAAGTGTAGCACAGAGCGAAACTGCCGATGACTGTCCAGTCGTGTTGGAACAGGTCATACGGGCTGAAGCGAATGGTCGCATTCTTGGGCACAACCCCAAATTGCAGGAACTGGCCACGCGGTTTCAAGTACTGGAACTCCGTCTCGATGACCGCTGGCACGCCCGTCGCGTCCACGACGATCGCGTAGCCATAGGGCGCCCGCGCGCGCAGGGCCGCGTCCAGGTCGGGTCCGGGGCTGATCGCCGCCGTAGCGCCCAGTTGGCGGGCCAGCGCCAGGCGCTCCGCCTGCTTCTCGACGATGACGACCTGTGAGGCCCCGCTGTGTCGCAGCGCCTGCACCAGGATCAAGCCCATCGGCCCCGCCCCGAAGATCAGCACCTCGTCACCTGGCCAGACACGCAAGCGCTTCAACGCATGGACCACGCACGACACCGGTTCGATGAACGCCGCCTGCGCATCGCTGAGGCCTTCGGGCAGCTTATAGGCCGCGCGCGCCGGAGCGGCGACATACTCGGCAAAGCTCCCCGGCCGCGTGATGCCCACGCCCTGCCAGTTCAGGCAATGGTTAGACTGCTCGTTGCGGCAAAAGTAGCAGTGGCCGCAGTAGAGGTTGGGGTCCACTGCCACCCGCTCGCCCAGCTTGAAATCCGTGACATCCTTGCCCACTTCCACGATCACGCCGCCAAACTCGTGACCGGGGATGACCGGGAAATCCGACATGTACTCGTTGCGAAATATGTGTAGATCCGTGCCGCATATGCCGGTCGCGGCCACGCGCACCACGACTTCATCCGGCGCGCAGATCGGGTCCGGAACGCGTTCTACGGCCAGCACTTCGGCTTTTGGAAAGACAACAGCTTGCATATCCTACCTCCATCTCATCACTCGCCAACCGGCGCCTGGCATCTTAAGCCTCTAGTAAGCGCGTGAACCGGGCGTAAGCATCCCGCCAGGCAGGCGCATTCTGTGGCTCGTAGGTCTCCCGCCGTGCTGAGGCGCCCACTGCCCGGCGGCCCGCAGCCACGTCCGGCAGGTAACCGATGGCAATCGCCTGGACCATCAGATTGCCCATCGCAGTCGCTTCGACCGGTCCCGCCAGGACCGGCAGCTCGCAAGCATCGGCCGTGAACTGGCAGAGCAGGCGGTTCTGGCAGCCGCCGCCCACAATCCGAACCACGTTAGGCTGGCGGCCGGCCAGCGTCGCTACCGAGCTGATCACCCAGCGCGACTTAAGGGCCACGCTCTCCAGGCAACAGCGCACCACTGCGCCCACGCTATCGGGCTCAGGCTGGCCGACGCGCCGGCAGTAGGCACGGATCGTCGCCGGCATATCGCTGGGAGCCATGAAATCCGGGGCATCCGGATCGATCAGGCTATGGAAGGGCTCGGCCTGGGCCGCCCGGGCCAGCAACTGATCCCAGCTGAGGTCGTGACCCTCGCGCTGCCACTGGCGCCGGCTCTCCTGTAGCAGCCACAGACCGGTCACGTTTTTCAGGAGGCGAATCGTGTTGGCAACGCCGCCTTCGTTGGTGAAGTTCAGCGCCAGGGCCTGGTCGTTGATGATGGGCTCGGGCACTTCCATACCGATCAGACTCCAGGTGCCGCTGCTGATGTAGGCGCTGTCGGCGTCAAGGTCCGGGATCGCGGCCACCGCACTGGCAGTATCGTGACTGCCCACTGCAATGACGGGCACGGTTGCATGCAGACACGCCTCGTCCACAACTTCTGCGCGCGTGGGTCCAAGGATCGTGCCAGGGGATACGATCTCGGGGAGCAGGCGCTCTGAGATGCCGAACCGGTCGAGCAGAGCCGCGGCCCAGCAGCGTGTGCGAGCGTCGAGCATCTGGCTGGTGCTGGCAATGGTGTACTCCGCCACCTTGCGGCCGGTGAGCCAGTAATGGAAGAGGTCCGGCATCATGAGCATGTCCTCCGCCGCCGCCAACTGCGGTTCGGCAGTTTCGAGCATGCTGAAGAGCTGAAAGAGGGTGTTGAACTGGATGAACTGGATGCCGGTCTGCTCGAAGATTTCGCGGCGGGGGACTCGCCGGAAAGCCCGCTCGAGCACGCCGTTAGTGCGCGAGTCGCGGTAATGATAAGGGTTCCCGAGCAACCGCCCGGCGCCGTCCAGCAGGCCGAGATCCACACCCCAGGTATCGAGGCCGATGCCCGCCAGATGACCGTCAACGCGGGTTCCGTAGCGCGCCAGGCCTGCCTGGATCTCGCCCCATAGTCGCAGGACGTCCCAGTGCAGGTGCCCCAGCACGGCTACCGGCCCATTAGGAAAGCGGTGCACCTCTTGCAGATCGAAAGCGTTGCCATCCCAACGTCCCAGCAAAACGCGCCCGCCCGAGGCGCCCAGGTCTACTGCGAGAAAGTCGGCCAACTCTGCCATAGCGTTACCCCTCCTTGTGCCAGTGAAGGGTAAGATAGCGCAAAAAGCCCTCATGTGCAAGAGCGGGCTAGGTATGGTATAACTTCATCCACCTGACGGAAGGAGCGATCATGAAACCCCAATTGCCCGTGTACATCGGCAGCGATGCCATCCCCGAACTCATACGTTACTGCCGCGCGCAGAAATTCGACCGCTTTACCCTGGTAGCGGACGAAAACACTTACGCGGCCCTCGGCCAGCGTCTCGAAAACGCGCTGACCCAAGGCGGTTTCGCGGTTAAGACCATCGTCCTGACCGGCCGTGAAGTGATCCCGGACGAGCACTACGTCGTACAAGTATTACTGGAGGCGCCCATTGACGGGCGGCCATATCTGGCGGTCGGCTCCGGCACGCTGACCGATATCGTGCGCTTCGCCAGCCACCGGACCCGCACCGGCTTTATCTCCGTCCCGACCGCCGCGTCCGTCGATGGCTTCACCTCCGTCGGCGCGCCGATGGTCATCGGCCGCTGGAAACAGACCGTCCAGACCCAGCCGCCTCTCGCCGTGTTCGCCGACGAGATGACCCTGCGCGCGGCCCCGCGCTTGATGATCGCGTCGGGCTTCGGCGATATGATGGGCAAATACACCTCACTGGCCGATTGGGAACTGGGCGCCATCCTCTGGGATGAGCCTTATGACGAGGCGATCGATCAGCGGGCCCGGCGCGCGCTCAACCGGTGCATGGCCAACGCCGAGCAGATCAGGCGCGCCGGAGAAGCGGGCATCTGCAGCCAGATGGAAGGACTGATCGAAACCGGGTTGTGCATGGTGGAGGCCGGCAATTCGCGCCCGGCCGGCGGCTCTGAGCACCACCTGTCACACTACTGGGAGATGACGCTGCTGAAGGAAGGCCGCCCGGCGATCCTGCATGGCGCCAAGGTCGGGGTGGCGACCACCCTGGTCGCGCGCCGTTATGAGAAGATCAGGCACATGACCCGGGATGAGGTCAGCGTCCGGCTGGCAGCTACCCCGCTGCCGGACCGCGAACGCGAGATCGCGCTCCTTCAGAACGTCTTCGGCGCGGTGGCAGGCCAGTCGATTCTGGAGCAAGCGCCGTTCCTCGACATGACGGCCGAGAGCTTCGGGCAGTTAAAGGCAAAGATCGTGGAGCGCTGGCAGGATATCCAGGCCATCGCCGCAACCGTCCCTGCGCCGGCCGACCTGGTGGAATTACTGCGCACGGTGGGCGGACCGGCCGATACCCGGGCGTTAGGGTTGAATGAGAACGAAGTGGCCATGGCCGAGAAGTACGCCCACTACCTGCGCAATCGCTTCACGGTGATGAAACTGGCGTACATCCTGGGCCTCTGACGGCCGGTTTCGCAAGAAAAAGAGAGGACGCAGAGCAACCCTGGATTGTTCTACATCCTCTCTTTTTCCGCCCTGCAAACAGATCAGTTGGCGGGCGGGTAGCCGATTTCTTCGAGCAGATGCTTGATCTTGGCCCAGTCGGCGGGCGCATCCCAACTGACCGTAACCAGCTTAGTCTGCTGGTCGGCCTTGACCGCCGTGACACCGGCCAGTTCCGCCAATTCGCGCTGAATGGTCATGGTGCAATGGCCGCAAGAGATAGCCGGCGCCTGAAACGTCTTGGTTTCCATTAAGTTGTTCCTCCCTCTGGTGTAATGGCCTACCTAACCACTGCTGATTGGATGCAACTCGGTTGTGAAAGGTTGCGTCAGGATTTGACGCAGCCCGTCCGCTAGCGGCGCAACAGCGGCAGGTAGCTGCGCAGAGACAGTGGGCTGGCAATGGCGAAGACGGCCGGTCCGGATGTCAGCCCCGGCGCCGCGTTAGCCACCGTGATGGTGGCAATACCCACCTGGGCGATGTCGGCGGCGCTGATGCTGGCACTCAGTCGCCCTGAGTTGACCACGGTCGTCGGCCTTGGCGAGCCGTTCCAGTAGACCACGGCATTCGCCAGGAAATTCGAGCCGTCCACCGTCAGGCTAAAGGCCGGGCCACCTGCCTCGACAAATGGCGGGGATAGACTGGTGATGGCTGGCATGGCGATAGACTTCAGCGCAGCATAAGCGTCCACGATACCCGCCCCGCAGCTAGCGGTCGTGCAATTACTGCCGGCCGGGAAGGCGCGCGCCGTAGACTGCAGTATCTGGCGCAGTTGGGCCAGGCTGAGACCGGGGTTGATCGACAATACCAACGAAGCCACGCCGGCGACGTGCGGTGCCGCCATGCTTGTCCCCATTTTTAGAGCGTACGTATCACCTTTGGGAGAGGCATCAGGCCCTTGCACCCCGCTGTTCGCCGTCGAGAGGATCTGCCAAGATGGCATCGGCCAACTCGAATCGCCGCCCGGCGCGCTGATGGCAACGCCAGGGCCGTAGTTGCTGTAAGTGGCGCGCGCGCCGCTCTTGGTGGTGGCCGCGACCGCCATCACCCCAGTGCAGTTGGCCGGCACGAAATTGCTTACGTCCGTGTTGCTGTTGCCTGCAGCCACGACGATCAGCTTGCCGGCGCCTACCAGGTCATTGACCGTCGCCTGCCAGGCAGCGGGGCAACCGGTGGTGCCCGGCGTGACCGGGCCTCCCAGGCTCATATTGAGAATCTGCGCCGGGTGCAGGTTGCTCGGCACGCCGGGAACCGCCATCCCGGCCGCCCAGTGCATCGCGTCGAGGATGTCGGAATCCATGCCGCCGCACTTACCCAGGACGCGCACAGGCAGGATCTGCGATACCCAATTGATGCCGGTCACGCCCAGGTTGTTGTTCGAAGATGCGGCAATCGTGCCGGCCACATGCGAGCCGTGCCAACTGCTCTTGCTCGTCCCTTGGCCGGGACAGACGTTGTTATTCGGATCGGCGGCCGTCACATAGTCGCCCAGGTCGCTCGCATCCGGGCCGCGCCCGAAATTGTTCCCGGCCATGAACGGACTGGTGATGAAATTGTAGCCGGGCAGGATGCGGCCGGCCAAGTCGGCATGAGTGATGATGCCGGTGTCGAGCACGGCGATCACGACGTTGCTCGAACCGGTGGTGAGATCCCATGCCCCGGGCAAGTCGATCCCACCCTGTGCATCAAACAAGTCCCATTGCTGCGCATAATTCGGATCGTTGGGGCCCAAGAGGGGCTGGCGAATCTCATCCGGCTCGGCAAACTCCACGTCTGGCAAGGCCCCCAGCCGGGCAGCGATCGCCCAGGCTTCGTTATCGGGCAACGGGCCGGGCAGGCTCAAGACGTGCGCGCCGCCGGACATTGGCCGGCGGTATTGCAGGGTGACACCGGCCGCGCTGCTGAGCGCCGCCAGGCGTTCTGGGAGCGCTGCCTCAGCCCGGTTGGCCAGTTGTGACGAGCGATACTTGACGATGATCTGGGTCACCGGCCTCGGGTTGCCGGACGACTGCGAACCG
>JADGQF010000361.1 GCA_017882045.1 Anaerolineales bacterium
GCGCATAGCGCCGCAACACAAAAGAAGCCAGGAGGCGGGATCCCGTCTCCTGGCTTCTCTTAACGGTCGGATCGGCCTAACGTTTTCTTAGCGCTTGCCGTAAAGTGGGCCGAAGTTGGCGCAGGCCCGATAGTCCGCGCCGATCGGATCGAGGGCGCCAAAAGCGGACCAGGCGCTGGGTTGGAAGATCTGCTCTTCCGGAACGTTGTGCATGGTCACGGGGATGCGCAGTAGCGCGGCCAGGGCGATCATATCGGCGCCCACGTGGCCATAGCTTACCGCGCCGTGATTGGCGCCCCAGTTATTCATGACCGAATACACGTCGCGGAACGGGCCGCTGCCGGTCAGGTTAGGAGCAAACCAATGCGTCGGCCAGGTCGGGTCAGTGCGCTCGTTGAGCGCGGCGTGCACGTCAGCGGGCAGTTCGACCGTGTAGCCCTCGGCGATCTGCAGCACCGGCCCAAGGCCCTTGATCAGGTTGAGACGACTCATGGTGACGGGCATGCCGCCTTTGGTTAAGAAGCCCGAGGAATAGCCGCCGCCGCGGAAATAACCGGTGTTGGCCGGGTACCATTCCGTCGCGTCCAGGCACTTGCCGACCTCCTCGGGCGTGATCTCCCACCAGGCCTTCATAACCGGCATGCCGTCATAGGCCATCTCGCCGGTCGCATCCAGGGTGGCGGCGCCAGAGTTGATCAAGTGGATCATGCCGCCGGCTGCCCGGCCCGACAATTCGTAGCCCGTCACGCGCTTCACCGCGGCGGGGCTCCAGTAGGTACGCACGTCGGCGAAGATCTGCGCCCGGTTCGTCAGCAGGTGACCGAACAGCATGCAGGCGCCGTTGAGACTGTCGTTCTCAGTTGCGACCAGGTACGGCTGGCGGATGCCGTTCCAGTCAAACGACGAGTTCAGGATCGCTTCCATGAAATCGCCATTAGGCAGATAATCCGTCCACTGGCGTTGGCCCTGGAAGCCGGAAAGGATGGCGTTGTGTCCCAACGCTTCCTCACCGAACCCCAGTTCGGCCAGGCGTGGGTTGCCGACCATCAGGTCACGCCCGATCATCGCCATCTTGACCGCGCGCTCCCAGTCCTGGTCCTTCTGAGCACGGGTGCGTTGGGCCTGAGGAGCATTGTGATCGCGGCCTTCCGCACAGTTCTCGCGCACCCAGGCCATGGCGGTCTGGAACTCTTCCTCGTCGTAAATGCATTCATCCCAGCGACGGGCGAACTCGATCATGTCAACCGATTCAACCCGCATGCCGAGGTAATCCTCGAAGAAGCCGTTGTCGACGATCGATCCCGCAATCCCCATAGAGACACTGCCGAGCCCCAGGTAGGACTTGCCGCGCATGGTCGCAACGGCCAGGCCGGCGCGCGCGAAGCGCAGCAATTTCTCCTGTACGTCGGCCGGGATTGAGGTGTCGCCCGCGTCTTGCACGTCATGGCCGTAAATGCTGAAGGCCGGCAGGCCCTTCTGGTTGTGCCCGGCCAACACCGCTGCCAGGTACACTGCGCCCGGCCGCTCGGTGCCGTTGAAGCCCCACACGGCCTTGGGCACGTGGGGGTCCATGTCCATGGTTTCGGAGCCATAGCACCAGCACGGCGTAACCGTGAGCGAGACGCCGACACCCTCGCGCGCAAACTTCTCAGCCGTACGCGCCGCCTCAGCTACGCCGCCGATGCAGGTATCCGCTATCACGACCTCGACCGGTAAGCCGTTCGCATGGCGAAGATTGGCGGTCAGCAGGGCCGCCACGGATTTCGCCATGTTCATCGTCTGCTCTTCGAGCGACTCGCGCACGCCGCGCATCCGTCCGTCGATGGCCGGCCGGATGCCGATCTTGGGCAACCCGCCGACCAGCCGGTTGCGAGGCGGATTCATCTTGATACTTCGCACGTTAGCCATGATTCCCGCTCCTCATTGATTGTGGACATAGCCATTAACCTTTGACCGCGCCCGACGTCAGCCCTTCCATCAACTGGCGCTGCACCAGGGCCACGAAGATGACCGCCGGGATCAGCATGAGGACCGACAACGCCGTCATACCACGCCAGTCTGACACAAACGAGCCGGTGAACTCGTACAGCGCAGGCGGAAATGTCCGCGAGGCAGGCGTGCGGGTGATGACAGTCGAGAGCGCAAACTCATTCCAACTGGTCAGGAAAGCAAAGATCCCGCTGGCCGCCACACCGGGCAGAGCCAGGGGCAGACCGACGCGCAAGAACGATGTCCAGCGCGAGCAGCCATCGATCAGGGCCGCATCGTCCAGTTCTTCTGGAACGGCGCGGAAAAAGCCGTCCATCAGCCAGGCCGTGAACGGTATGTTCATGGCCGAATAGGCGATGATCATGCCAACGATCTTGTCCGAGAGGCCGATGCGCACGAACAGGATGAACAACGGCAAGCTGAGCGCCACGCCGGGCACGGCGCGCAGCAGCATCATTGAAAGGAAAATCCCGTTTTTGCCCTTGAAGCGGAAGCGGGCGAACACATAGCCGGCCAACGTACCCAGGGTCAGGGCGATGAGCGTGCTCACCAGGGCGATGACGAACGAGTTCCGCGCATAACTGGCGACCGGGATGCTTGCGCCCATGTCGAAGGAGCCCTGAGGCGTCGGCATGCCAAAGAGAATCTTGTAGGACGTGAAATCCAGGGCCGAAGGGATCCAAACGGGCGGGCGCGTGTTGATTTCCACGTTGGGCCGTATCGAAGTGAGGATGATCCAGAGCGCGGGCAGGAAGAAAATCAGGATGATGACCCAGAGAACAGTATCGCGCAGGACGTCGACAGGCGTGCGCCGGCGCCCCGCCCGAGTAAAACGGCCGGCGCGCAGCTTGGTGGAGGCGTTGACCTTGGCTGCCATTACCTTCCCTCTCAACGGCTCTTGATAACGTTCGTGAACAAGTACCAGGTGAACAAAAAGCTGATCGCCACGGTCACATAAGACATGGCGCTGCCCAGCGAGTAGTTATGACCGGTAAACGCCAGGCGGTAGACGTAAGTCCAGATCAGCTCGGTGCGGTTGGCGGGACCGCCGCCAGTCATGATGCTGACCACATCGTAGACGCGCGCCAGGTCCAGCGAGCGAATGGCCATGGCGGTGTAAATGAAAGGCATCAGCATGGGCCAGGTCAGATGGCGAAACTTCTGCCAACCCGAAGCTCCGTCGACGTCGGCCGCCTCGAATGGCTCGACGGGAAGCGACAAAATGCCGGCTTCCAGGATAATGACCATGAAAGGCGTGCCCATCCAAATCTCAGCGACTAGAATGCTGATAAAGCCGAGCGGCACGTCTACCAACCAGGGGATAATGTGCATTTTGCCGGTGAGCGAGAAGAGGATGTTGTTGACCAGCCCCACCTGGTCGTTGAAAAACCATTTGAACTGGAACCCGACGAGAATGGGCGCAAACATCATCGGGATCATCATAAGCGTGCGCAAAAAGCCCTGGCCGCGTATGACCTTGGCCATGAGTTGGGCGATCCCCAGGCCGAGCAAGAATTCGAGGTTGACTGCCAGGGTCATGAAGAGCATGGTACGGCCGAAAGCCTGCCCGAACACCGGATCCTGGAAGAGCGTAATGTAGTTTTGCAAGCCGACCAGATGCAGGCTCCTGTTGATCAGGGTGTAATTGGTAAAGCTCAGGAACAAAGAGTAGAGCATCGGAAAGCCGACGACCAACAAGATGACCAGGAAGCCGGGCACCAACAGAGCGACAGGCAGATACACGCTCTCTTTGAGAGCGAAGCTCCGACCGCCCTGGGTGACGCCGCGCTGTCGCGCAAGGGGTTTTACGGCCATAAAATTTCCTCGTAAACTTTTCTTATCGCCCCGGCCTTCTTCTCTTTTGCGCCTCTTTTGCGCCGAGAGAAGAAGGCCGGGGAGTGGTGGGCTCTGCCGCTATGAGCCGGGAGCGGCCCTCAGAACCTGGGCCACCGGACTCGCAGCGAAAAGCCCGGCGCTTGAAGCTTGAGTGGCCTCTGGCCTATTACTTGTAGTATCCGGCGTCGGTCATCATCTTCTTCGTCTGCGTAGCTGCATCGTCCAGGCCGGCCTTTGGCGTCAC
>JADGQF010000362.1 GCA_017882045.1 Anaerolineales bacterium
CGCGACGAAGGCCAGTGTCAGGCCCAACCACTGCACCGGGCGCAGCTTCTCGGAAGTTACAAAAAGAGGCAGCAACAGCGCGACCCAGAACGGTGAGGTGTAGAGAAACACTGTCAGGCGCGAGGCTGCCGAAAACTGCAGACCGGCATAGAGGCAGGCAAACTCAAGGGCAAACAAGCTGCCCGCTAGCAACCCGGCCCAGAGCGTGCCGTCTCGCGTGAAAAGTCGTACACCACGCCACGCACACCAGAGCCACAGCAGCAGCGTGGCGCCGACGAAGCGAAGGGCGGCCTGAAAGACCGGTGGCACATCAGCAATGGTGGCCTTCACCAGCACCTGCTGAAAGCCCCAAAACAGACAGCAGCCCAGCAGCAGGCCGACGGCGATGCCGTCCAGGTGCTCTTTGCGCCGGGTCATGGCTGCGGCCTTCGGTCCATGCATCGGATCGCCACCCTACAAGGGGTGCTCGGTGTAGAACTTGCCACCGTGAAACAACAGGGGCGAGGCGCCAGCGCGGTGCGTGCAACGCTCCACCTCGCCGACAAAGATCACATGATCGCCCTCTTCATAGCGGCTGCGGTTGAAGCACTCAAAGGTGGCCGCGGCCCCGGCCAGCAGCGGCGCGCCGCCGACGCCCTCGACAAACTGCACGTCAGCAAAACGGTCCACCCCCCGGGTCGCAAAACGCCGGGCCAGCGCTTTTTGATCGGCCCCCAATATGTTGATGGCGTAGTGCGAGCCGGTGCTGAAAGCGGACATCGACGCGGCCGCCCGGGCCAGACTCCACAGCACCAGCGGCGGCGCCAGCGACACCGAGTTGAATGAGTTGGCGGTGAGCCCGACCAGCTGGCCCTCAGGCGTGCGGGCGGTCACGATCGTCACGCCCGTGGCAAACATGCCCAGCGCATTGCGAAACTCGACTTGTGAGAAATTGGGGGGCTGCGCCTTGCGGCGCACTTCAGACAATGGCATAGGCGCAATTTACCCGAGTTTTGCCGCTCGAATGACGGGTTGCAAAAAAGACCCTCCGACTCTGCCCGTGCCCCAGGCTCCAGCATGCTCCGCAGCGCTTTGCTAAACTGTGCCTCAAAGCCCTATTGGCTTTGCTCCTGTCCCGTGCAAATCAATCGTTCAATTCCTGCCGCCGCGGAACTGTCGTTATTGCTGGCTCGCCACCACAACGACCGGCACGCGTTGGTGCAGTTATTGCGGGAATTTCAAGCTGTGCAAGGCTGGCTGCCGCGTGAAGCCTTGAGCCAGATCGCTGCGGCGCTCAGTGTGACCCTGGCCCATGTCGAGGGCGTGGCCGGGTTTTACCGTTTTTTTCACACACAACCGGTCGGTGTTTATCGTGTTTTGTTCAGCGATAACATTACCGATCGCCTGCTCGGCAGCGAGGGCTTGCTGCTTGAGCTGTGCCAGCGGCTCAAAGTGGCACCGAATCAAATGCGTGGCGACGGCCGCGTCAGTGTCGCCACCACCTCCTGCACCGGGCTGGGTGACCAGGGCCCGGCCGCTCTGATCAACCACCGGCAGGTGTTGACGCGCCTGACGTCCGAGCGCATCGAACAGATGGCGGCCTTGATCGAACAGCAGGTCGCACCGGCTCTGTGGCCGGCCGAATGGTCGCAGGTGGACGATCAAATCCGGCGTGCCGACGTCAAGCTCGGTCCGCAGCCTGGGCCCGGACAGAGCCTGGCCGCAGCGCTGGCGCGCGGGCCGCAGGGCGTGATCGATGAGCTCAAACGTTCCAGACTGCGTGGCTGCGGCGGCGCTGGTTACGCCACCGGCACCAAATGGCAGCTCTGTCGCAACGCCACAGGTCTGATGCGCTACGTGGTGTGCAACGCAGACGAGGGCGAGCCCGGCACCTTCAAGGACCGGGTGCTGTTGACCAGCTACGCCGACAGCGTGATCGAGGGCATGACGATCGCCGCACTGGCGGTCGGAGCTCAACGCGGGCTGATGTACCTGCGTGGCGAATACCGCTATCTGCTGGAACACCTGCAGGCGCTGTTGCAGCGCCGGCGCCAGCAAGGCTTGCTTGGCAGCTCGATCCAGGGCCAGAGCGGCTTCGACTTCGACATCGAAATTCACGTCGGTGCCGGTGCCTATGTGTGTGGCGAAGAGTCGGCGTTGATCGAATCGCTGGAAGGCAAGCGTGGCACGCCGCGCATCCGGCCACCGTTTCCGGTCGAGTGCGGCTATCTGGGCCAGCCGACCACGGTCAACAACGTTGAAACCTTTTGCGCCGTCAGCCACATCGCGCTCAATGGGGCCGAATGGTGGGCCGGCATCGGAACGGCGCAGTCAACCGGCACCAAAATCCACTCGGTCTCGGGCGATTGCGAACGCCCCGGCCTGTACGAATACCCGTTTGGCACGCGCATCGGCCACATCCTGGAAGACTGCGGCGCCAGCGACACCCAGGCGGTGCAGGTCGGCGGTCCCTCCGGCGTCTGCCTGTCGGCCTCCGAGTTCGGTCGGCACATCGGCTTTGAGGACGTGCCGACTGCCGGCGCCTTTATGGTGTTCGACCGTTCACGGGACATGTTCCAGGTGGCGCGCAATTTCGCCCATTTTTTCGCGCACGAAAGTTGTGGTTTCTGTACCCCGTGCCGGGTCGGCACCGAACTGGTGGTGCGCCGTCTGGACAAGCTCCAGCGCGGTCATGGTTCGAGTCAGGATCTGGACGAATTGTTTGAGCTGGATAAGCTGATGCACGGCGCGACCCACTGCGGCCTGGGCGCGGCGGCCTGCAATCCGCTGCGCGACAGCATTGCCAAATTCCGTCCGGCCTTTGAGCAGCACTTGAAGTCCCTGCACTTCGTGCCCGGTTTCGACCTCGACGCCGAGTTGTCGCAGGCGCGCCTGGCGACCGGGCGCGACGACACCGGCGCGCATCTGGAAACGCTGACATGAGCGCCAACCGCGTCGACAGCCTGCAGCCGGGCACCTTCACGCTCGACGACCAGGAGATTGAATTTGGCCCGGGCGACAGCATCCTACAGGCAGCCACGCGTGCCGGCTGCTACATCCCGCACCTGTGCTGGCATGCGGGTTTTCATGCGCACGGCTCCTGCCGCCTGTGCACGGTCAAGGTCAATGGTCGCATGGGCGCGGCCTGCACGGTGCAGGCCAGTGCCGGGCAAAACGTCGAGAGCAATACCGAGGAGCTGCGCACCCAACGCCGCACCCTGCTGCAGATGCTGTTTGTCGAAGGTAACCACTTCTGTCCGTCGTGCGAAAAGAGCGGCAACTGCCGGCTGCAGGCCACCGCCTACGAAGCCGGCATGACCGGCCCGCACTTTGAGGAGTTTTACCCCAACCGCCCGCTGGATGCCAGTCACCCGGATCTGCTGCTCGACCTGAACCGCTGCATCCTGTGCGAGCTGTGCGTGCGCGCCAGCCACGATCTGGACGGCAAGGACGTGTTTGCCATCGGCGGCCACGGCATTGGCGCGCACCTGCTGGTCAACAGCCCAAGCGGCCTGCTGGGCGACAGTGCGATCGCGGCCAGCGACCATGCCGCCCACGTCTGCCCGGTGGGTGCCCTGCTGCCCAAGCGGCAGGGATTTGCGATACCGATTGGCCAGCGCCGCTTTGACCTCAAGCCGGTGTCACAGAGCGAGGAGGGCACGCCATGAACCCGCTGGCCACTGGCGTGGCGCCCCCGCTGCACGCGCCGCGCAAGCTCAAGCTGGCCACGGTTTCTCTGGCCGGCTGCTTTGGCTGCCACATGTCGTTCCTGGATATTGACGAACGCCTGTTGCAACTGCTGGACCTGGTCGAGTTCGACCGCTCGCCGCTGACCGACATCAAGACCATTGGCCGCTGCGATATCGGCTTGATCGAAGGCGGGCTGTGCAACACCGAAAACGTGCAGGTGCTGCGCGACTTCCGGGTCCATTGCAAGACGCTGGTGGCCGTCGGCGCCTGCGCCATCAACGGCGGTCTGCCGGCCCAGCGCAACCAGCGCGATGTCGGGCAAATGCTGCGCGACGTCTACTGCCGGCAAACCGGTATCGACGCCTACAGCCAGATCCCGAATGACCCGGAACTGCCGCT
>JADGQF010000122.1 GCA_017882045.1 Anaerolineales bacterium
ACCGCCAGGGAAACAATGGCCCCTGGGACATATTTCCCAGCGCCAGGCGGAACGGCGTCTGGAGCCTGCCGTTGACCGTGTCCGATACCCCGCTCAAGCACTCGATCATGCCCAGCCTCGCCACCACGGCCATCGGCACGTGCCACCTCGCCTGGCTAGAAGAACAAGAAGGCCTGTATGGGATCGTCTACAGCGACCTGCGCCCGAACGGTTGGTCGTAACCCGAGGTGATCTCAGCCGCCGGCCAGGACTGCCGGGCGCCGGCCGTCCGTTGCGACCCCCAGCAATACGTCGAAGTGTTCTGGCTGGCAGGCAAGTCGTTGCTGCACCGCGTGCGCCCCCCGCAGTACGACGCGGCGTGGTGGGCCACCGAAACCATCAACGGGGATTGGCCGGCCCCTCAACGGGTCGACTGCGCCGTCAGCGGCGCCGGCAGGCTGCACGTCGCCTGGCTTAGCGCGGCCCTCCCGGCGCCCCGGAGCATTTACTACGTGCAGCGCGAGCCCGTCTTCAACCACGCCGCCTATTTGCCGGTCATCAAGGAAAAGCCGCCTAACCTGCAAATCCCTGGGATAGTCCATTGGCTACACGAAAAGTCAATTTGTGATGACTTGCACCAGCCGGGAGCGTAGATCGACCAGGCGGCGCGTCCGGTCGGCGATCCACTTCAGCGCGCGGTCGTCCCCGCCGCGCACCCGCACCCGGTGCTTGTGAAAAGCCAGCTCGCTCGCCTGCTGTTGGAACTGCCCGGCCAGGCGCGCCGCCTCAAAACCGCCTACCCGCCGGGCGGCCGCGCAGCGATGGCAGGCTCTCATAGTCCACCGTCGTCATCGTCAGCCCGACCTCGTCCGCCAACTCGCTGCGCACCCAAGAGAACGCCGCCTCGATCGGCAGCGCGACCAGTGCGGCAGGCAATGCCCCCCATAAGAAGGTGGCGACCGCCAGGGGGAGCGGCTCGCGCTCGTAGCGATCGAACGACCAGACGAGGACCGACCAGAGCGCGGCCGGCACCACCGCGGGCGGCGAGCGAGACCAGGAGGCCGGCAAGCAAAGCAACCAGGCTTAAGGGATTGCTCTTTCAGAAACGCTTTCTCCACCTGGCATAGGTGCTGGCGAAGTGCGGCCAGACGCCACTCAGCCGCCCGCCCGGTTGGGCCTGTTTGAGGCTGGCAAGCAGAGAAGCCGGGTTATCCTCGAAGGGGGGCAGGCTCACATAGCCGCGCCCCAACTCGCGCACCGTGTGCCCGTCACTGCCGGCGGTGAGGCCCTTGCCGTGCTCGCGCGCCAGGGCCGCCGCGCCGGCGTTGTCGCCCATCGAGAGGCAACGGGCATTGAAGATTTCCAGGGCATCCACCCGATCCACTATCTGCCGTGTGAGCGCCTCGCCCATCGCCGAACCCCGCCAGCGGTCAAACGGATGCGACACGCTGATCACCGCCCCCTGCTCGCGCAGGCGGCGCAGGGCCTCATCCAGCGGCAACTCAGGCGGCAGGGCCTCGCGGACATAGTAGGCGATCAGCTCCCCGCCGCCGGCCGTGTTGATCTCCTCGCCGACGATCACCAGGTCGGGCGCCAGGCGACGGGCGATGAGCGCACCTTCGGTGGTGTTGTGGTCGGTGACGGCAATGCGATCCAGCCCGGCCCGGCGCGCCCCGGCCACCAGCGCCTCGGGATCGGTCAGCGAGTCGCCAGAAAAACGGGTATGGGTGTGAAAATCCACGCGCCACAGCCGACCGGCCATCACTCCTGACCGTTCCGCTCGCGGCCGTTGCGGCCGCCGCCGTTATGGCCACCGCCGTTACGCCCGCCGCGCAACAAGAACCCGCCGGCGATCAGCAGGCCGAGCAGGGTCGCGCCTGCCACGGCGGTCGTGCGCGGTTCGACGCCCGGCATCACCACCTTACCGTCGCCGTAGCTGCGGAAGAGGCGGCCCCACTTCGTATCCAAGGCCGACGCCACCCGCTCACGGCCCACAAACGGGTACCAGTAAACGTTGTGATAGAAGTTCGAGGCAAAATAGCTCCAGGGCACCAATGGTGTGCGCAGCAGCACGTTCTCGAACGGCTTGAGCGGGCCATGATAGATCAGTTTCTGGCCACGGCTGGCAAAGGTGTCCTCCTGCACAAAGTGCCAGTCTTCCGCCGAGACGTCGTAGCCGGCGATCTCGATGTCCTTCGGGTCGCCGACCCCCAGCCCCAGCTCGTGGCCCAGCCGGATGAACTGCAGATCCATCGGATTGAAGCCCTGGATCTTGGCCGAAACGGCGTCGATGGCCACCTGATCGGCCGAGGCCAGCAAGATGTCCTTCTCGTGCCAGCGCATCGCGCGCGGCCCAGGCCCATCCCCGGCAAAGGTGCCGTCCATGACCGCGAAAACGCCGCTCTGGATCTCCTGCTGGATGGCCAACAGATCCACCACCGTCTCGTGAATCACGCTGTGCGTCCAGTGGCGTTTCTCGGTCAGCAGCCCGCCGAAAGCGTTCTTCATCGCCCCCGTGATGGTCGTGAAAACGTGGGTCTTGACGGTGGGTAGGTGGATGACATTCTTGTCGAAGAAGAACTGCGGCAGAAGGATGCCCTCGGGGAAAATCTGGTCGAGGACCAGCATGGGCGCTTTGGGCGTGTAGCGTACCCATGTGACCTCCGGCTCGTAGAGATGCACGTTGCGCAGGCCATAGGCGTCCACCACGGCCTTGTGCTTGTTGTTGCGCTCGCCCACGTAGGCGTCCACCACCACCGTCTTGTTGTGCGCGGCCGCCAGGTTCTTGTAGCCATCCGCTTGCAGCTTGCGCACCACCCCCTCGATCTGCCACGGCGTGGTGGAGCAGGCGGGGTACCAGGTCTGCCAGGAGATGTTCACCTTGAGGACGGTCTCGTGATCGACCGGCAGCGCGGCCCGGTAACCGGCCAGGTCCATCAGCCGGCCGATGTCGTCCAGCACGGTCTCGGGGCTCGTCCTGAGTGCGGCAACCTTACCTTTGCCGGGGAAATCGCGTGCGATCATGCATTCACCTCTGCAGCGGAGTATAACGTAACTGGTGGGCCTTGTCCAACAGGCTCGCGAAATAGAGGGACCGGGCTTTTCGGCAAAACCCGGTCCCTGGAAAGCTGACAGAGTCTGCTTTCTAAGACTATTCGGTTTCCTGCTGTTCGCGCTTCGCCTCGGCGACCACCTGCTCCATGATGTGCGATGGCGTCGGCTCGTAATGCGACAGGCGCATGGTGTACAGGCCGCGCCCCTGGGTCATCGAGCGCAGGTCGATGGCATAGCGCTGCATCTCGGATGCTGGCACCGTCGCGGTGATTGTGCCCTTGCCGCGGGTCTGCTCCATACCCATGACGCGCCCGCGCCGGGTATTAAGGTCGCCCATGATGTCGCCCATGTGTTCTTCCGGCACCGTGATGCGCACTTCCATGATCGGTTCGAGGAGCACGGGGCCGGCCTCCATGAAGGCCTTCTTGAAGGCTTCACGGCCGGCGATCTGGAAAGCGATGTCCTTCGAGTCGACCGGGTGCATTTTGCCGTCGTAGACTTCGGCGCGCACGTCGACCACCGGGTAACCGGCAATCGGTCCCGCTTCCAGCACGGACTTGATGCCCTTCTCAATCGAGGGGAAGAAGCTGTTCTGGATTGCGCCGCCGAACACGCGGCTGGTATCGAACTCGAACCCACCGCCGCGCTCGAGCGGCCTGACTTCCAGGTGGACTTCGCCGAACTGCCCGGAGCCGCCGGTCTGTTTCTTGTGACGGTAGAAGTCGGCGGCGGGCCGCGTGACGGATTCGGTGTAAGGCACCTTTGGGACCGAGGTGGTCAGGCCGACGCCGAACTTGGATTGCATGCGCCGGACGGCCAGGTCGATATGCACTTCGCCCATGCCCGAGACAATGGTCTGATGTGTGCCAGGCTCGAAGCGCCAGTGCAGGGTCGGATCTTCCTCCGTCAGGCGGGTAAGCGTGGGACCCATCTTCGCCGAATCGGCCTTGGTCTGCGGGCTGACGGCCACCGAGTACAACGGCTCGGGATAGACCGGGCGGGGCAGCGCCAACTGGTGGGGCTTGTCGCACAACGTATCATTCGCCGCGGTGACACCCAGCTTGGTGACGGCGCCCAGGTCGCCCGCCATCAACTGCGGCACCGGCAGTTGTTCCTTGCCGCGCGGCGTAAAGACCTGCGCGATGCGCTCTTCGGAGCCACTGGGCAGGCTATAGACACGCGAGTCAGATTGGAGGATGCCGGACACGACCCGGAAGTAGGAAATCTTGCCCACGTACGGATCGGCGATCGTCTTGAAGACGAAGACCGCCAGCGGGCCAGAGGCATCGGCGGGCAACTGGATCGTCTCGCCGTTGGGCCGTTCGGCCGTGCGCACCGGCGCCTCGGTCGGGTTCGGCATGTAAGCCAGCAGCGCATCTAGCAGAGCACGCGCGCCCACGTTGGCGACGGCGGCGCCGCATAGCACCGGCACGATGTTGCCCTTGCCGATACCGGCCCGCAGGCCGCGCTTGATCTCGTCGGGGGTCAGATCCTCGCCTTCGAGGTACTTCATGATCAGCTCGTCATCGCCCTCAGCCGAGGCCTCGATGATCTGCAGGCGCGCTTCTGCCGCGGCGTCGGCCATATCGGCCGGAATTTCGACCGGAGTGCCGCCTTCGCCGAGGTAGGCCTTCATGGCAATCAAATCGACGACGCCCTTGAAGTCGCCGCCTTCGCCGATGGGCAACTGGGCCGGCACAATCGTGCCGCCGAACTGTTCGCGCAGGTTGCCAAGCACGCGCTGGAAATTGGCGTTCTCGCGGTCCATCTTGTTGATAAAAACGGCGCGTGGCAAAGAGCTCTCGTCAAGGTAGCCCCAGGCCAGTTCAGTACCAACTTCGATGCCTGCAACCGAATCCAACACCACCAGGGCGGAATCGACAACGGTGGCGGCTGCCTTGAGCTCACCGACGAAGTCGATAAAGCCCGGGGTATCCAGGATGTTGACCTTGGCGTCCTTCCACTCGCACGGAATCAACGAAACGTTGACCGAGATGCGCCGGCGGATTTCCTCATCATCCCAGTCCGATACTGTGGTGCCGTCCTCGACGCGACCGCGCCGGCTAACGGCGCCGGTATCAAACAGCATAGCCTCAGCCAAGGTGGTCTTACCGGAGCTACTATGCCCAACGAACGCGATGTTGCGCAAGTGTGCAGTCGTGAAATTCGCCATTACCCCTCCTCGCAGGGCTCGAGTTAATTACGTTAATCACGTTAATTACGTAGAACCGAACAACAGCCTGCCGATGTCAGCAGACCGTTGGAGCTCGCAACCACCCCTAATATAACTCTACAATTCTAATCGGAAAGGGCCTAACTGTCAAAGAAAATCAGCGCCGTCATAACCCTACCAACGTGGACCCCCGCCGCTCGGCCTCGGCGCGGATGCGTTCTTCATCCAGGGTCAACAGCCTGCCCCGGCGCATCAGCCAGCGGCCGGCCACCATGACGTCGCTGACGTCTCCATCCTGGGCGGCAAACAGTACGTTGGCCACCAGGTCGTGGCGCGGGATCAGGCGCGCGCTCGCACAGTCGATCAGGACCAGGTCGGCGCTGTAGCCAGGAGCGATGCGACCGCAGGTGGGAAAGCCGAGCGCGCGCGCGCCGTTCTGGGTCGCCATGCGCAGAGCTTGGTCTCCCGGTAAGGCGCCCGGGTTCGACCGGCTCAGTCGCTGGGCCAGGACGGCGTGGCGCGCCTCTTGCAGCATGCTGAGCGAGGTGTTCGTGGCAGGGCTATCAGTGCCAAGGGCCACGTTCACGCCGGCTGCCGCCAACTCGGGCACGCGAGTAAGGCCCAGGCCGAGCTTCATCTGCGAAGTGGCGCACTGCACGACGCTGGCATGCTTCGCGGCCAGGATCACGATGTCGGCATCGCTGAGGTAAATACCGTGGGCGACCAGGGCTGGCACGTCGAAGATGCCGTTGCGATCGAGGATCTCGACCGGCGTCAGGTCGTTGCGCAGGATCGAGTTCTGCACCTGGGCCTGCGTTTCGGCCGCGTGGATGTGAATGCCCGCCCCCAGCCGGACCGCCACGGCGGCCGAACGGGCGAGAAACTGCGGCGAACAGACATAGGGCGAATGCGGTCCCAGCGCGGTGCGCAGGCGCCCATCGCCCGCCCCCTGCCACTCCTCGACGAAGGCGGCAATACCAGGCAGATCCGTGCCGATCTCGCCCTCCTCACGGCCGAAGGTGCACCAGGCCAGGCTGGCGCGCAGGCCGCTCTCGACCACCACCTGGGCGACGCGGTCCATGTAGAAATACTGATCGGCGAAGGCGGTGGTGCCGCCGCGGATCATCTCGACGGCCGCCAGCGCGGCGCCCCAATAGACATCGTCCGCCGTCACACTGGTCTCGGCCATCCAGACTCGCTCGTTGAACCAGCGCTCCCGCAGCAGTTCCTCGGCCCAGCCGCGGAAAAGCGTCATCGGGCTGTGGGTGTGCGCATTGACAAAACCGGGCAGGAGGATGTGCTCGTGAGCATCGACGGTTTCGTCGGGCAGGAAACCGTCGGGAGGTGCGCCCAGCGCAATGATCCGGCCGCCGTCGATGGCGACGTCGGCGTCGCGCAGGACGTTCCCTTCAGTGTCCAGCGTAATCACATCAGCGTGGCGCAGCAGGATCTTGGCCATGAGTCAACCTTTCCTTGATGAAAGCAGACGTTGCCGTCAGCCGCATTTATGCTACACGCAGTTTAGCGACCGAGCAAGTCGAGCAGGGTTTGCCAGAGGCCATCCAGGGGTGAGAGGGGCTGCGTTGCGGACAAGCCCGGCGCGAGTGTGCCCTCAGGCGGCAGGATCGGGAGAGAGGTGGGCCGGGCAGGGTCATGCGTGGGTGTGGCGCTGGGAGTAGGCGTGCGGAGCAAAGCCGGCCGTGCCAGCAGATCGGCCCCCGGCCGGCCAATGGCGACACTGGACGCGCCCGGCGCGCTCCCGTTGGGCGAACCCCCGTTGGGAATGTCCCCACTGGGCGCCCCTGCACGGGACGCTTGCGCGGTCGCGCGTTGCGAAGCGGAGGCCGTGGCCAGAACGGCCAGGATCGGCAGTTGGGCGGTAGCATCTGGCGGCGCCTGCCCAGGAGAGGTCGCGGCGGGGGCGCTGGTAGCGCCGGCGGCGCCGGCCGATGCCAGGGCAGGAGGGGTCGCGCCGTCCCCTGCAGGAGTAGGCGTCGGGACAGTGATCGTCGGCGTGCCGGCTACGGCTCGCGGCAGAGCCGGCCTGGGCGTGGCCTGCGCCAACGGCATGGGCAGCCGCGTCGGCAAGGCAGGCACCCGGGTGGGCGACAGATCGGACGGCGCAGGCGTCGCTGTGGGCGGGCTGATCACTACCTGGCTGGGATCGATGTAAGCCGGCAGCGGCCGCCCGGCCGGGCGTACCGGGCCCGTGGCCGGCTCGCCGGGATCGGCCCACACAATCACACCATCCAGGGGACCGGCCATGCCCCACAATTGGCCGAGGTCATAACCCACGTCGACTGCCCAGTTGCGATCCAGCAGGGCCGGGATATCGGTATCGCGCGCGCAATCGACCACGATGAAGGGTCCGGCCAGTTCGCCGCCGGGCGGCTGCAGCCAGACCTTACGGCCAATGTCACCGGCGCGCAGCAAGGCCACTGCGCCCACGCAATCCGGGCAATCGGCGATCTCCCCCTGCTCGCGGCGGTAATTGCGCACCCACTCCATGACGCCGGGCGCGTAGTAGGTGGCCACGCCCATCTGCGGCAGCGGCGAGCTCTCCCAGTAGCCAGGCTCCAGATCGCCGGCCTGGAGGAACGGCACGGCTATGAGTAACCAGGTGAGGAATGCCAGGACGAAAGCCTGCAAGCATCGACTCCGTTGGGTTGGCCTTTGCGCCAACCATGATTATTATACACGGAATGTCCGGGAAACCCAGTTGTGTTATACTGTGAGTCATGCGCCTCGGATTCGTTGCCAAATCGATCGCCCGCCCCGAGCTCAAGAGCCACGATGCCCGGCGCTGGCAGAACAACCCGCACCTCAGCGTCAGCCTGGCGTACCTGCGCGATATGCTGCTCTACCTGGCACACAGCCGCATCGACATGTACCGGATGAGCTCGGACCTGGCGCCCTACGCCACGCACCCCGATATGCCCCAGTTTCATAAGCAGGTCGCGGAGTGCGCCGCCGAGCTGGCCGCAATGGGCGAGCTGGCCCGCAGCCGCGACATTCGCCTCTCTTTTCATCCGGGACAGCATGTGGTGCTGAACTCGCCCGAGCCGGTGCTGGTGGCCCACAGCGCGGCCGACCTGACCGTCCTGGCGAGCATCCTGGATGCGATGGGATGTCGGCCGGAGGCCGTGGTGGTGATGCATGTGGGGGGCATCTATGAGGACAGGCAACGCGCCTGCGAGCGTTTCGTGGCCGCCTACCGGGCGCTCCCCGCAGCGGTGCGCCGCCGGCTGGCGCTGGAGAATGACGATACCCGCTTCGGGGTCGTCGACACGCTGTGGGTGCACGGCGAGACCGGCGTCCCGTTGATCTTCGACAACCTGCATCACCGGCTGAATAACCCAGACGGCCGCTCACCACAGGCCGCCCTGGCAGCTTGCCTGGCAACCTGGCCCGCCGGCATCACGCCGAAGATTCACTTCAGCAGCCCGCGCACCGAGCTGAACATCGAGCCCGCACCCGGCCGCCCCACTCCGCTGATCCGGCCGCCGCAGTGGCGCAACCATGCCGATTATGTCAATCCATTCGAATTCATCGACTTCATGCGCGCGACGAGCGACCTGCGGCCATTCGATGTGATGCTAGAAGCCAAGGCCAAGGATCTGGCCTTGCTGCAGTTGCGCCGCGACCTGGCGACCTACGCGCCCGAGCTGGCGCAAGAGATGAGCGCGGCCCCTCACGGCGGCAAATAACCTGTCAGGACAGGATCGAACATGGAAGACGAAAACAGCCCGAACGGCGACTCGCCCGTGCTGGTCGTCGTCGTCAACGACCCGGCCGACCTGGCACGTGCCCAGCGCGAGGGGTGGTACAGGATCCCGCTGGCGCGCGCCCCGGCCCGCGTGGCGGCCGAATGGCTGGCCTTCTACCAGACGGGAGCGTTCCCGGCCGGCGAGCGTTGGGCCGTGCGCTGGCTGGCGCCGGTGCGCGGCTACCGGCTGGCGACCCGGCGCGAGCTGATCCCCGCAGAGCCGGAGCACCTGCGCGCCGGCGACCTCTATTACCGGGTGACACTGGGGCCGCTGGAGCCCGTCGAGCCGCCAATCCTCAGCCGCCGCCTGCGACGTATCACCTTCATCCCCACGACCCTGGCGCGGCTGCGCGAGGCCGGCGAGATCAACGACCTGTGGATCAAGAGCAGCGCGCAGGAGCGGCTTTGGAGCGCCATCAAAGGAGCCGAGATTGAGGCGGAGCGCCAGTATCCGTTGCGTGATGATGATTTGGCCGAGCACGCGCTGGCGGACTTCGCCCTGTTTGGACCGGCGGGTCGGGTGGCCATTATCGTCGAAGATGAGCCGCGGGACGAGGTTGAGGTGCGCGAGACGCGCGCCATAGACTATCTGCTGGTCGCACGCGACTGGTTGGCCCTGCGTGTCACGCGGGAGCAGCTTGGCGCGGATCCTGGCGGCCTCCTGAAGCGGGCCAGCGCGCTGGCCGGCATCCAACTGGTTAAATGATAAAGCCCCCGCTATCGACGGGGGCCTGCTAGTATCCCAGACAGGATTTGAACCTGTGGCCTCTTCCTCCGCAGGGAAGCGCTCTATCCACTGAGCTACTGGGACATGGGCGAATGGCATCCGCTATGAGCGGATGCGGTCCGCTAGAGCAAAGAGAACATGGCGGGGAGGGCGGGATTTGAACCCGCGATAGGTGTAAATCCACCTATACCCACTTAGCAGGCGGGCGCACTCAACCAGGCTATGCGACCTCCCCATATCCACTTCATCTCTGGCGGAGGGAGAGGGATTCGAACCCCCGAGAGCTTGCGCCCTAACGGTTTTCAAGACCGCCGCCATCGTCCACTCGGCCATCCCTCCGCGGGATACCTCTCTCCCCACGACCGGATGAGAGTATACCACTACGCCCATAGCGTGTCAAAAGACGGTACTCAAGCTTTGCGGCGCTCAGCCGATTTTTTCCATCCCGCCCATGTAGGGCCGGAGGACTTCCGGCACGACGATCGTGCCGTCTGGCTGCTGGTAATTCTCCAACACGGCGATGACGACCCGCGGCAGGGCGAGGCCCGAACCGTTGAGGGTGTGCACGAATTCGGGCCGGGCGCCCGGCTCGGGGCGGAAGCGGATGTTGGCGCGGCGCGCCTGGAAGTCCATGAAGTTGCTGCACGAGCTAACCTCCAGCCACTCCTTGACGCCCGACGCCCAGACCTCAACATCGTACTTGGCGGCGGCGGTGAAGCTCAGGTCGCCCGTGCACATCTGGATCACGCGGTGCGGGATAGCCAGGCCGCGGCAGACCGCCTCGGCATCGTCGATCAGCGTCATCAGCTCGTCCATCGACGTCTCGGGCCGGACGAACTTGACCATCTCCACCTTGTCAAACTGGTGGCCCCGCTTGATGCCCCGCACATCACGCCCGGCGCTCATCTTCTCCCGCCGGAAGCAGGCGGTGAAAGCCACGTGCTTGATCGGCAGCTTCTCGCCGTCCAGGATCTCTTCCCGGTACAGGTTGGTCACCGGCACCTCGGCCGTCGGGATCCACCAGAAATCCTCTTCGGCATCGTGGTACAGGTTGTCGCCGAACTTGGGCAGGTTCCCAGTACCGACCAGGATCTCGGCCTTGACCATGTAAGGCGGGTAGATCTCGACGTAGCCTTGCTTGTAGATGTGCAGATCGAGCATCCAGTTGATCAGCGCGCGCTGCAGGTGCGCGCCGGCCGCCTTCAGCACGTAGAAGCGGCTGCCGCTGAGCTTGACGCCCCGCTCAAAATCGATGATATCCAGCGCGCTGCCCAGGTCCCAATGCGTGCGCGGCTCGAAGGAGAACGCGGGCAGGGTCCCTTCCTGGCGCACCAGCACGTTCTCGGTCTCATCCTTGCCCAGCGGGACGCTGGGGTGCGGCAGGTTGGGGATGCGTAGCATCGCGTCGCTAAAGTTCCGGTCGAGCACGCCCTGCTCTTCCTCGATGGCCTTGATTTCGGCGCCGATCTCGCTCATGCGCTGTTGCAGCGCCTGCGCCTCGGCCCGCTTGCCCTCGCGCATCATCTGGCCCACCTGCTTCGAGCCTGCGTTGCGCTCGGCGCGCAGGTTCTCGGCGCGCGTCATGAGCGCCCGCCGGCGCTCGTCCAGGTCCAACGCCTGCTTCACCGGCGCGTCCTCCGCGCCCAGCGCGGCCATGGCGGCCAGTACTTCGTCCGGGTGCTCGCGCATGTACTTTATGTCTAGCATATGGCTCCCCTCTGGCTAAAAGAAAACGCCCCCATCCTTGCCAGGACGAGGGGCGCTCGTGGTGCCACCTGGGATCGCCGCGCCCTCACGGTCGCAGCCTCATGAGGTCTCGCCATGATGTGCACGGCAATATCCGCGATGCCGCAGCCATCTGGCCTTCTGACCTCGGGGCCCGCTAACGAGGGCCAATCGGGTTCCCATACTTGCGGGCAGACACGCTGCCGGCACGTTCCGGGAACCGGCTCGGGAGTGGATTTCGGCGCCCCCCGCCCACCGCCTCGCACCGGCCGGCGGCTCTCTGAGGACAGGGGCAGCGCTTACTCTTCTCCGTCAGCGCCATTAGTTGACGCAGAGATTATAGCATGCGGGGCGCGCGGCTGTCAAAGAAAAAGCCGGCCCATTGGCCCCCCCTAGCGGGCCGCCGGCCGCCTATGGCGCAGGGTTCGCCAGGCCGGCCCAGGCCCCTTCGGCCAGCCGGCGCAGGTACTAGAAGGGCAGCAGCCATGCGCGACGGAAGCCGTAGCGGCGGCGCATGTAGGCGCGGTCGGGGAAGGTGTTGGCCAGCAGATACTCCAGCCGGGCGGACCAGCCGGGCATCTGCGCCGGGTGGTTGAGGAAGCGCGCCCGTCCGCCTGCCTGCGGATCGGCGCCGGAGATCGCCGCGAACGCCTTCTGCTCGGCAGCGTCCGGCTCGAGACGCGCCAGGCGCTCCGCGATGTCGCCGGGCAGCGGCGCCCCGAGGACGTCCATGGCCTGCGCCAGCACGGCTCGCAGAGGGAGCACCAGCACGTACTCGCGCGCCTTGGCCAGCAGTCGCTCCCAATCCAGGCGCTCGCCTTCGCGGCGCAAGAGGAGATCGATGTCGCAGAGCCAGAGCAGGCGCGCGCCCCGGTGATGCAGAGCCAGGTGCGCGCACAGATACAGCAACAGGGCTTCGCGGCCCAACACCTTTACATCGGCAGAGCTCAACCGGGCGGGGCGCGCCGTCTGCCAGAACCAATCGACGGAGATACGGCGCTGGCAAAACGGCGAATCCACCAGGTGCCAATGGGGCTCACAGACGTACGTCAGTCCCGAGGCAGCATCAGCGCGCAGCAAGGTGACCTCGCTCTCGAAGCACTCGGTCGCGCCCGGAAACAGTTCGCCTACGTAGGGCGTGTAGCCGCGCTCGGCCAGCGCGCCCTACGTAGCCGCCAATTGCTCCCGCCGGATGAGCAGATCCAGGTCTTGCATCGGCCGCAACACCGGGTCGCCGTAAAGCTCCTGGGCCAGCGGCACGCCCTTCAATACCAGCAGATCCACCCCGCCGCCGGCCAGGCGCCGCACGATCCAGTCCCATTCGCGCAGTTGAGCTATGCTGACCACGGCGGCGCTCTGGTAGACGCGCTGCAACTGCTCCCAGGCCGGGGCGGGCAAAAGCCGGCGATAGGGCCTGGCAACCTGGTAGAGCAGCGGGCCTACCCTCTCGGCAGCGGCCTCCGCCAGCAAGGCCTCCCAGGCCGCGCCGGCGGCGCGGCCACTCAGCGTCGCCTGCAGCGACTCGGCCGGGCAATCAGTGCGCAGCAGGGATACCAAATCCGGCGAGACGGGGCTCATCGTCCCTCAGGCGCGCCGAGCACGGGCTGGAACGCATCTCTCCCGACCGCCGGCTCGTCCAGCGAGACGCCGTCCAGTTCCAGCCAGGCGTGCGCCATCAGCCGGCCCGCTTCGCGCCGCACGCCGATGCACAGGTCTGCAGCGATGCCTTGCCGGCTGAGCAAGCGCCGCAGGACCAGCGCTTTGCGCAAAC
>JADGQF010000363.1 GCA_017882045.1 Anaerolineales bacterium
GCCCGGCTGCCCCAACCCGATGACGTGATCGTCGACGGCGCCGGTAATATCTACGTCAACTGCCTGGTCGACGGGGCCGTACATCGCATCGCGGCCGGAACGGGCGCCGACAGCGTGGTTGCGAGGGGCCTGGGTCAGCCGCAAGGCATCGCCTTCGACACGCAGGGGAATCTGCTGGTCAGCGACACGGGCCATCACCGGCTGGTCAGAATCACCCTCCGCTGAGCATCACCACTGTCCCAACGTGATGCGCTGCCGGATATCGGTACTCAACCGCGACAGCATCGCCGTGTACTCGTCCGAGCCGTTTGCGCGTTCGTCAAGCGCTTGCAGGCGATTCACCATTCGTACAGTAGCAGCGCCGCCAGGATCGAGAACACCACCGCGACGGCCACAGCCTGCGGGTTGGTGTCCAAGGGACTGAGATCGAAGTTTAAGTGCAATATCCCGTTCAACGTTAAGGCCAGGGTAATCAACATCGCAGTCGCCAGGGCAAAGCTGACTTTCGGCCTGGCGCGCCGGTAATTCCGCATGGACGCTCTCCTGTTTCGATGATCCTCCGATCAAGATCGAACAATTGTACCACTGGCAGGCAAGTATGGCACGTGGAAGCCGGACGATTTGGGGAAGCCGGCAAACGCGCTTAGAATCCGCAGGCGTCCTCAAACGTGCGCCGGTCAGGAAATAGCATGCCGTCCATAGCCATCGTCACCGACACCGACTCAAGTCTGCCCCTGGCGATCGCTGCCCGCCATAGAATTCACCAGGCGCCCATGACCGTCCATTTCGGCTCGGAAGTCCTCGAAACCGGGATCGACATCGACGACGCGGGCCTCTTCGCGCGCATCGACCGCGAGGGCAAGCTGCCTACTACGGCGTCACCCTCGCCGGGCAAGTTCGCGGCCGCCTTTGGCGCGGCCTTCGACGACGGCGCGGACGCGGTGATCTGCTTCACTGCGAGCAGCAAGGTCAGCGCGGGCTACAACGCCGCGCAGAGCGCGTGCGATGAGTTCCCCGGGCGCGACATCCGCGTCGTGGATACGCTCAGTCTGTCGATGGGTGAAGGATTCATGGTGTTGGCCGCGGCCGAAGCGGCGGAGGCGGGCGCGCCGATCGAGGAAGCCATCGCACGCGCCCTGGATGTCCGGGAACGCACCCACCTGTACGCCTCGCTGTCGACGTTGAAGTACCTGGCGATGAGCGGTCGCGTCGGGCAGATGGCAGCCGGGATGGCGACGCTGTTGAACGTTAAGCCGATTGTGACGATACGCGGGGGAACGCTCGATATGCTGGAGCGCGTCCGGACGCAGAGCAAAGCCTGGGCGCGCGTGGTCGAGCTCGCCCAGCTGGCCGCGGGCGAACGGCCGGTGGAGCGCATGGCGATGTTGCACGTCAACGCGTTGGCCGAAGCCCGGCAGATGGAGCAGCAGCTGCGGGCCGTCCTGCGCTGCCCGCCGGAGATCATCACGGCGGAACTCACCCCCGGCATGTCGGTCCATGCCGGGGCAGGGCTGGTCGGGGTGGCGCTGGTGGTTTCGTGACGGGATAGCAGAAGCGCGGCGGACGGCGCGCCTAATACACCTTGCCTCGCGCGGCTACCGGCCAGACCGCCTCCAGAACGCCGGCGCGCACCACGGCATACTCGTCGTGCAAGTTGATGGTAGTGCAGCCGTGGTTGGGCACGATCTCCACCCGGTCGCCGACGCGCAGCGGCGGGCCATCCACGCGCCGCAGCTTGCCATGCTCCTCCGACAGGCCGGCAATCTCCCAGCCGGGCGGCTCGAGCAGCAGTGGCAGGCCGAAATCGCGTGTGACCGCCTTCTGCCCGGCGTCGATCACCGCCTGGTCCGCGCCGCGCGTGCTGATGACCGTCGCGAGCAGCGTCAGCCCGTACTCGAAATCGATGCCCACCTCCTGCCGGTACTGCCCGTCCATCGTGATATAGGACCCGGCCTGGATCTCAGTGATGCCCGGGTAGGCGCCGGTGATGAAGTAGGTGCCCGTCCCGCCGCTGCTGAGGATCGGGACCGGAATGCCTTTGTTTCGCAGAAGCTCGGCCGTTTCGACGAGCTGGCACAGGCTGTCCTCGGTCACCTGCCGGCGCCGGTCAGGGTCCTTCAGCATCACGGCATGGCCCTCGTAGCCCATCAGCCCCTCAAAACGAAGCCCCGGCCGGTCCACGATACAGCGCGCCAGGTCCAGGGCCTCGGCGCCGGGCAAGACGCCGCAGCGCCCCATGCCGGTGTCCACCTCAATCAGGACGCGCAGACGAACACCCTTCGCGAGCGCGGCGCGCGCCAGCTCGGCCGCGTTGTCCGGGTTATCCACGGCAACCATGACCTCATAATGGCAGCCAGATTTACCAGCCGGGCGATTTTGTCCGCGCCCACGATCTGGTTGGCAATCAGCAGGTCTTTGAGCCCGGCCGCAGCCCTCACCTCGGCCTCGCCCAGTTTGGCGCAAGTGATGCCAATCGCGCCCGCTGCCATCTGTAGATGGGCGAGCGCGGGCGACTTATGCGTTTTGCTGTGCGGGCGCAGGCGCACGCCGGTCTGCGCCAGGTAGGCGGCCATACGCTGCACATTACGCTCCACGGCCTCGATGTCCAGGCACAGGGCCGGGGTGTCCAGCTCGACCTTTGGTGTACCGATACGCCAGCGTGACATTCTTTCCTCCTGCTTCCGTCGTGTCGTCGTCTCGGATTATAACCTAACGCACCTTCCAGCGCAGCTCGCGCTGGAGCCGCGGGCCAAACGGCATCGGCACCAGTCCCATGCCCGCCTCAGTCTGCGCTTTCCAGCATCTGCCGTGCTTCCTGTAGCTGCCCTTTCTGTTCGGGGGTGACTTCCGGATAGGCCGGGCGCATCGCCCTGAGCGCGTGGGAAATTATCTCGGCCGCGGCCAGGCGGGTGAACCATTTGTGATCGGCCGGCAGTACATACCACGGCGCCCAATCGGTGCTGGTGTGGTTGAGAGTGTCCTCGTAGGCAGCCATGTATTGGTCCCAGTAGCCACGTTCCTTCACATCCTCGGCCGAGAACTTCCAGTTCTTGTCAGGCCGGTCGATGCGCTGCAAGAAGCGCTGCTTCTGTTCCTGTTTCGAAACGTTGAGGAAGAATTTGAGGACGGTGACACCATTATCGACCAGGTATCGCTCGAACGCGTTCATCTCTTCGAAGCGGCGCTGCCAGATATCCTTGCCCTTCAGGTCCTCCGGCAGTCGCTCTTGGCCGAGAATTTCGGGGTGGACGCGCACGATCAGTACTTCCTCATAGTACGAGCGATTGAAAATGCCGATTCGCCCGCGCTCCGGCAACGCCTTTGAGCAGCGCCACAGGTAATCATGATCCAGTTCCTCAGAGGATGGAGCCTTGAAGCTGTACACCTGCGTGCCTTGCGGGTTCAGCCCCGACATGACATGCTTGATCAGGCCGTCCTTGCCGGCCGCGTCCATGGCTTGCAGGATGACCAACAGCGCGCGCTCATCCTGCGCGTACAGCTTATCCTGGTACTCCCTCAAGTCCGCAACACCTTGCTTCAACTGGCTCTTGGCATCCTGCTTCGAGACGTACTGGCCGGAATAGCCCGGGTCGTAGTCTTTCTTCAGCGATATCTTCGAGCCGGGCCGGACGATGAGAGGCCGGATGAGATCTTCGTGCTCCATGGTTTTCTCCCGTGTCGCAGATTATCAAAAGCCCCCATGCTCTTGCACAGGGGCTCATCGCAACTCACATCTTGTGTCCAACCAAACCCGTCACCCACGAACGTAGGCCGCGGGGGTTCCTCCTCAGCCGTTCCCGGTCCCTCGTTCGGTGGACTCCACTGTCCCGGAAGCAAAGACCCGCAGTAACGCCCGGTATTCAGGGGTCGCCAACTGGCCCTCAAGCGCTTCCAGCAACAGCACGACACTCCGTTCTCGCTGTTCTCCCGCAGTCTGCGTCTCTGGCATCACTGCCGCCTCACCCTCAGCACTCGCTACAACGTCCTGGTTCATGATTTGCCATCCTCCGTTGGATAGGCCGGCGTCAGTGGCGACCTGCTGCTGGCACT
>JADGQF010000123.1 GCA_017882045.1 Anaerolineales bacterium
GGCCGGATCACCCAGCAGCGCGAGCAGGACCTCGAGCGAGAAGGCCTGTTCCACCACCGCGCACAATTCCGTGCCCTGGGTGGGGCTCCGCCCGGCCAGGCACTCGTCGCCGGTGAACACGCCCGTCACCATGCCGTGGTGGCGGTCCAGCTTGTCCAGCATGTCGTAGACCGCGTCCTGGTCGGCCTCGTCGCCTGTCAGCCGCCACCACAGCGCGGGCGCCTTCAGCGCCATCGCATTGTTGACGACATGCCCGGCGAAGTTCCAACGCCCGCGCGGCGTGGGAGCGGCCAGAGGCCAGCGGCGGAAGAACTCCGGCCAGCCAAATCCCTGGGCTTGCAGCTTGACAGCCAACTCGAGCAGCCAGTTCTCGCCGCTGCGCTCGTAGAGCCAATAGATGGGCAGCAGCGCCTCGAACCAGCGGAACTGCGCCCAGTTGAACAGCGGGGCGGTGTCGATGTGCAGGTCGATCATGCGCAGGCACTTTGCGACCGCGGCGGCCGCCCGCTCGTCGCCCGTCGCCTCGCCGTATTGCATCAGCACCTTGAGCACCAGGAACAGCCCCCAGATGTCGTTCTGCGCCGTGACGACCTGCCCGCCGGGACCGACCATCGCGCGCGGTCCCAACCAGCCGTCCTCCTCCTGGTGGTCCAGAATGTACTCGACATAACGTCTGGCCTTTTCTTTCAGCGTCGGGTCGTCCAGCATGTAGGCCAGCGGCACCAGGCCGTCCAACCAGTAGGGGGCGCGCTCCCAGCCCTCGGCCTGTCCTCCGAACCAACGGCTATCCTTCACGTCGGGCCAGAATTCATCCAGGTGGCCGTGGATGCCATCGGCCTGGATGCGCAATTGTCGGGCCAGCCAGCCTTCGGGGTGGATACTGCCCAGCGGCAGCGGTCGGAAGGCAGGTGAGTTTAACATCGTCGTAACTCCTTAAATGTTTACTTCAGTTTAGCGCACGTTTTGCGCGATCGGCAAATGGTCCTGCCCCGGCCCGGTTTTGACATCCCCCTCCCTTCCCGCTACACTCGGGACGTTGCCAAAGCAGGTTGCCAAAGCATACCGAGGAGGTTATCGGGCATGGACTCCTTTTTCCTCGAGAACGAGGCGCTGCGCCTTGAGGTGGTAGCCAATTATGACGAGCAGCGAAGGCTCACCGTGCACGTGAGCCTGGATGCTGGACGGCCGCTCCAGCGCCACCGCCTGGTCGACGATGCCGGTCAGACCCTGCGCGAAGACATCCCCGACCAGCCGCCGCCGGGCTTTGCTCGGCTCATGGCCCTGCCCGCTTAAAAATGATAGGCTCACTCAAGCGCGTTTTCAGCCTCATCCAGCAGTCCTTCAACAAGTATGGCCGGGACGACGGGCCCTGGCTGGCGGGCGCGATGGCCTACTACGCGGCCTTCTCGCTGTTCCCGCTGGTCCTGGTGCTGGTCTCCATCCTGGGTTTCCTGCTGCGCTTCTCGCCCGGCGCCAAGGATGCTCAGTATGAGGCGATCGCGCTGGTCGCGCGCAACGCCTCGCCCGCCCTGGCCTCGCTGTTGAACCAGGTCCTGTCCACCGTTCAGGCCCAGGCTGGCGTGAGTGGCCCGTTCGGGTTGGTTGTCCTGCTCATCGGCGCCGGCGGCATCTTCGCCGCCCTGGATGGGGCCTTCGACCGCCTCTGGAACGTGCCAGCGCCCACCAGTGGCGGCATCCTGGCCGCGCTGCGCCTGATCCTCTTCCAACGGTTGGCCGGCTTTCTCATGCTCCTGGCGCTGGGCGGACTGATTGTGGCGGCGTTCGCCGGCGGTCTGGTGATCTCGGCCGTCGGCGCCTACGCGGACCAACTGCCGCTTGGCCGACCGGGTTGGCGCCTGGCACAGGCGCTGCTCAGCATCGGTGTCGACACTCTTATCTTTGCCGTCATCTATAAGGTCTTGCCCAAGCCGCACGTGTGCTGGCAAGACGCCCTGGCCGGCGCTCTGTTCTCGGCGTTCGTGTGGGAGATCGGGCGGTTGGTGCTGGCGGCGGTGCTTGCCGGGCAGACCTTCAGCGCCTATGGCGTGGTCGGCGCCTTCATCGCCCTGATGGCCTGGATCTACTATGCCTGTACCATCTTCTTCATCGGGGCCGAGCTGGTGCAGGTGTGCCAGAGCGAACGGTCTGCCGGCGCCCGGATCTCAGCGGACGCCGGGCGGGCGATCCCTGGCGCTGCCGCGACGCCCGGGATTGGCCGGCACACCCGGCCAGGTGCCCGGTAGGAACGTGTTCCGGCCGGCCCCGCCTTGCGCCAACGGGCGCAGCGCGCATTGGGACAGCCGGATTGTTTCTGACATTGTTGGCCGGCGCCCTGTATGCTACACTTCATATGTCGCGACACCGGTGGAGATGGAGGAGCGCATGAAGTCCGCGTTCAATTTGCTGAAAGAGACGTTTGCCGACTGGAGCGAGGACAAGGCCACGCGGCTGGCGGCCGCGCTGGCCTACTACACCATTTTCTCGATCGCGCCGCTGTTGGTGATCGGGATCGGCATCGCCGGCCTGGTGTTGGGCCGCCAGGCAGTCCAGGGGCAGCTCATGTCCCAGATCAAGGGGGCCGTTGGTGACCAGGCCGCCGGCTTGATCCAGACGATGATCCAGAACACCAGCGAGCCATCGGCCGGCATTGCCGCCACCGTCATCGGCATTGTCATCCTCTTGTTCGGCGCTTCTGGCGTGTTTGGCCAGCTTCAGGATGCCCTTAACACTGTCTGGGAGGTTGCGCCTAAACCGGGACGTCCTTTCCTGCGTACCCTGGCCGACCGGATCGTGCCCTTTATCATGGTCCTGGGCATCGGCTTCTTGCTGCTCGTCTCGCTCGCGATTTCGGCGGTCCTCACGATCGCGGCCCAGTTCCTGGGCAGCGCAGTCGGCCAAACCGCGCTCATCGGCGAGGTCGTGAACTTCGTGTTTTTCTTCCTGATCAGCACCCTCTTGTTCGCCCTGATCTTCAAGATCCTGCCCGACGCCGAGATTTCATGGCGCGATGTCTGGGTCGGCGCGGCGTTCACTTCGCTGCTCTTTGGCGTCGGACGCCTGCTGCTCGGCTTGTACTTGGGCCGGGCCGGCGTCGCTTCGCCCTACGGCGCGGCCGGCTCGCTGGTGGTGCTCCTGTTGTGGATCTACTATTCGGCCCAGATCCTTCTGCTGGGCGCCGAGTTCAGCCAGGTTTACGCCAAACGCTACGGCGCTCGCAGACAGCCGTCCGCCAACGCCATCGCGGTGACCGCCGAAATGCGCGCCCAGCAGGGTCTGCCGGGCGGTAACAAAGCCGGGCGCGGCGCGAGCGCGCAAGACCTGGCGGGCAATAACGCCGCGGCGCGCCGCGTTTCTGTGCCCGGCGCCTCTGGGCGCCCATCAACGCCGGGCGCCGCTCCCGCCGACCTGCTGAGCGGGCAATCGGGCGGGGCGGTCGGCAAGGCGGCCGGCGACGTGGTCAGCGAAGAGGAGCGCCCGGCCAGGCGGGTGGGCAGCGGATCGGGCTCGCTACGGAAAACGGCCATCGCGCTCGGCGGCCTGGCCCTGGGCATCCTGGCCGGAGCCGCGCAAGGGATCGACAATGACAAGCACAAACCATCTGCTCAGGAGGGAGGACGGAAGAATCACTAAATTCGTTCGCCTTACTTCCGCGCCATCTGCCGCCTGAGCAGCAACCAACTGAGTATGAACATGAACAGGCCAATGCCGGCCAGGGCAGCCAGCAGGTAAGGCCGTGTCAGGTAACCGCGCAGCATGACGTTCTGCAGCAGCGAAATGGCGTAGGTCGCGGGGAGCAGCCACGAGACAATGCGCACGCTCGGCATTAATGTGTTCAGGCTGAGAATGAAGCCGCTGAAGAAGACACTGGTGAGCAGCACCAGCATGGTCCACTGCACCGCCTGGTTGTCGGTTTGCGAGATCGAGGAGATGACGAAACCGTAGCCCAGCGAGGTGAAGAGCAGCGCGGCAACGGCCAGTGCGTAGTCTTGGGGCAGTCCGAGCATGGGCACGCCCAGTCCATATATCACCAGCGCCGAGAGGATGGCAGCCATGACGCCGCCGAAGATCAGGTAGCTCAGGTATTTGCCCAGCAGGGTCTCGATGGCCGAGAGGGGCGCTACCCGGAAAAGCTCCATTGTGCCTAACTGGCGCTCGCGCACGATAGACAGGGCGGCAAAGGTCACCGTCAGGTGCTGCAGCAGCAGCACGATCACCGCCGGCGCGAAGTAGTCCGTCATGTTGAGCTGCACGCTGGCGATGCTGTGCACCTCTGTGCGCAACGGACTGACCAGCACGGTCGGGCTGACGTTCTGGAACTTCGTGAGCTCGCCCTGTAACGAAGCCAGGTCGCCGTCGATCTTGTCTAGCTTCTGAATCTCGCTGCTGTAGCTCGACTGGTTGTCAGGGATGTTGTTCAACGAGCTCGCGCCTTGTTGGGCATCCGACAGAGTCGACTGCACGCTGCTCGCGCCTTTGTTATCCCCGCCGCCGTATTGCCCCGTGCCTGCCAAGAGACCGGCGCTGGCGCCGACTGCCAGCTCGACGGCGCCCAGGCTGTTGTTCAGTTGCTGCTGATTCTGGCGCGCGATGGCCGCGTCGCCGCGCTGCAGGGCGGCCCGCATCGCCTGGACGGCCGCTTGCGCCTGTTTCAGGTCGCTCTCCACCTGCGTAGATTTGGTCTGTCCCTGGGCCGTGGCTGTCTGCAGCAAGCGACGGTTCACTTCATCCACATAAACCTGGCCGAAGTACTTAACATAGTCGACCTGTATCGGGTCGATCTCGTTGTGCAGCAGAGTGAAGGTCGCCTGCTGGTTATGGCTGAGCGTCTGGTCGACGTTGGCCGGCACCAGGATCACTACGTCTACCTGGCCGTTGAGCAAACGGTTCTTGGCCTCCGCCTCGTCGCTTGTCGTGCCCATGTAGATCAGTTGGGGTCCCAGGCTGCCCGCCTGCTCCTGGATCTGCTTTGTGACCGCGCTGCCCGGCGGCGCGACAAAGAGAGTGCGCAGGGCACGCGCCTGGTTGCGGTAACCGACGCCGAACAAGGCCAGGATCAGGAACGGCCCAAGCACCAGGGTCAGAATCAGGCGCGGCTGGCGCATGATCTCGGCGATCTCTTTGCTCAGGAAGGAGGTCGTGCGCACCAGGGAGCGGAACGGCCTAAGCAGGAACATTGGTTTCCTTCTTCACCAGGTGTACGAACACATCGTCGAAGGGGGGCAGGTATTCCTGGATCGAGACAATCGGCACGTTCTGTTCCTTAAACCAGGCTACCAGGGCCGGCATTGCGGTCGGCGCCTCGTCCACAGTCAGTTGCAGGCCGCCTGCGTCGTCCAGCCGCCTGACGCGGCCGCGCACGAAGGGCAACTCACTCAACTGCCGCAGATAGGGCGTGTCGGGCATACGTTGCTCCGTATACACTTCGACCAGGTCGCCGCCCATCGCACGCTCGCGCAAACCATCCGGTGTATCGACGACGAGCAGCCGGCCCTCGGCCATCACGCCCACCAGGTCGCAGTGGGTTGTTTCGCCCACGTATTGGGTCGTGATAAACAGCGTGCGTCCTTCTTGCTGTAGTTGTTTGAAGTGATCCCAGAACTTGCGGCGCAACACGGGATCAATCCCGGCGGTGGGCTCGTCCAGGAAGATCAGCTCGGGATCATGCACCAGCGTCGCGGCCAGGCTCAGCCGCCGCTGCATACCGCCGGAGATCTGGCGTGCCAACTTGTTGCGCGCGTCGCCCAGCTCGACGAAGTCGAGCAGTTCTTTCAGGCGTTTGCCGCGCCGCAGGCCCATACCATAGATCGAAGCGGCGAAGTTCAGGTTCTCCCACACCGTCAGCTCGGGATACAACACGAAAAGCTGGGGCATGTAACCGATCTTCTCGCGTGTGCTCTGCGAGAAGTCTGAAGGGTGGCGGCCCAGCACCGTGACCTCGCCGCTCGTCGGCTGGTAGATGCCAGTCAGCATGCGCAGGGTCGTGGTCTTGCCTGACCCGCTGGGCCCGATATAGCCAAAGATCGCGCCGCGCGGCACCTCGAAGGTCACGTCTTGCACCACTGCCTGGCCGGCGAATTCTTTGGTCAGCCCCACGGCGCGTATGATCGCACCGCCGCGCGACGGGACCGGCGCAGCGCCGGCCTTTGAGATAGGATTGCCTGCATTGACTGCCATTTGTGCCTTTACAGCCGCGAATGGAGCGGAAAAGCCTCCGTCTGCACAGCCGACAGCGCGCTGTCCACCGAGAGAAGAACGAGCATTTCACTCTCCGTAGCGTTCTTCCGTTCGCTTACAACATATGTGACAGGCGCGAGCGGATCGGTAGTCCTAATCTCGCTTATCAATCAGATTGGATGTAACAATAATATTATCATGCTAATAGTGCTTACCGACTTGGGCACCTGTTTGCATCATAATGCATGATGCATGCTGATTGCTAATAAGAGAGCCTGGCAGTAATTACGCGGGCGCTCGGGTCATTGTTCCCGCCAGCGGGCCATGGCCATCCGATTGAAGGAGCAAACACACAATGGGTATCATCTCATGGCTTATCGTCGGCTTGATCGCGGGCTGGCTCACCGGGCTGGTGATGAAGGGCGGCGGCTACGGATTGGTTGGCGACATTATCCTGGGCATCGTCGGCGCACTGATTGGTGGATTCCTCGCCTCGGCGCTGTTTGGGATCCCCAATCCGGTGAATGGGATCAATGTTAGCTCTATCATCATCGCCTTCATCGGTGCGGTCATCGTAACGGCCATTGTGCGCGCCCTGTCTGGGCGCCGTGTTGTCTGATAGCTGAGCAACTGCCGACCCAGGCTGCAGACATAAGTCCTAAATGGCGGGGCCTGAGGATCTTTTCCTCAGGCCCCGCGACTTGTTTCTGACCCGTGCGCACTGCTACCGTGCGAGCACGGGCAAGCGCGCCCGCCAGACTTCTTCGAGCACCCACCAGTCAAAGGACACCGTGGTTGTCGTCTGCGGGTCTGTCGCTGTGATTGTCACCCGGTACGTATCCAGTGAGTTCTCTGCCAGGGTCCCCAGGATCACGCCGCCGCTCTCCTGATCCAGCGCCAGCCCCGGGGGCAGTCCGCTGGCTGTGATGGAAAGTGGGTCACCGTCCGGATCGTAGACTCCCAGCCATGACCAGACGGTCTCGCCGACCGCATTCATGCGCGTCCCGGCGTTTCGCACGCGCGGCGGATGGTTTCCGAAGCTGACGGGCGCCGATGGCAGCCATTCGCCCACGTAGCGGTGGTTGGGCCAGGCGCCGGGCACGCCCGACTGTTGCTCGGCCAGGGCGCGCACCCGGAAGTAATAGGTGCTGGTCGGTACGCTGCTGGTGAACTGGGCGCTGCGGGCCTCAGAGTCCTGCACCCAATCCTGCCAGGCTCCGCCCAATCCCAGCCGGGATTGCACATCGAAGTGCAAATGGTAAGTCCCCGCCGGAATCGCCAGGATATCCGTGCTCAACGCACCGTCCCACGTGATGGGCGCCGACGGGCCATTGACCTGGGCGGGCAGATCGCCGAACTGGGCAGCCGGCGCCCGCAGCAGGCTGACGGCGTCGATCAGGCCGTAGTTGCCGTGATGCAGGAAAGGGCTGCGGATGCGGGCGAACACCGTCATCCTGCTGCTCTGAGCGGTGACGCCGAGGCGCAGGTTGACCCAACGCGACTGATTAAAGTTCTGCCGGTCCTCCGTCCAAATCACCCCTGGCGCATTGGGATCTGTGCCGCCCGACGGGTCCAGTCCCAACATCTTGGCGATGTAATCACCGCTTGGACAATCGTTGGGGTTGTTGAAGCTCCCTCCGCAGAAGCTGACCATCCAGGCGCTTAGGCTGTACGGTAGGCCGGGTGTGACGGCGACCTGCTGGTAGACCAGCGCATCGAACGGCTTGCCGGGCACGGGATTAGTTTCCAGGTCCTGTGCGGCCATCACCAGCGCGTCATCGCCTTCCAGGTGCTCGACCCAGCCAGCGGCGCAGTAGCTGCCCAGGAAGTAAGTGCGTGCGCTGTTGATGTCGGGCTGACCGTTGAGCACGAGCGCGCTCCAGCCTCTCGGTACCAGGCCGGTGATGCCGGCTTGCGGCACAAAGCCTCCGTTGGCGCATTCCATATTGGGGTTCTGCATTGATACGGCGAGCGGCGAAATGACAGCTGAGGTCTGTGCAATGACAGGGCGGGCTGGGCCGGCCGGCGGGGAGCCGGTGACTGCCAGATGCAACGGGAGCAGCACGGCCCAGAGGGCAAGCCACATGCGCATAACTATTTCCTGGCCTTTCGATGCTGGCAGCGCATCCTGGCTGCCGAGTCTTCCGTTCCAATATACTGGCTTCTGTTCGCCGGATCAATAGCCTTTATGGGTGATAGCGGCGCGGGTTCGGGTCTAACCCCCGGCCACGATCTTGAAAACTTTGCCCGATGCGCCGGTCGGCCCCGAATTGTCGCTCACCAGTACGTACAATTCCCCTTGCCCGTCCTGCCCAAAGCCGAGCAGGAAATGGCGCAGGCTCCCCCCGGGATTGCCCGCTACGCTCAACTCACGCACCTGCCACGTTTGCCCGCCGGCGGCCGGGCGGGTCGCGGCGAACAGCCGCCCTGTCGCCGAGCTGAAGCTCATGGCCCATTGTCCGAAGAAGTAGTTCCCGGCCAGGCCGGGAACCGCACGCCCACGGTAGACAGTGCCGCCGATGATGGCGATCCCGTTGCCGTGGTCCTGTTCCAGGATTGGGTCGAGCAGCGGCTCACCCCGCGCGCCAACAGACGGGCAACTGGCGGGTGGCGAAGACTGGTCATTTGGGTTGAAGCAGTGCAGTCCCTCGCGGATGTTCCAGCCGTAGTTGCCGCCGCTGGTCACGATGTCGACCTCCTCGAACAAGTTCTGGCCGACGTCGGCGGCAAATAGCTGCGGGCTCCCACCCAGGTCAAAGGACAGGCGGTAGGGGTTGCGGAAACCGTAAGCGTATATCTCCCTGGCGCCGCCGCCGTTCACAAAGGGGTTGTCGCCGGGGATCGCGTAGGGTTCCCCATGATCCACGTCGATGCGCAGGATCTTGCCGAGCAGCACATTCGTGTTCTGGCCGTTACCGCCCGGGCTATGCCCCATGTCTTTGTCACCCGAGCCGCCACCGTCACCCACCCCGACGTACAGCTCGCCATCCGGACCGAAGACCAGCGCGCCTCCCTCGTGGGTGGCCTGCGGCTCATCGATCTGCAGTATCATGCGCTCGCTGCCCGGGTCGGCCCGGTTGGGGTCGCTCGAAACCTTGAACTCAGACAGGTGGATGGTGTTGTCCCAGCCTGCCGGGCCGCCCTGCCGCAGGGGCGCAGAATAGTACACGAAAAACCGGCCGTTATGCGCATAATCCGGGTGGAAAGCCAGCCCCAACAGGCCGCGCTCGTCGTAACCCCTGCCCAGGCCCACTATCCGATCGCGCAGGTCGAGAAACGGCGTGTCCAGCAGGGCACCGTCCGCCCCGATGACGCGCACCAGCCCGATCTGGTCGACGACGAACAGCCGCCCGCTGTTGTCGGGCGCCGATGTCAGGTAGTCTGGCGCCGTCAGGCCCTGGGCGACCAGTTTCAGTTGGAGGCTGTTCGCCGGTTGAGCGGCCACCGGCGCCTCGGTCGCGGCGGCCGTGGCCCGGGGTTTCGCCACCGGCGCAGGCGTGGCCGTCCCTGCCCGGCCCGTGCCGGAGCTCGCGCTTGCCGGTGTGGTGGTTGCCGCCTGGGTGGCCGGCCGAAGCGTAACCGTGGGTGTCAAGGCTGCGGCCGGGGCTGCGTTTACGTTTACGTCAGGCGTGATTGCCGCGCTGAGCGTGGCCGTTACCAGGGGAGTCGCCGCTCCGTTCGCGGCCGCCGTCGCTGTCGCCGTCATAGCACTCGTATCCGCCGCCGCCGGCGTGCCGATCTCCGCCACGACTGCCGGCGTAGCGCTCAGCAGCGCGGATGACGGGGGAGGGGTGGGCTGAGCCACGCCGGCGCAGCCGGCCAGGAGAAACACGATCAGCAGTATAACATGGGCTTTGCGGCGCAACGGACGGTCTCCTTGGGCGTGATTGAGGGTCAATACCTCACTCGCAGATTGTACACCGGATCACGAGTCCGGCCCGTAGCCTTGCTTCCGGCTCTGGAGGGAAAAAAGAGACCAGGTTTCAACCGGCCCGCAACGACCCGAAACCTGGTCTCTTCCTTATCGGCCAGTCTGGTTTACCCGCCGGCCGCCTTGTGGCACGTCGTGCAAGTGTCGACGGTGTAACTGCTGTGCGTGGCGGGAACTGGTTTCATCTTGTCCGGCCCGTGGCACGTCAGGCAGTTGTCCTTGAACACGCTCGACGTCAGATCGTGATTGGCAGGCAAGATGGGTGCGGCGGCCGCCGGGGTGGCTGCTGCCTGTCCCGTTCCCGTGCCACTGCCGGTTTGGGCCGGTTGGTGGCAGGAAGTACAGATGTCAGGCGTGTAGCCGGCATGATTGGCCGGGAACGGCTTGAGCTGGCCCGCGCCGTGGCAGGTCGTGCAGTCCTTGTATATGTCGCCCGTGATGTCATGCGGGATCGCCTTGGGACTGCCCGCGGCGGGCGTAGCCACGTCCGCTGACGGGGTGGCCGCACCTTCCGGGGTGCCCGAGATGCCCGGCGATAGCTTGTGGCAGCCTGTGCACGTATCGTTGGTCCGCCCCTGGTGATCGGCCGGCATGGGTTTCACGCCGCCTGCCGCATGGCACATCTCGCATTTCTCGCGCCCCACGATCGGGTGGGGTATGTCCTGCGGGCCGCTGCTGGCCTGGCCGGCCGGCGCCGGCGTGCTCGTCGGTCCCGGTTTGTGGCACGCCTGGCACGACTCGTTGGGCCGGCCCACGTGATCGGCGGGGTACGGCTTGATCTGTCCCTGTCCGTGGCAGGTGTCGCACTGTTCCTTGCCAACCACGTCGTGGGGGATCGCCACTGCGACGCTGGTGAGGCTGCTCGGCGTCCAGGTGGCGATGGGCAGCGGCGCGAAGACCGGCAGCGTCGACTGCGGCGGGACGGTGGTGATGGATGTCTTTTCGAAGCTGGTCAGCCAGACAACGCCGCCGATGAGCAGCAACGCGATCGGCGCCACAACGGGCACGAATACGCGCTGGCGGCGGCGTAGCACTGCCGGGCTCGGCAGCGGGCGAACGGCGCCCTGCTCCAGCCGGGCCAGTTCCGCGCCGTGTTCTTCTTCCATCTCCACGCGTGACATCTTGCCGGTCCACATGGCCGTATTGAAGCGCTTGAGATGCACGCTGTACATGTGCCAGACGAAGATCGCCAGCACCGCCAGCACGGCCTCGCCGCCGTGCGCGGCCTTGGCCGCCGGGATGACCTGGCCGGGGAACAGCCTGGTGATGAAAACCGGGTTCCAAAGCATGAAGCCGGTGGCCGCCATGACGACGGTGCCCCAGATCATGGCCCAGTATTCCATCTTCTCGGCGTAGTTGTAGTGCGGCATCACCGGGCGCCGCTTGGCCAGGCCCAGGTTATAGCTCAGCTCGCCCAGGGCATCGAAGGCGTCCTTGACGCCGGGGAGCATGGTTAGTTCGCTGTGCTGGACGAACACCTTGTAGGCCATCAGGACGAAGTGGTAAATCGTCTGCAAGACGAACACGATGGCCGCGCTGTGGTGGATGAGGCGCGTGGTCTCGATCCCGCCCAGGGTTCTGATCAGCCAGTCGCAGAAGGCGTTTAGCGAGTATTTTTGAATCAGTCCGGTCACTGCCAGGGTGCTGAACGAGGCGATGAGGACGATGTGTTCGATCCGCTGCGCCAGCTTGAAGCGTATGAACTCTTGTTGGTGTTGGGGTTGCGACAACGCTCAGGCTCCTTTCTTCCGGCGGAGCCGGTCCCAGATGCGACGCCCAGCATCAACTGCTACAAAGAGCCCCATGCCGCCGATCACGGACGGGATCAGGATCTTGTAGAAGAGGTTGACGTAATATACCAGCGGATTGCTCGTCGCGCTCGGCTGCCAGTGACCGACCCAGGCATCGGGGAAGTTGACGGTGGCATCAGGATGGCACTTCTGGCAGGTTTTCAGCAGGTTCTGTTTCACTACCGTGGCGTCTTTGTTCGTCACCTGCTTGATATCGTGGATGCCGTGGCAATCGGTGCAGACTGCCTTGTTGGTCTGCTGATCCGGTGACTGCTTCTCGAACAGCGTGACCGTGGTGCCGTGGAAGTCGGCCACGTAAGTGTTCATGACGTTGGTGGAGATGCCGTACTTCTGCATCAGGTTCCCGTTGCCGTGACAGTTGGCGCAGATACTGGGTGACTTGAGCCGGAAGGCGGCCGTCGTCGGATCCTCCTGGTGATGCACGCCGTGACAATCCGTGCAGACCGGAACATCGGGATTGCTCGTCTGCGCCAGCGCTGCGCCGTGTACGCTGCCCGTGTATTGGTCGTAAATGGTGCTGTGGCACTTGCGGCAGGTGAGCGAAATCTCTTGCCGCGGCGTGCCCGGCTTTTTCACGTCATGTGCGCCGTGACAGTCGATGCAAATGGCCGCGTTGCGGTTGCCGCCCGCCAGCGCCCGGGCGTGGTTGCTGTCCAGCGTCTGCTTGTACTCGGTCTGGTGGCAGCTCTGGCACTGCGTGTAACGCTCGAGCTGAAAGCTGCGCCGGTCGCCTGCAGTGATCTTTGGGTGGGGGTAGCCGGAGATATTCGTATGGCAGGCGACGCACGCCTGTCCCTTTTGACCGTGCATCGAGCTGTTATAAACCTGTGCGTCGACGGTCAGGGGAAGCACTTCGCCACTGGCGAGGGTGGTGGACAGACCCGGGTTGCTATGACAGTTGAGACAAACCTGGTTATCGGGCTGGTCGGCGCTCGCGGTTGCTGCCCACGCCAGCAACACAAGCAAAGCCACTCCAGCCGCGACCAGCCAACGTGCTCGTGGCTGGCGCAGGGGCGCACGAATCATATCGTCTCTCCTCCTAATGCATGTTGCCAGGCTGTCGTAATCCTCTGGTTTGTGCCATAAGACACATACGATTATTATACCAGCCCGATCAGTCGCACGTGTATGATAAGTATCATGCTATAACGTTAGATTTGGCGGTGACTTTAATCACAAACGGAGTGGAGTTTAGTACCGGCAGGCGCGCCCGCCTAGGCTGAGCACCAATCCCAGCGTGAGCCCGCATGCCAGCAGCGTCAGCGCCGT
>JADGQF010000364.1 GCA_017882045.1 Anaerolineales bacterium
TCCCGGAAGTAATCTTGCGCGACCGAAGCCTGCTGCTCGCGGTTCAGGTCGCAAAGGTGCTGCTGTGCCTCCCAGCGATCGTCCAGGCCCGCCAGCTTGCCATAATCATAGTTTTTTTCGGTGGCCTGCGCGCGCAAGGCTTCGACCATGTAGATTGTCCCTACTCGCTCGTACTGAAGCACGTGCGTGAGCTCGTGCACGACAATTTCCAGGTTTGCCCGGGCATTGTGGCCTTGAGCCGGCATGTTGATCGTGCGCCAGGTGGTGAATGCCCGTCCGCCGTTGCGCCGGAAGATCCGCTCCAGCAGCCCACCCTGCGCCACCCGCACCGCCGCCCAGCGCGTGGTGCGCGGTCCCAGCACGGCGCGCGCCGCCGCGCTTTCGGCAGACGCCAGGGGCTCGGCATGACCACCCAGGTGGATCAACAATTCCCCCAGCTCGGGACCACCGGCCAGGTCAAAGAGGCGCGTGCTCAGACCCAGCAGCCAGGTCGCGCTCCCGGCAGCTTTCTGCCGCACCCACGCCGAGTTCCGAGCGGGGTCCCCGGCCTGCAACAGCCACAGGGCTTCCGGCACGGCCTGGCTCACGCCGGCCGCGCCCTCGACCAGCATCCCTCCCAGGCGGGCCAGCCTGACGGGCAGATCGCGCACCAGGTTGACCGGCCACAGTGCGACGTCCCGCCCCCGCTCCCCAGCCCACGACAGGGTGCGCGCGGCAACCCTGGAAATCATGGATGCCGACTTCATCGCTTGCTCCTCACTCCTCAAGTTGCTGGAGCTGCTCTTCGACGAGCTCCATCAGCCCTCCGACCGTCGCCCGGTCGAACGCGAAGCGCGCTCCGGCTGCCCGGTAAAGCTCGGGCAGCGGCTTGCTGTACCCCAGCGCCAGGGCCGAGCGGTAACGCGCCACCGCGTCCGCCTGGTCGCGCTGTGCGTTGCGCCAGACCTGCAGCGCGCCCAGCTGGGCCAGTCCGTACTCGACGTAGTAGAAGGGGACCTGGAAAATATGCAGCTTGCGCTGCCAGCCCGTCTCCTTCTGCGCCTGCAGCCCGCCGTAGTCGATCCCCTGCATGAAACGTTCCCAAAGCTCACTCCACCTGGCGTCGAGGGCGGCTGCGCTCACATCTTCCGGGGCATCAACGTAGACCCAATGTTGGAACGCGTCCACGACGGCAATGTAAGGCAGCATGCGAACGATAGAACGAAGCTGTTCGGCGCGCGCCCGGCGCGCGTCCACCTCACTGTAGAAGCCGCCCCGGCTGCGCGCCAGGTAGGGCGCGGCCAGCAGCTCCATGCCCATCGAGGCCACTTCGGCGAACTCGGCCGGCGCGTCCTGGTTCCAAATCAGGGGTTGGCTGAACGCTTCCATGGAATGCAGGGCGTGCCCACCTTCGTGCAACAGGGTACCGATGTCGTGGTGCGTGCCCACAGCGCTCATGAAGATATAGGGTTTGCGACTGACCGGGAACATGCTGCAGTAGCCGCCCGGGGCCTTATTCAGGCGGGTCTCCAGGTCCAGGAACCCGTCGCGCAGCGCGGCGAAGCTGCGGGCCACCGCCGGGTCGACGGCCTGGAAGATGCGCTGTACGCCGTCTTCGAGCTCGCTGACTTCATGGAATGGTCGTAACGGCTCGCCGTAGGGATCGGCCTCCGTGTCCCACGGCCGGATGCTATCGACGCCAAGCTTACCGGCAAGGGTGCGATAGAGGCGCTGGGCGAGCGGCGCCACGGCGTGTTCGATTGCGTCGTGGAAGGTCGCGCAATCCTGCGGCGTATAGTCGAAACGCGCCTTCATCTGCCACTGAAAGTCGCGGTAGTTGGCAAGCCCGGCATTCCGGGCCACCCGGCGGCGCAGCGCCAACATTTGCAGGTAAAGCTCGTTCAGCTTGCTCCGCTCGGCCAGCCAGCGATCCATGATCAGGTGCCAGGCCCTTGCGCGGATGGCACGATTCCCGTCCCGCAGATGGAGCATGGCCTGCGGCATGGCCTCTGTCTGCCCGTCCCACTCAATGCTCATGGCGCCAATGATTTTGTCATACTGGTTGGACAGCTTCTCCAACTCGCTCTCCAGCGGCACGTTCTCGGGGCGGAAGATGCTTGATTCGGCCCGGAAGCGGCGCAACATCACCAGCTGATCCGCCGGGGGCGAGTAGTCGCCGAACGCGCTCAGTTTATCGCGCAAAGCCTGGTTCGCCAGCTTCATTTGCGGGAGCATGTGCTCGACCATCAACAAGAAGCGCCGCTCGGCTTCCTTGTCGGCAGTGTTTTCGCTGACGGCGCGCTGGATTGCGGCTGCCGTCTCGTAGAGCACGGACTCCAGATCGCTCCACTGTTGAAGCCAGTCTTGCACGCTGTCCGGTGTCAACTCGCGGGCGAGCAACGCGTCGACGTGCGGTTGCACGGTCGACCAGTCAAGCGGGTCAACCTTCGGGTAGGGCATTCTAACATCCTTCCAGGTGTCTGCTGACAGTTTTCGCCAGCTCCGCGAACTCTGGGGCGAGCGCCGGGTAGAGGGCCCGGTAGTGCGGGTAGTAGTCGGCGTAGACCGGCGTATCCGGGCCGGGCTCGGTGCAGCCGGTGATGTGCAGCGTGCGCTCGACGGCAGCCCGCACGCCGGCATAAACCCCCGCGCCGACGCCGGCCAGCAGGGCCGCGCCGTAGGGCGCGCCCTCGGTCACGTTGACGGTCGCGATCTCGGCGTCGAAAACGTCAGCCAGTATCTGGCGCCAGAGCGCGCTGCGTGCGCCGCCGCCCGAGGCGCGCACCTGCTGCACGCTCAGCCCCAGGGCGCGCATCAGTTCCAGCGAGTCGCGCAGCCCATAGCTGACGCCCTCCAACACCGAGCGGGTCATGTGCGCCCGGGTGTGGCGCAGGGTCAGCCCAAAGAACACGCCGCGCGCGTTGGGATCGGGATAGGGTGTACGCTCGCCGGTCAGGTAGGGCAGGAAGAGCAGCCCCTCGCAGCCGGCGGGCACGGTCGCCGCCCCTTCGGTCAGCAGATCATAGACATCCCGTCCGCTGGCCTGGGCCTCGGCGCGCTCGGCGCCGCCCAGCGTGTCCCGGTACCAGCGGAAACTACCTGCCGCCGACAGCATCACGCCCATCAGGTGCCACATGCCCGGCACCGCGTGGCAGAAGGCATGCAGGCGGCCCTGCGGCTCGACTCGGTAGCTGTCGGAGGCGGCGAAGACGACGCCCGAAGTGCCGATTGTCGCAGAGACGGTCCCTTCGCTGACGATGCCCGTGCCCACCGCGCCGGCGGCCTGGTCACTGCCACCGCCGGCCACCGGCGTGCCGGCCAGCAGCCCTGTCTCGGCAGCGGCGGCCACGCTGACCCGGGCGCTGATCACCGGGGACTCGGTTACCTCCGGCAGCCAGGCACGCGGGATGGCCAGTGCCTCAAGCATCTCGCCTGACCAGGCCCGCCGGCCGACGTCGAACAGGGACGTGCCCGAGGCATCCGATACTTCGCCGTAAAACTCGCCGGTCAGCCGATAGCGCACGTAGTCCTTGGGCAGCAGGATTTTCGCCACGCGCCGGTACACGTCCGGCTCGTGTTCGCGCACCCACAGGATTTTCGGCGCGGTGAAGCCGGGCAGGACCGGGTTACCGGTCAGTTGCAGCAGGCGCGCCGCGCCGACCTTCTGGGTGATCTCCGCGCATTCCTTGGCCGTGCGCTGGTCGTTCCACATGATGCACGGACGCAGCACTGCGCCGGCCGCGTCCAGGAGCACCAGGCCGTGCATCTGGCCGGTCAGGCCCACGCCGGCCAGGTCGGCGGCCGTAGCCCCGCTCTCGGCTAGCACCTGCCGGATGCTGGCGACGGTGGCCTGCCACCAATCGGCCGGGTCCTGTTCGGCCCACAGCGGCTGCGGCGTGGAGAAGGGGTATTCCGTGGTCGCGCTGGCGGCCACCGCGCCGTCCTCGCGCACCAGCAAAGCCTTGCTGCCGCTCGTGCCGACGTCGATTCCCAGTAAGTAGGTTTGTGTGGTTGGCATAGTTGGCATAATCTCCCTGTGATCTTCGGATGACAAGGCGGCAGGCCGGC
>JADGQF010000365.1 GCA_017882045.1 Anaerolineales bacterium
CAAATCAGCCCTGGCGCCCGACATGACCGCCGACAAGGGAGAGCAGCGCTTCACCTACGCGCTCTACGCCTGGAACGGCAGCCTGGCAGACAGCGGGGTGGTGCGCGAAGCCTACGAGCTTAACGTGCCGGCGATGAGCGCGCCGGGGGCGGCAGGCGAGCGTTCGCTGTTCGCGGTCGATGCCCCCAACGTGGTCATCGAGACCGTCAAGCCGGCTGAGGATGGATCGCCGGACGTGATCGTGCGCTTGTACGAGGCCAAGCACTGCCGCGCGCGCTGCACCCTATCGACCGCCCTGCCAGTCACGGGCGCCGAACAAACCGATATGCTGGAACGCGCCGGACGCGCTCTGCCCTGCGAGGCTGGCAAGGTCGCGCTGGAGTTCCGCCCGTTCGAGATCAAGACCGTTCGTTTGCGGCTGTAGGCCGGCAAAAACCAGGCTCCCGAGCCACGTGTCATCAAGATCACGTCTCTCGGGAGCCTGGTCCGGGAGCTTGGTCCGGGAGCCTGGTCCGGCAACCTGGTCCGGGAACCTGGTTCCCAATCCTCATCCTCCCAAAGGGCGAGATGTGCGCCCCTACCATAGGCCGGTCGATAACCTGGCCAGTCGTTCAACTCCCGCTGGCCACCTGGCTAATGCTTGGCTAACGCTTGGGGATGGCCGTGGCCTGCGATCCGGCCCTGCAAGCTCGCCTGGGCAGATTCGAAGACGGCGCGAATGCGGGCCTGGTGTTCAGGACTGGCCGGGATAGATAGCGTGTCCAGCCAGGTCAGGCCGCCGTCGATCAAGGTCAGCATGTAAGCGGCCTCGGACGGGCTGAACAACTCGTCGTCGCCGCAGCGCACGTAAACCGGCGAGGTGTGGGCGCCGATATTGATCGGCCAGCCATGCCAGACTTTGTGGTGGCTGACACAGCGCGCCGCCACCCAGGCGCTGCCCGGCAGCCGGATCTGCGCTCCCAGCCGCGTTTCCCGGCCGGCTGGCGCGGCCGGCTGGCGGGCGGCGATCTGCCCGTTGACGATCACCTGTAACTCGTCGAACGGCTGCACCGACTGGACCCACGCCTCCGCATACAGAGTCCCACCGGCCTTTAGGGCGATCTCGTCGCCCGGCGCCCGCCCTTCGACGTTAAACCCGATCAGCGGCCCGCTGGTGGTGAAGGTACGCCCTGCCCGTACGGCGCGGGCCCAATTGGCGAAGGTGAACTCGTCATCGCCCAGTTGGGCGTACGTGCGCACGCCGCCCACCGGCATCCCCGCCCACATCTTGTCCGTCCCGCCCACGGCCGCCACCCGGTAGCCCAGGTTGAGGAAGCGGTACCACTCGCGCACGTTGAAGCCGTCCATCCCCGGCTCAAAGTAGCGGATTTCCGCGGCATCCACCTTGCCCAGCACGATGTCGGCAGCCACCTCGCAGAACGGGAGCGGAAAATGCGGGATCACGACCAGGCCCTCGCGCTCCCGGCAGCGGTCCGACCACTCGGCCAGACTCGACCAGCCTGGATCGCCCAGGTAACTCTCGTCGGGCCCGCCCGCGCACATCGGATACACCGGCTGCCCTTTAATCCCCAACAGGCTCATATGGCCCAGCAGGTGTTGGCGGTTCTCGGTGCCCACCCAGATCAGCGTATCATCGTGGCTGACCCCCGACAGATCGCCGCTCAGGTCGGCCACGTTGGTGAAGAGATCACCCCATTGCGAGGCGAGCAAGTTGACCAGGTTGACACCCTCCGCCTGCGCCTCCAGCCAGGCGGTCTGCGGTGAGATGAAATGCACGTGCGTATCGGCTGTGACCCAGCCCTGGCTGCGCCAGTCCAGCGGGCGCTCCAACGGCAGCACCAGCTCGCGTTGGCCGGGCGTGATGGTCAGGCGCTGCCTGACGGGCCGATACTCGAAGCCCTTGGCAATCTCGACATACACCTCGCCCACCGGCAACTCGGCCTGAAACTGGCCGTCGACGTAGGCGTATTGGGTCGAGCCGAGCTTAAGGTCTCCGCCGTAATCCTCGAACCAGTTGTCGTTGACCTCGTGCCGGTGGCCATAGGGAGGCCAGTAACGACCGTCCGCCGACCGGAAATGGAGGCGCGCCGGGGTGGGCCGGCCGGTGGCCGCGTCGACGATCTGCCCATGCAGCCAGGTATGGGCGGGGGTGAGGATCTCCACTCGCACTTCTCCGCCGGCGCTGGCCGACGCCCCCGTCGCGTAGACCGGCCCCAGATCGACGTCATGGCCGGCGACCGACAACGTCGCTTCCGGACTGGCCGTTATGTCTACCAATAGCTCGTGGGTGGGGACTTCAGAGCTTGGCTCCTCTCCCCAGCCCTGCACCTCCGCCGACAACCAGGCGTCCGGGTTGAAGGCCGGGACGGCATAAGTGCGCGCGATGATCCCCAGGTCTACGGTCGCCTCTGCGGACCGTACGTCCACAGGCGCGGTCGTGCTGACACGCAAGGATTCCAGCCGGCGATGCTGGAAGGGATGGGTTGCGCCGTGATAGAGGGTGATCGCGGCAATGGCCACTCGCCCGGCGCGCGCTTCCAACCTTATGGATCTCAGCGGCGTATCGGGCTGAGGGTTCGGCAAAGCGTACAGCCAGTAACGCAAGTCAGTGTCGGTCGGGCCGTCCACCACCCCGGTCTGGTAGTTGCCCCATTGGCGGGCCGGATAGGGCCCTTGCCAGGGCGCGGGAACCGGGGGGACGTGCGGCTGGGCGGCAAAGGCCCATTGGCCCCACATGATCAGGGCTTCATCGACCTCGAAGCGACGCCGGATCGGCCGGCGCCGCTCGCTGCCGTCCTGGTATTCAAGAACATAATCGGCCAGGTGCTCGCCGGGGCGCGTGACAAAACCGGGCAGGTAATCGGCGGGCTGTTGCCGGTTCTGCGGATCGTGGGACTCGTCGCAGAAGTGAGCGATGACCAGGTAGCTGACCCCCTTCCCCGGCTCACCGCCTGCCGATGCGGATTCAGGGCCGGGAGACGCCTGGGTCAGAGGAACGGTCACGAGGCCGCCTGCGGCGCCCGGCTGCAACACCAACCAGGAGGGACCCTCGACGGGTCCGAGCAGGAACGGCACTCCCCAGAATGTCTGCCGGCCTGCCGGCAGCTTTGTAAGTTGGGCGGCCAGGGCAGGGTGCCAGCCGGCCGCCTCGCGCCCGGCGTTGAAGAAGGATTGCAGATCCAGCGGTGTGAACTTGGACACGATACCTCCTCGAAGGATGCCGACAGAACAGATTCACGACGCGCATCATGCCGCGTCGGCGTATTCCGTGCGAGCGATGATTTCGTCCTGCAGCCCGCGGTCGAGTTCGGTGAAATAGGCGCTGTAGCCGGCCACGCGCACGACTAACGACGGGTAGTCTTCGGGACGCGCCTGAGCGCGGCGCAGCGTTTCAGCCACGACCACGTTGAACTGAATATGCGGGATCTTCAGCGCGCAGAAACCGCGCAGCAGAAGCACGAACTTGTCCAACGCGCCCGGGCCGGCGAAAAACGAGGGCAGGAACTTCATATTGAGGAGCGTGCCGTTGCTGGCCAGCTCCAGGTTCAGCTTGCTGACCGATTTGAGCACGGCGGTCGCGCCGCGATGATCCCGGCCGGTGAAAGGTGAGAGACCTCCATCGGCCAGCGGTTGGCCCGCGCGCCGTCCATCAGGCGTCGCGCCGACGTTGGCGCCCATCGGGACGTGAGCTGAGACGGTGTAGAAGCCGGGCTGGTAGGTGCCTCCTCGCACCGTGGGATAAAGGCCGACCAACTCGGAGTAGCAGTCGGCCCAGCGCGCGGCGTCGGCATCAACTCGGTCGTCGTCGTTCCCGTACTTCGGCGCGCGGTTGACGAGCCTCTGGCGCAGCGCTTCCTGGCCGGCAAAGTCGCCACGCAGCGCCTCCAACAGGCCGGCTGCCGGCAGCCAGGACTCCTCGAAGACGGCCTGGCGTAGCGCAGCCAGGCTGTCGTCCAAGTTTGCGACCTGTACGCCCTGCGGCCCGGAGAAGTTGTAGTGCGCCCCGCCCGCCGTCACATCCTGGCCTCGCTCGACACAATCTTGCAC
>JADGQF010000016.1 GCA_017882045.1 Anaerolineales bacterium
AGCGCCAACGGCGCGACCACCAGCAGCGCGATCACGCCGGCCAGCAAGAGGCCGGCAGCCGGAGCAAGGGTGAGCGGCCGGACGGGCGACCGACTACCTGTTTGTTCTGCGTCGCCGTGCCCTGAGGTCTCGACGGAAACGCGGGCGGGCTTACGTGGGCCGAAGGCGAGCAGTGCCAGGGCCAGCGTGGCCACCAGGACGGGCAGGAGCCGGCCCGCGGGATAGGTGTAGGGGGACAATCCTGTGGCTGCTCCGAGCGCCAGCCATGCGCCCACTCCGCCGGTGCGAGACGCGCGCCAGAAGGCCCAGAGGATGACGACCAGAAACAAAGGCACCAGCACCGGCTCGATGCCGACCCGGCTGAAATGCACGTGCCAGCGCAGGATGGCCAGGACGGCGGCAGCCAGCAAGGGCATGCTCGCAGGGATGCGCCGGTCGGCCTCAACCAGCTCGCGCCCGAACGCGTAGAGCGCCGGGATGGTGAGCGTCCCCGCCAGGGCGCCCACGCCGCGCATCACGACCGGCGCCGGCCCAAACAGGCGAAAGGCCAGGGCGGTCAGGTAAATGAACATTGGCTCGACGCCGAAGTTGCCGGGGAAGAAAATGGGGTGATAACCAGGCTGCGTAATCACACGCCAGGCTTCCCCGGCCTCGTAGGCCTCGTCATAGTGGAATCCCGGCGGGATGCTGTCCAGTTTCCAGAAACGGAAAGCGGCGGCCAGCGCGGTGATCAGGACCAGCGCCAGTGCCGGACGCCAGATAGACCGGCCTGCCGCCCGACTCCGCTCACTATACGCGATGCGTCGCATGCTGGATTACGGTCTCCAACGTCGAGAGGATTCTCAGAAGGCTTTCCCGTCGGCGACTTTCTGCTCCAGCGCCGCGGCCACCGCCTCCGGGCTGCCGGCGATGCGTTGCACGCGCGCGCCACCCGCCAGCAGAGCGGCTTCGGCATCGGCAGACACTAGCGCACTGTCGGCGATGATGGTGACTTCGCTCGCCGTGGCTGCCTCCGATGGGCTGAAACCGAAGGCCGGCGTGAAAGCCTGAAGAAAGCTCTGCGCCAGCAACAGGTGGGCGCGTGTCGCCGGCTGCGCGGCCGGACCGAACAGCACATAGTGCTCTAGCGGCTTGCCGGTGGCCTGCGTCGCCGCGTCGCCGGCAAGCGAGTCCTGACTGCCCATGCTGAGCCTATTCATTGCTTCCTCTCCTCTGCCGATCAGGCGAGGCCCGCCACCAGGCCGTCGAAAGCCGCCGCCAGGGCGTAAACGTCGCCGGACAGCCGGCTGACCTGACACCCGGCAGCCCGCAATGTATCCTCGGCGCCGGCCGGCGCCAGGTCGCCGACGATGACGACCTTGGCCGCCTGGGCGGCTTGCTCGAGGCTGAAACCACCGCTGGCGCCGCTGCGCTGCAGATATGGTAATGCCATCTGGAGCGCCAGGCGCGTCTGCACTGCGCCGGCCGCAGGCGGGCTAAAAAGCAGATATTGGGCAAACACTTTATTGGCTTCGGGCGCCAACGTGATGTCTTGGGTGACCGTCGCGCCTGCTGCGATCACGATCTCCGACACTACCGGTCCCCCCGTACCCACGGCCAGTGCATAGCTGCCGGCGGTCAGGCGGTTGAACCGGTAGACGCCATCCGCATCTGTCTGCGTCACCGAAAGCTCAGCGCCATCGCGCAGTAAGCGCACGATCTTGTGGGCGGCAGGCGACCCGTCGTGCGCCAACACACGCCCGGTCAGCAGTCCTAGCTGTGAGGGAAGGCTCCATATCAGGTCCTGAACCAGCTCCTGAGCACCGTCCAGGATGATACCGCTTGCCACCAGCCCCATGGCCTCCACATCCAGGCTGTACGTGCCGGCCGGTAGATTGCCGAACCGGTAACTGCCGTCGGTCTCGGTGCGGCCCTGTGCGACCAGGTCGCCCTGCCGGGTCAGCGTTAGCAGCGCGTCGGCCTGTCCCTGGCCAGAAGCGTCGACCAATTTGCCGCGCAGCACGCTGTGCTGGGCCTGGAACAGATCGATCGCGGCCAGCTTGAGGATGTTCTCGCCGGTCAGATCCACATCCTCCAGCATTTGGTCCGCCACCTGCAGGCGAAAGCGCCCGGCCGGTAGCCCCTGGAACGCGAACTTGCCGTCCGCGTCGAGCGGAGCCTGGCGCGTCCAACCCCAGGGCGCAGGCGCGTATAGAACTGCGACCAGCCCAGTGGATGGATTCAGCACCTGGCCCTGCAGGCCACTGCGCATTGGAAAAAGCAACGTGAACAGGCCGTCGGCTTCGAGCAGAATATGTGTGGCAATCAGACCGGCGCCGTCCAGGCTCAACTGGTACTCGCCGGGCGCGACGCCGGTAAAGGCAAAGGTGCCGTCTGTCTCGAGCAAAGCCTTCAGTGCCGCCGGACCGCCCGCTGGCGGCGAAGCGGGACTGAGATAGAGCGCTGTGCCTGCCGGCGCGCCGGACACCTGTCCCTGCACGCGCGCCGTCCCGGCAATCCCCTGCAACTGGAAGTTCACCTCGTAGGCGACCTGCTGTCCCTCAGGCCCTGGGACGTTCGCGGTGTCGAGACCATCCGCCGCGTCGCTGGGCCAGTCGTTCTGCACGATCAGCAAGCGAAACATGCCGCGCGTATGGACGAACTTATACAGTCCGCCGGGCGCATAGGGATCGGCGCCGCTGGTAGTCACCGGGAACTGCGTCCCGGCCGCTGCACCCACCCACGACATCTGCACCTTGATGCCCTTGAGCAGGTTGCCGTCCGGGCCGGTGATCGTGCCAAAAAACTCGTCCCGATGCCCGGTCTCCGCCGGCGGCAGCAAGCGCTGCAGGGTTTTGACATAACGGTAACCTGCAGGAGCGCCGGCAGTCAGCTTGACGCTCTTGCTTCCCCAGCTATCCAGGGCAATACCGGCCACCACGCTGCCGGGTATGGATAGCTGGTAAACTCCCAGGGGCAGACTCTCGAAGCGAAACGCGCCGTCCGCCCCAGTATGCGCCAGGCTCACCAACCCGCCATCTCGCTGCAACGTCACTTCTACGTCGGCCTTGAGTGTGCCCTTTTGGTCGACTACCCGGCCCGACAGAGTGCTCAATTTTCCTCCACCTAAGCGCACGATCAGTGGAGCGGTTACCGCAGCCACGACGTTGATGCCCTGCTGGACCACACCTTGCCCGCCCACTGACAGGTCGTAAGCGCCGACCAGTAAATGCGCAAAGTGGAACCCGCCGTCGCTGCCCGCCACGGTCGCCGCCGATACCTGGCTCCCCTGCAACAACTCCACGCGCAGGTCGGGCAGCGGATCACCGATGTCCGCGCGCACGAGGAAACCATCGAGGACCCCCTCGTTCTGGGCGCCGATCGGGTAGTTGGGCATCGACTTGACCGCATCGACAACCGGCAACTGGCCATGGAGATCGAAAGTGGTGTTCCACCAATCCGAGTACCAGGACTGGCTCTCCCAGGTGATGTCAAATGAGCTCAGCCGACGGTTGGCCAGCAGCCAGAAGCACATCGTGAAGTAGCTTTCCGGGCAAGTAACCCCGTGTATCTGCCGGTCGCCCTGCAGAAAATCGTTGATGGCCACAACCCAGTCAGCGTGCATCTGGGGCGTCAGTCGGGGATAGCGGCGATCATCCCGCCAGCCCATGCACGGACCGCCTTCGGTGCTCAGGATCGGCACCTTGTGGCCCAGGACGCGCATGGCTGCTTCGTCCGGCACTTGCCAACCCAGGAAACAAAGCGCGTTATTCATAATCGTCTTGCCGGGATTCTTGTCCGACGCTCGCCATTGGTTGATCAGCTCGCGTGGCTGATTATCCCATGCCCAGGCGCACAGCTTATCGTATTCCTCCTGGGTCAGGGCCAATCCTGTCTGGTTGACCGCGTCGTAGGGATAATCCAGCGGATGATTGAGCGTATAGTTGTGAATCGCGATCCACGCGCCGCTGTCGAACAGGTCCGCCCGGCCCCGGGCAACGACTTTTTCCAGGGCGCTTCCCATGGAGTCTACGGACATGGCCGGAAGGGCCGGCAGGCCGCCCGCGGCCAAAATTGCGTCGGCATCGATGATGAAGTTATCTACCACGATATCCAGCGAGCCCGGAGGGGTCACCCCGTTTTCCCACTCGATAGACACATCTGGCTCATTGTTGGACTCGAAATAACGCACCCCCGCCTTCACCAGCCGTTTGATGGTCTCCGTCTCTCGACCACCCAGGTGCCCGGGGTTCGGGGCCTGGCGGTACAAGCGCACGATCGGAAAGATATCCGCGGCAAGCAACTGCTCGCACAAGGGCAACGACGAGCCGCCGCCATCGTCAAGGGTCTTCACCCATTTGACGTGCATTTGCTGCAACTCAGCGATCCACAGACTCAGTGTGCTGGCCTCAGAAGGGTACAGAATAGTGGACCAGTGCACACCACGCCGATTGTCGTTTCGTGGTCGGGGAAAATCCTGAAGGTGCATGGCCTTCTCCTTAACGGGCTAACTTGTAGCGACCATTACTTGCGCACGCATGATACTCCATCTGCCAGGGTTTGGCAAACATTTCATTTGACGGAGATGAGGACTTATGGTTAGATGTAGTTTCCATGAGAGAGTTCTCCCTGATGAAGCCTCGCGCGGTCAAGGCGTTGATTCCCCTCCTCCTGTATGCCGGCCTGGCGACCGGCTTCTTTTGGCCCTTGCTGCTCCATCTCTCAAGTGGTCTGCACGATCGCTCCGACACGGTGCTCAATACCTGGATCATCGGTTGGCAAGCGCACATCTTGCCTCAAGCCCCGCTTGCCTTGTTCGACGCGCCGATATTCCACCCGCTGCGCAATACGCTGGCCCTCTCTGAGATCCTTTGGCCGGCCGCGCCGGCAGCGGTGCCGCTGACCCTGGCCACGCAAGCACCACTGCTCGTCTATAACCTGCTCTTCCTGGCCAGTTTCCCGCTCGCCGGATTCGGCGCTTACCTCCTGGCACTGCACCTGACCGGCAGCCGGCCGGGCGCGCTCCTGGCCGGGATCATCTATGCCTTTTCGCCGCACCAGTTCGGCCATCTAAGCCAGCTACAATTGCTGAGCATCGGCTGGCTGCCACTGCTGCTGCTCTTCCTGGACCGTTTCTGGGAGCGAGGGAAACCTCGCGACGGTCTGCTCCTGGCGCTGACCATGGCCGCCCAGGCCCTATCCGCCTTTTATTATGCCTTTCAGGTCCTCCTGGTCGCCGGGCTGTTCCTGCTTTACCGGCTCATCATGCCGGGCAGGGCAGGCCTGGACCTGCGCGGCCGGTTTCGGGCGCTGGTCCGGTTAGCGCCCTGGGCAGCCCTGGCAGCCCTGCTCATACTGCCGTTCACCATCCCCTACTTCCAGGTGCGCAGCCAGTTGGGGCTCCAGCGCTCGCTGGCCGAAACCTTGAGTTACGCGCCGTCCCTGACGGATTACCTGCTGCCGCTGCCGGGTCACCCACTCTACGCTTGGCTGCTGCCTGACACCGGCAAACTGGGCGGGGGCGGGCTCTTTCTGGGCCTCGTCCCGCTCTGCTTGGCTCTGACCAGCCTCGTCGCCCGGCGACCTGCCGCCGCCGCCGGTCATCTGCGCCGCACGCATCGGCTGAGCTCACTGTTCTGGCTGCTGCTCTTCATAGCCGCGCTGATACTTTCTCTGGGCCCGCGCCTGAAGCTGACGCCCGCTGACCCCGGCGGTCTCGCTCTGCCCTTCGGCTGGCTCTACCAGCACGTTCCCGGCCTGACGGCCATCCGCGCGCCAGGCCGCTTTGCGGTGAGTGCGTTCCTGGCGCTGGCCATGCTGGCCGGCCGCGGCGCAACCTGGCTGCTGGAGCGTTTGCGGAGGCCGGGTATGCGTGCGGCCGCCTGGGTTGCGTTGGCAGCGCTCTGCCTGCTCGAGTACGGCGGCGGACAACCACCGTTTGCCGTCTACGCCATGCCCGACCTGGCTGCCCCGCCTGCGGTCTACAAATGGCTGGCCGCTCAGCCTCCGGCGGTAATTGTCGAATTGCCACTCAGTTCCGACATGGCCCTGCCGCCCCCCGCCTCAAACGGAAACGGGGGCGAGGCCTGGCCTGACTACAACGTCATGCGCTACCAGTATTTCGGCCTCGACCACTGGCAGGCCACCGTCGACGGCTATAGCGGCTTCACCCCGCCCCATCACCGGGAACTGGGCCTGGCCCTGGCCGATTTCCCCTCCGAACGCGCAGTGGCCGTGCTGCGTGGACTGGGTGTCCAATATGTCGTCATACACGCTGGCTTGCTTGACGCGTTCCAACCCGGACGTGCCGCTCAACTACGCCCGGCCACAGGGCAGGCGCTGAATGAGGCGCCCGGCCTGGCGTTAGAGAAAGACTTCGGGACGGATTGGGTTTACCGGATTCTGCCGGCGGCGGGGCCGTCGTTGACGGGCAGTTTCTGGATTGACCAGGACCAGAACGCGTTCCTCGTCATGCGGACAACCGGCCGGGGGACGGCAGTGCTGAGTCCCGGGCAGCCGCTGCGCGTGACAGGGTCGCTACAGCGGGCGGAGGGCAGCAACAGGCAAACGTTCGAGGATTCCCTGACTCTGCCCCTGGCAGTGAGCGAGATCAGCGTCCTGCCGGTCCCTCTGCCGCGGCCCACGCTGGCAGGGACCTACAGCACGACGCTGGAGGCGGTGAATGCGCCGTTCGCCGTGGCAGATTATGGCGCGGCGGTGGAGTTCCAGACCGCGCGAGCAGAGCCGGCAAGCGAGCTTCTGCCCCTGCAGCTTAGCGCCGCGCGCGTTCCCGAACGGGCAGTGCCGCACCAGTCCCTGGCCTTCACCCTGACCTGGCGTTTGCTCGACCGCCCAGCAGGGGATTACAGCGTCGGCCTCAGGGTCGTGGATGGGAACGGGCAAGCTGTGGCAGCGGATGACCGCACTTTGATTGGCGGACAGGACCCGGTGCGCAGCTGGCGCCCGGGCCTGGTGTTGACGACCACCCACACGCTCACCTTGCCCGCCGATGCCCTGGGCCGCTATACCATCCGCGTGTCCGTATACAACCAGGACAAGGGCTATCGCTACTTTGACGCGTCCGGGGCGCCTGGCGCGGACTTCGCTCGGCCTCTGCCGGTCAAGCCGGCCAACCTGCCGTATACCGGCCTGCCGCCCGCCTCAGCGCAAGCCAAATTCGATCACGATATTTACCTGCTCAGCGCCCAGGGACGGCCGCCTGAAGCAGACGGCGGCACATTTGAGGTTTCCACCAACTGGACGGCCGGTCAGACCCCGCCAATTGACTACACGGTCTTTGCTCACCTGGTGAGCCCGGCCGGGGAGTTACTGGCCCAGCAAGACCAACAGCCGGCACAGGGGCGCTACCCGACGGGCATCTGGGGACCCGGGGAACTGGTGAGCGACACCCTGCACATCAGCTTGCCGGCCGGTCTTTCCGGCAAGACTGCTTGCTTGCGCCTCGGCCTATATGACCCGGCCACCTTGCGCCGCCTGGCTCGCCAGGACGCCACGGGCGACTTCTGGCAAGGGAGGCAGTGCTGGCAGCTGCCATAATCGGGCGGCGAAAGCAGTTCCTCGACGGTGGCGGAAGCAGTGCCTCGCTGCCAGCGGATCAGCCGGCGCCCCTCGCGTGGCGGTAGTGCTCACTCAGCCGGTTCAGCCGCCAATACCCCACCCACCTCGCTGACAGCATTCGCCACCCAGCGTTCCCTTGGCCAGTCCGGCGCGCCTGCCCAGCGCAGGCCGGGGTTGCGCGGCGGCAACAGGACCTTCCGGGCGGGACTATCGGCGATTGCCACCGCTATTCCGAGGGCAACCTCTCCATGCAGGCCGCCCGGGGTCAGCATGTCACTCGGGCCAACGATAATGCGCGCTCGCGCCAGCCCCTCGTCGGGCCCGCGCGCCGGGCCGCGCTCGCCCAGGCTGCGTTGCATCTCGACCTGGGCGGCAGCGCTCAAGGCTACCGGCCAGAGCACCAGGTCAGGGAACGCCTGGTGCAGGGCCGTCAGGAGGGCTGCGCCCAGGCTGCCGTCGTCCCCGTCGACCACCGCCACGATCGAGAATCTCCTGCGCCGGAGCGGCGCCGCCACCCTCTCACCTTCTGGCTCCGCCGGCCCGCGAGAGACAGCCGCCGGAAGCGGCATGACGGAGGGCAACGGACGAGCGACGAGCGGCTCTCCCGGCTGCGGTCCCGCGCCGGCCGCGACTGCCCCAGCATCCAGACTTCCCTGGGTGGTTGCCTCCCCGAGCCCGGCCGGAGATCTATCCGCCGCAGTCGAGCTCGTCGCGACGTCGTGCTGTACCGTGACTGCCGCGCCTGGCCGGCTTTCACCGCCTGCCGCCAGGCCGGCCACCGGCAGGCCCACGGCTGCGCCGACACCCGGCAGCGGCTGGCCCTCAGAAACATTGCCGGCCAGCGTGTCCTCGCCGAGATGATCGGTTGCCGGCCGGAAACCCAGAACCCGCTCATCCTCGCTGCGCAACCGTCCGTCGGCACGCAGGACCACAGCGTGCGTGAGCCAGAAGATGAGGGCGATCACGATACCCCCGCCCAGTTGTACGAGCGAAATGGCAAGGCTGGTGGCAGCGGTGGGACCAAAAAGCCAGCCCGGGGCGCGTACGAGCACAAAACCGAGCGTGATCACCGAAACGACGGCCGCAGCCAGGACCACGCCATACAGGTAGACCTTGCGCAGCACCGAAGAGCGCTCGGCATAGCCGGCCGGGCCGGGCAGGCGCGCCAGCTCCTGAGACGGGCGCCAATGGCCCCACCACGCCGGAGCGCCGGCCAAAAATAACGCCGCCGACAGGCTGAAATAGTCGCGCGCCTGTGGGTTTGCAAGCATGGTAGCCGGCCAGAGGCCGACTGCCAGGAGGATAGTCAGGCCGAGCAGCGCCTGAAGACCGTACCAGAAAGCCGCCAGGCCGAGCGCGGCGAGCACATAATAGTAGAGGCGGCGCAGAATGGCTGCGTCCTGGCTCTCGTCAGTCCAATCGATATCGCCACGTGCGACATTGCTAAAGGCCAGCCAGAGCAGAAGTCCTTCCGGCAGATAGGCCACGGCCGGTACCAGGGTCTCTTCCCAGAACACCTGGGCGTTGGCGACCGGCTGCCCGAGGGCAACCAGCAACCCGTGCCACACGAGGTAACCGAACGTGACGAGCGTCAGGGCCGTCCCGGCCATCATACCGGCGTAGAGCAGCAGCTTGCGGCTGATCGCGTTGACCTCGTCCACGACGTCCGCGGTGGACGAGGTCAACGCGATCAGGCGGTTGGCGCGCAGCCAAAGGATAATGGCCAGGGGCAGGGCAACGATGGTCATGGCCAGCGAGGCGGCGGCCAGGGCGCGCCAGTTGGCGACCTCGCCGGCCCCTGTGCCGAAGAAGTAAACCCGGGCCGCGAGGCTCAGGAAGGTGCGTAAGAACTCACCGGCGCCCAGCGTGGCAACCAGCGTGGCCAGGCCCGTTCCTAGATAATAATACGCCCGCCGCCAGCCGGGACCCGCGCCAGGTTCGGCGCCCATATCCCCGTCCCATGCGGTCAGGCGGCGGAGAAAGAACCAAAAAGCCAGGCTGATCGAGGCTCCGACGGCGCCGCCGGCCACCTGGGGCATCCACACGGCCGTCTGCGCAGTCAGGATCCACAGGAACCCATAGTACAGGGCCAATCCCACTTCCACAGCCAGGCAGGCCAGGGCGCCGAACTGTCCCATCCATAGATAGCCCTTGCGGGCCGGCGAGCCCCGCTCGGCGCCACCCGCGATCGTCAGATGGCGCGCCTCACGATTGGCCAGATACCAATGCAGGCCCCAGACGGCCACGGCGACCAGCGCGGCACCGAGCCAGAGCAGGACACTGCTTCCCATCAGCCCGGTCACCGAGAAATCGCTCCCCGCCAGGGCCAGTTCGATAAGACCGACGCCGGCATTGATGAGGCTCAGCAACCAGACCAGCAGGCTGATGAGGGCCACGGTATAAAGATACACGCGCTGCACGCTGCGCATCGTTGCTCTCCCCCCAACATGACCCATCAGGCACAAATAAAGCCTGTGACATTATATCATAGGCTCTATCTCAGGGCCGCCGCCTGGTCGGCGGCCGCCTGGCCGCCGCGGCCATTCCGCCTAGCGCCTCAAGTGCGCCTCACTTCCAGCGCGTGAGGATCGTCTCGCGCTGGAATAACCCCACCCCCAGGTACACGAGGCCAACGTCCAGGATCGCAACCACCAGCGTCGCGATGGCAAAGGTCGTGGCGTTCAGAAAGATCAGACCACCCAACACCGCAAAGAAGAAGCCCATAAACGGGATGACCACCAGCGCGCCCAGCTGCTCTGCGGCCCGTGGGTCGTTCACGCGGCTACTGACGATGATACCCACCATGACGGCCATGATCGTCAGGAGCGGCACCAACAGCAACATCACGATCAACCACATCGGGTTAGCGAAGAGCGCGAACACCCGGTCGCTGACGGCGAAGATGCGGGCGCAGACCAGGAAAATCGCAAAGCACACCCAGGTCAAGCCCACGGCAGGCGCGGCCGAAGCGTAACTCTTCGCCAGCAGCAACTGCATGGTAGTGATGGGGGTCGCCAGTAGCGGTTCCAACGAGCGGGTAAGCTTTTCGCCGACGATGCTGTAGGCAGCGATCGTCACCGGCAGGATCAAGGGCATCATCAGGAACAGCATCATCATCTGGCTGGACATCAGTGATTGAAAAGCTTCCTGCGGGCTCATCGAAGCGTAGATGGGGTTAGCCAGCATGCGCGACATCTCCTGCATGTCACTGGCCTTCACCGGCCCGTACTTGGCGGCGATCAGCATACCGATCGGAATGGCCGTCATCAGCACAGGCACCAGGATCAGCATCGACAGGATCAGCTTGTTATGCAGCGTGTCTTCCCACTCTTTGCGAATGATCGTCCGTATCTCTCTCATCGCGCCCCTCCCGCATGTCCAGCGCCGTTATGCATCAGGCTCAGGTAAACGTCCTCCAGCGAATGGCGCAGCTCGTTGACGAACTGCACCTGTGCGCCGTGGCTCACCAGCGCCTGCACGATAGCCGGATTGCGCGCGGCCGGATCGTCCAGGCTGACCACGAGCCGGCCCGGTCCGCCAGGCCCGCCTTCGCCCGGCAGCGGCTGCACCTGCTTCACGAAAGGCAGGCTACGCACGACCTGCACCAGGTCTTCCGACAGGCAAGCCAGGTGCACGACCGTCTGACGGCCAAACAACTGGGTGCGTAAGGCCTGCGGTGTGTCCACCGCGATCAACTTCTGCCTGAATACGGCAATGCGGTCGCAGAGACGCTCCGCTTCATCGAGATTGTGGGTACACAGAAAAATCGTGCGCCCCTGTCCCTTGAAAGTCTCGATGAAGTCGCGCACGGTCTTGGCCGCCTCGGGGTCCAGGCCGCCGGTCGGCTCGTCCAGGAAAAGCACCGGCGGTTCGTGGAGCAGCGCGCGGGCGATCGCCAGTTTTTGCTTCATACCCTTGCTAAAGGTGCCGGCGGGCGTGTCCCGCCGGTCCCATAATTCCAGCAAACGCAGATACTTCTCGACACGTGCTGGGATATCGTCGACGCCATAAAGCTCCGCGAAGAACTCAAGGTTGCGCCTGGCGCTCAAGCGCTCGTAGAGACCCGGTGACTCGGTGAGGAGGCCGATCTGTCCGCGGATCTTCCCATTGGCCTCGCCGACCTGCATCCCGTTGACCCATGCTCTGCCGCCCGTCGGCGCAATCAGGCACGCGAGCATGCGGACGGTGGTGGTCTTGCCGGCGCCGTTTGGCCCCAGGAAGCCGAACACCTCGCCCTCGTTGATCTGCAGATCCAGCCCTTCGACGGCCCGTACTTCGCTCCCATCATGGTCGAAGTATTTGCTCAATCTCTCAGTGCGAATCATAAGCACCCTCACGTCTTCTAACGCATCGGCGACCGCATCAGCGGCATGCGCAGAACTGGCTTCAGCGGCATGAATGCCCGCCAAATAATACGAAGCAGCCGCGTATCCGGTTACGCCGGTCGCTCGTACTGCGACTCGTTCGCCCGGCGCGCCAACTCCTCGGCTGACAACTCTCGTGGCACAAAGCTTTCGGCAGTCGGCAGGGTTGTCGCTCCCGGATCGTCCACCGTCGCAGGCGCCGGAATGGGCTCCTCGCGAAGCCAGAAGATCAGGCCTGCCAACAGCACGGCAACCACGAACACGCCACCTTCGACGGCGAAAGTGCCAAATCTACTCCCTGCCCAGACTGCCCACGCGTCGACGAGCGCATGTGCGCCGATGGCCGCCAACAGGTACAGAGGCTGGCGACGGGTAACGGCGCGCATGACCAGAACTGCGAAAGCAATCTGCGCGGCCACGCTCGCCACCCGCTCCATCCCGGCCACCACGGTCATGTACCAGGGAGTACTCCAGTAGGCGGCGGCAGCCGCGCGCGCCTGGTCGGCCGTCGCGCCGGAGAGACCCAGCGCAGCCGGGCCTGTGGAGCGCAAAATCAACATACTCACGAGGCTCGCCAGGGCCAACAGGCCAAAAATGATGGACTCGGCTGCTTCGTGCCCGGCGCCGAACTGCAGGGCAGCACGCCAACCACGCGCTCGCTTGAGGAAAAACGTCAGCACAATCCAACGCGCGCCCTCCTCAAACAGCCCGGCGCTCAGCCCGGCCGCCAGCGCCAGTGCGGGCAACGGCCATAAAGCAACACCTCGCCCGCCGCCGATCAGGCCGATTGCCCAGTTGAAAGGCAGGTGCGCGAGTTGTGAGGCGATGAATGTCAGCGCGCCCGCACCGAAAATGCCCCAACCCGGCCCATAGCGCCGGCGTATCCACCAGCCCACTAACACGGGGAAAGCAAGCATCAGCGGGTACTGGATCAGCAGCGCGGCCAGCAGAAACGGGACATTCAGCGGCACGGGGGCGTTGCCCGCCGTCTGCGCTCCCGGCGTGCGTGTCTGCGTGTCCGGCGCGGCGCCCGGAGCGCTGGTTGCGGCCGCGGCGGCCGCGGCGACGGCCGGCCCCGGCGTGCCCTGCGCGCCTGCTCCCGCTCCCGGCTGCCATGCGCGAAGATCAAACACCGCGCCCGAGCTCCGGTTGCGATACCTGATCAATAAGTTTGGCGCAGCCTGGCCGTACCAGGCGTCGTGGCTGCCGGCCGCCCCATAATCCATGCTGATGTGCCAGCTTGGAAAAGTGCCCGCCGGCACAGTTATCGTTTCCACGCCGGTTACGCTCACCCTGATCGGGGCGCTCTGCCCACTGGTCGGGATAATATCTGTGTAGCGGGTCGCGTAACCGTTGGCGAGCGGCAGCGCCCGTTGGACTTGCAAGCTTTGGTCATTGTCAAGGCCATCCGCGGGACGTGTCACGTCTTTGCCGGTTACCTTGCCATCCGTGGCGGTGGTTCTGATCGTCGCCTTGTCCGGTCCGTAGGTCGTGTCAAAGCGCAGGCCCGACAGCTCGCGCCAGGACATGGCGGGCAGTAGATCCTTACCGAGCACCACCGTGCCCCGATCCAGGCGACCGGCCATGTTCAGTTCGTAGGCCTGCGTCCAACCGTTCTGGACCTGATGCCAGGTCCAGGTGGCCGTGCCGGCCTGCTTGCCGTCCTTGCCCAGCACGTCATAAGTGCTGACCTCGCCGTCCGTCCAGGGCGCAGTCTTGAATGATAGTGGCTGCGTTGCCAGTGTGTTGCCACTGCAGCCGGCCAAAAAAACCAGGCCGAGGGCAACCACCACAAGCATGCAAAGCCCACGTTTCATGCGCTGCCTCGTTTCGAAGTAAGTGATTGAGAAAGAATACGCCATCAATAGGCCAACTGCAAGACCAGGGGCCGACGAAAGGCTGACAACCGGCGCTCGCATGCAGCGTTCAGGAGATCTCGACCGACTCTAGCTCCAGCCACTGCCTGCCTTCGCTCGCCAACAGGCCGTAGCCGAGCCGGCCCCAGGGGGTAGCGACCAGGTACTGATTATCCAGCCAGATGACGAGACCCAATGGCCCGCGCGGCGAGCAATCCGTGGCCAGCACCGCCGTATCATCCACACTAAAACGCGCGCTCCGGCTGCCCCACTCGATCGCGTACGTATGCCATTCGGTCATCGGCGCTTCGACGGGCGCCTCTGCCACGCGTAGCACGCGCTGGAGGACCGGCCAGAGCCGGCGATAGAGCGGACGGACATTCATCAGCGGCACTGCGAGGGGCGCGCTGAGCGCGAGGAAAAATGCTGGCCAGCGCAGGGCATCGATCGTGGCGGCCTTCCAGCCATAGCCGGGAGTACGCAGATCGAGCTTCATATTCGATGGGGGCGAGGCGTAGAAAAACCAGATGGCGCGCGGCAGCGTGGGAACGCGCAGCCCAGTCATCAGGAATGGATCGTTCCAGAAACCAAAGCCGGCGGTTCCCCGCAGAATCCCGGCGCCCTCAACCAGGGGTGGCCCCGGGTGCGAAAACCGGGCCCTGACCGCCAACCGTAGAGGTGGGCGCCAGAGGAAGGCGCGGCGGGCCAGCCGTTGGGTGTCGTCGATCTGGGCATCAGTGTACCTGAGGGCCGAAGTCTCGGCGTTGACCAGGCGCAGCGAGCCGCCTGTGAACTCAAGGGAGCCCTGCCCGGGGAGTAAGGTGCTCCAATGCGGGCCGAGGGTTCGGGCAAAATCCTCCCGCAGGCGTGGCGAGGCAGCGAGAGGTGTCATGCCATCTTTTCCGCGACGAGGACCGGCAGCGTCACGCCCCCGACGTCACGGTCCAGGACCTGCGCCCGCAGGCCCACTTGTAGCAGCGCCTCGGTCCAGCGGCGGAAATGGCCGTCATCGGGCGCCCCATAGAAGATTGGCGTCAGGCGGCGCAGCCAGGGGTTTTTCACGATCACGCCGAGGCCGACCACCACCAGGCGTCCGCCGGAGCGCCCACCAGGCGCCGGTCCACGCAGCACCCGCTCACATTCCCGCAGGCTGGCCGGGTCGCCGATATATTCGGCAGGGAAAGTGGAAACCAGGGTGTCAAAACTGCCGTCCGCAAAGGGCAGGCGTTGCGCGAGGCCGCGCACACGCGGCGCCTCGGCGCGACGCCGGCGCAGCTTGCCCGCGGTAATCCGCTGCATGGCCGGCGACAGATCAAGCCCGTAGCCCGTCAGACCGCGCCGCGCCATCTCCAGCAATAATTCCCCCGTGCCGAAGCCAATTTCCAGCACCTGACTGCCCTCGACGTAGTCCAGGGCTAAGCGCCGCCACTCGGCCCAATGCCCCGCGCTCACTAGCCAACTGGCCGCATCGTAAGACCAGGCGAACTCGTTGTACAGCCTTCGGCAGGCCCAGAGGTAGAGACTGCCAAACCAGCGGACCGGCCGGGAAGAGCCGCGGCGCGCGGCGCTTGCGTCCACTAGGGCCTCGTGAGCAGAAAGATAGCGCCGCCCGCCTGCAGCGCGACGATCAGCCAGTAGATGGCCTGGAATGATACCTTGGCCGTCTTGTGGCGCGACGGAACGTGCATTCCCAGCAACGCCCCGGCTGAGCCGCCGACTGCCGCGAGCGCCAGCAGCACGGCTTCGGGCACGCGCCCCAGCCCGCTTTCGGACTGCCGCTTGTCATAACGGTAGATGCCAAAAGTGGCGACGCTCGACGTGGCGGCCCATAACGCCAGCCAGGCCGGCAGAGCGGTGGGCTTGAGCCACAAGCTGCCCACGAGGAACAGTACCAGCGCTCCACCCAGGCCGGTGAGCATGTAGCGGAGATGAGGAAGCATCAGCAGCGATGCGGCTCGCACCTGTACCGCCGCCGGCCCCTTCGCGCTGCTCGTCACCTGGTAGCTCACCCGCTGCCCCGGGCGCAATGCCGCGGCGTTCGTCACATTGCGAATGTGGACGAAAACGTCCTGGACGAAAAGGTCCTGCCCGCTTGCGCCGTCCGGCCGGATGAAGCCGTAGCCTCGCGCCGGATCGTACTTCACCACGACGCCCCGCTGGGTCGCTCCCGGTAGCCTATTGGATGGCTGTGCTGGCATGTGGATCTCTCCCTGGCCGGCGCGTGACCTCGGCGCCGTCCAACGTCATCAGCCACCTGCCGGCGGCGAACCGTTCATCTCCGGCGTCAGATAGCGCCAGAGCCGCACGTGGGGCGCCGGCTCCAGCCGGGCCAGGCGCAACAAAGCCTTCTCCACCCCGACCGGATTGCGATCGGCGAGCAGCGCGTTGCGGCTCAGCCGCGCCGCCACTACGCCGGTCGTGCCCGTCCCCGCGAACAAATCACCCACCAGGTCCCCAGGCCGGCTGGAGGCCTTGACGATGCGCTCCAACAGGCTCTCGGGTTTCTGCGTTTCGTAGCCCACGCGTTCGCCGTGTTGGCGCGCCACGACAGGCATGTACCACCAATCCTCGGGCACCTTGCCGCGCGCCAGGTCGGGCACCTTGCCAAAGCCGGCTTTACGACTGCTCTGGAAGGTCCGGACGGTCGACTCGTTATACGGCATACGCACGGCATCGGCGTCGAAGTAATAAGCCGGCGAGCGGGTGTAGACCAGGATGTTGTCGTGTTTGCGCTTGAAAGCCGACCGGATGGGCGACGGCCCGTAGTAGCACCAGATGATCTCGTTCAGGAAGCGCTCACGCCCAAACAAGCGGTCCAACTCCACTTTGACGTAGTGCACGGCGTGCCAATCGAGGTGCACGTAGAGGGTCCCGCTCGGGCACAGAAGGTCGCGGGCAAATACCAGGCGCCGGTATAGCCAGGCCAGGTAGCCGTCAAAATCCTGGTCATCCCGGTAAGCCTTGACCGCCTGCGACTGCCGCCCGCGTGCGCCCTCGACGCGTGCGCTATACACTTTCCCGCTGCCGAAGGGCGGGTCAATGTACAGCAATTGGCAGCGCGCGGCCCACTTGGCCGCCTGCGCCTCCAGTAACGCGAGGTTCTCCGCGCAGTACAGATCGACCGTCGCCGGACCCTGGCCGGCCAACTCCGGCGGCAGGGCAATGGCGAGCGGCGCCGCGTCGATAGTCTGCGCTTCCAGCTCGGGCAGGTTCAGTCGGGTGTAGTTGTGCTCGTAGGCTCCGCGACCCATGCGAGCATGATACCCCAGTCACAGGGGCTTGACAAGCGGCTTCTCACACTTCGCTAACAGGGCGCCAACGTTCTTCTAACGCGCCTCAACGATACTGGAAGATGTATAATAAGAACCAGCTGACAGCTTGACGACAGAAACGAGGGATGACGATGCGACTAGATCGATATACACAACGGGCCCAGGAAGCCTTGCTGGCCGCCCAGGAATTGGCGGTCAGTTACAACCAGAGCCAGGTCGAGCCGGAACACCTGCTCCTGGCACTGCTCAACCAGCCCGAGGGTGTGGTCCCGGAGATCGTCCAGCAACTGGGCATCGACCCGCGTAACTTGCAGAGCCAACTGGAAGCCGACCTGGCGCGCCGCCCAAAAGCCTACGGGAGCAACGTGCAGCCCAGCATGAGCGGAGCGTTGTCGCGCGTCGTCCAGGACTCTTACGGCGAGGCCAACTCGATGCACGACGACTACGTCAGCACGGAGCACTTTTTGTTGGCTTTGGCCGGCCAAAATGGGGCCGGCGCGCAGCGCGTGCTGGCGCGTCTCGGCGTCACGCGTGACCGCATCCTGGCCGCGCTCACGGCCATCCGGGGTAACCAGCGAGTGACCAGCCAGAACCCGGAGACGACTTATCAGGCCCTGGAGAAATATGGCCGCGATCTGACGCAGGCCGCGCGCCAGGGCAAGCTGGACCCGGTCATCGGTCGCGACGAAGAGATCCGCCGCACGATCCAGATCCTCAGCCGGCGCACCAAGAACAACCCGGTGCTCATCGGTGAGCCCGGCGTCGGCAAGACGGCCATCGTCGAAGGGCTGGCCCAACGGATCGTGCGCGGCGACGTGCCGGAAGGGCTGAAAGACAAGCGCGTCATCGCCCTGGACATGGGTGCGCTGGTCGCAGGCGCCAAGTATCGCGGTGAGTTCGAGGAACGCCTGAAGGCAGTGCTCAAGGAAATCACCGATTCGGCGGGCCAGATCATCCTGTTCATTGACGAGTTGCACACCGTCGTGGGCGCGGGCGCGGCCGAAGGCGCCATGGACGCCAGCAACATGCTCAAACCGATGCTGGCCCGCGGAGAGCTACATGCCATCGGCGCAACGACGCTAGACGAGTACCGCAAGCACATTGAGAAGGACCCGGCCCTCGAGCGCCGCTTCCAGCCGGTCCTGGTGGACGAGCCGTCTGTCGAGGATACCATTTCGATTTTGCGCGGCCTTAAGGAGCGTTACGAGGTCCACCATAACGTGCGCATCACCGACGCGGCGGTGATCGCCGCGGCGATGCTTTCGCATCGCTACATTGCCGACCGTTTTCTGCCGGACAAGGCGATCGACCTGATCGACGAAGCCGCCAGCCGGCTGCGCATGGAGATCACCTCCGACCCGGCCGAGTTGGACGAGATCAAGCGGCGCATCATGCAGCTCGAAATTGAGCGGCAGGCCCTTAAGAAGGAAAGCGATCCGGCCAGCCAGGGGCGCCTGGCGGAGCTTGAACGCGAGTTGGCCAATCTGCAGGAAGAGCAACGCTCATTGGCCGGGCGGCTGCAGCGCGAACGCGAGGTCATCGAACGCGTTGCCGCGCTGAAACAGGAGATCGAAGCCACGCGCCACGAGATCGAGCAAGCGCAGCGGCAGGCCGACTATGGGCGGGCTTCCGAGTTGCAGTACGGCAAGCTGGTGAACCTGGAGCAGCAGCTCAATGCGGGTGAAGCGCAGATTGCCGAGATGCAAAACCGCGGCATGCTGCTGAAGGAAGAGGTCGGCGCCGAAGACGTGGCCGAGGTCGTTTCCAGTTGGACCGGTGTGCCGGTCAGTAAGCTACTGGAGGGCGAGATCGACAAGCTACTGAAGATGGAGGAGCGGCTGCACCAGCGGGTGGTCGGCCAGGATGAGGCCGTGCACTCGGTGTCCAATGCCGTGCGCCGGGCACGCGCCGGCCTGCAAGATCCCAACCGGCCTATCGGCAGCTTTATCTTCCTGGGGCCGACGGGCGTCGGCAAGACCGAGTTGGCCCGCGCCCTGGCCGAGTTCTTGTTCGACGACGACAACGCCATGATCCGCATCGACATGAGCGAATACCAGGAGCGGCACACTGTCAGCCGCCTGATCGGCGCCCCGCCCGGCTATGTAGGCTACGAGGAAGGCGGTCAGCTTACCGAGGCCGTGCGGCGCAAACCTTACAGTGTGGTATTGTTCGACGAGATCGAGAAGGCGCACCGCGAGGTGTTCAACACGTTGCTGCAGGTGCTGGACGACGGGCGGTTGACCGATGGCCAGGGACGGGTGGTGAACTTCAAGAACACGATCATCATCATGACGTCCAACATCGGCAGCCAGTACCTCAACGACCCGGCGCTGAGCGCTGAACAGAAGAGCACGGGCGCGCTGCAGGCCCTGCGCGCGGCTTTTCCGCCCGAGTTCCTGAACCGGGTCGACGATATCGTCGTCTTCCATGCGCTGGACCGCTCAGACCTGGAGAAGATCGTCGACATCCAATTGGGCCGGCTGCGCCGCATGCTGGCCGAGCGCAATCTGAAGATAGAGCTGACCGACGCGGCGCGCCGCTTCCTGGCCGCCGCCGGCTACGATCCGACCTACGGCGCACGCCCGCTCAAGCGGGCCATCCAGCAGTACATCCAGGACCCGTTGGCCATGGAGTTGCTGGAAGGGCACTTCCGGGCGGGCGACAGTATCGTCGCCGACCTGGCGCCGCAAGGCGACCGTCTGACCTTTGCCAGGCAAGTAATGGCCGAGCCGGTAACATCCTGATCCCAGGCTGCGGGCCGGCTCAGACTGTCTTAGCCACGCTTAGCGGCCGCCCGTCTTATCCCTGGCGCTGAACTGACGGATATCATGTTTGCTCATGGTTGTTCCTGGTACAATAAGGCCAGCCATCGGTATCCCAGGAGGTGCCAATGTTGACGCGCGATTCCGTCCAGGAAATGAAGCTTGCCCATCGTGTGCTGGCCGAGTTCGGCTACATCGTGCCGAAAGTGCAGCGCGGCTACGCCGGGCAGACGCTGTACGTAAACCTTTCCACGCGGCACATCGAAGCGCGCCCGGTGACCGACGAGATGAAACGCATCTTCATCGGTGGCAAAGGGTTCGGGCTGTGGCGCCTGTGGCACGCGGTGTCCGGCAAAACGAAGTGGGATGACCCGGAGAACGAGATTGTCCTCGCGTCTGGCCCCATCGGTGGCACCACCATGTACCCCGGTACCGGCAAATCCCTGGTGGTAACGATCTCCCCCCTCACGCACATCGTCGTCGACAGCAACGTCGGCGGCTACTTCGGCCCACTGCTCAAGTTCGCCGGCTGGGATGCGTTGGAAGTGCAGGGCAAGGCCGAACGCGACGTGGTCATCGTCATCGATGGCGACAGCGGGCGGGTGACCGTCGAAGAGGCGCCCGCGGAACCGGTCGACACACATCCGCTGGTCGAAGTGTTGACCGAGATGTACGCGAAAGACGAGGCGGACCGGCGTAACGTGTCCGTTGTCTCGACGGGGCAGGGCGCGGCGCATACCCGCATCGGCTGCCTCAACGTGAGCTGGTACGACCAGCGGCGCGGGACGGCGCGCGTCAAACAGGCGGGACGCGGCGGGATCGGCACTGTCCTGCGCGACAAGCGCGTCAAAGGCATCGTCGTGCGCTGGACCGGCGTCAAGGCCGACAGCAACGACCCGGCCGAACTGACACGCATTCGCAAGGTAGGCCAGCGCATCAACAAGGAAATCATCGACCTGGATGACAGCCAGAACAAGATGCGCCGGGTCGGCACCGCGCACCTGGTCGAGATCATGAACGACTACGATCTGCTGCCTGTGCACAACTACCGCTTCGGCTCCCACCCGGATGCGCACCGCATCGACTCCACGGTCTGGGACAAGATGTTCACGCAGGGGATTCCCGATGGTTGCTTCTACGGCTGCACCATGGCTTGCTCGAAGGGCGTGGATCACTACCAGGTCAAGACGGGCCCTTATGCGGGCGAGTGCGTGACTGTGGATGGGCCTGAGTACGAAACGGTGGCGGGGGTCGGTTCCAACCTGGGTATCTTCGATCCCGAGCCGATCCTGGAGCTCAACTTCTACTGTGACACCTACGGTATCGACAGCATCTCCTATGGCACCCTGACTGCTTTCATCATGGAATGCTTTGAGGCCGGCCTGCTGGACCTGGACAAGACCGGCGGCCTGGACCTGCGTTTCGGCAACAGCCAGGCGGCGATCGAGCTCTTGCACCAGATGGCCGAGGGCCGGGGGTTCGGGCAGATCGCCGGCATGGGCGTGCGCGCCATGAAGGACTATTTCGTCGAGCACTTCGGGGCCGACCGTGCGTTCGTCGAATCGATCGGCATGGAAAACAAGGGCATGGAATATTCCGAGTACGTGACCAAGGAGAGCCTGGCGCAGCAGGGCGGCTATGGCATGACCAACAAGGGGGCTCAGCACGACGAGGCCTGGCTGATATTCATGGATATGGTCAACAACCAGATCCCAACCTTCGAGGACAAGGCCGAGGCGTTGCACTACTTCCCCATGTGGCGCACCTGGTTCGGCCTCAATGGCCTGTGCAAGCTGCCCTGGAATGACATCGAGCCCGCCGACAACGCTCTGACCGACGAGCCGGCCAAGGTGCCCGAGCACGTCCACAACTACGTCGAGTTGTTCTCGGCTATCACGGGCTGGGAAGTAACGAAGGAAGACCTCATCACCATGTCCGAGCGGGTCTACAACTTCCAGCGCGTCTTCAATCTGAAACTAGGCTTCGGGACGCGCGAGTCCGACCGCATTCCCTACCGCTCTCAGGGGCCGGTGACGGTTGAGGAATACGAGAGCCGGCAAGAGCGCTACGACAAGCAGTTACGGGAGAAGCTGGGGTTGGACCCAGTCGGGCTGAGCACAGCGGAAAAGGCAGCCGCGCTGCGTCGCTATCGCGAGGACCAGTACCAGAAGCTGTGCGACGCCGTCTACAAGCGCCGTGGTTGGAACAGCAACGGCATCCCGACCGTCGAGAAACTGCGTGAACTGGGGATCGACTTCCCGGATGTGGTCGCGTTGGTCACGGCCCATTCCTGAGGCGACGGAAAGTGGGAGATACGGAGACTGGGAGAGCGCGCTTCGCGCATTCTCCCAGTCTCCCAATTACGCCTGAGATGATACGCGTCAACAACCAGTACGATGTCGAATGGCAGGCCGGCATGACCGTCCAGGATCTGCTGGATGGGCTGAAATTCAGCTTCCGCATGATCGTGGTCAAGATTGACGGCCAGGTCGTGCTGCGTCCCGATTTCGCCACTACCCCGGTCCCGGAAGGCGCTGAGGTGCAGGCGATCCACCTGATCGGCGGCGGCTAGCGGAGGACACGGCGCCGACAGCAAGGCGGCCAGCCACTGGAAAACGCCCAGCAATTGCGCAGCGGACGCCAGCACGACGGCGATAACGAAGCGCTGCACCCACACTGCGCCCTTGTCGGCCGCAAAACGCGTGCCTACCCAGGCGCCGATCATGTTCCCCACACCCATCAGCAGACCGATCGGCCAGTCCACCTTCGAGTGCGCCCAGAAGATGATCGGGGCGGCGGCCGTGAGCACAAGGACGATCGCCACCTTGACCGCATTGCCGCGCACGACGTCATAGCCCGCACCCAGCACCAGCCCCGCCAGCAGGAAAATGCCCACCCCCGCCTGCAGGAACCCGCCGTAGACACCAATTGCGAAGAAGATCAGATAGCGGCCCACCGTCATACCCTTCGCCACTGCCTGCCCCTTGCCCACCAACCAGCGCTTGGAATCCACGAAACCATTCGGCGGGACTCCTTTGCGGGGGATTCTGCGCATTGTAGCACCACCAGTCGGGCAAACAAACCCACCAACCGGCCGCACAATAGAGCCGGCGGCCCTTCGCCGCCATTTATCAGTCCATCTTGACCTTAATTGACAGCCCGCTCCGCTGAGCCTATAATGCCGCCATGAAAATGCTGGCCCTCGCTCCTAAGCTCCCCCTTTATTGGTCCTTCCGGCGCTTTGGCCGACCCAAAATGTATCCCTTCTCCGTCGTCGTCAGCGTAAGCTTCCGCTGCAACTCGCGCTGCAAGACCTGCGACGTCTGGCGCAAGCCCAACGACGACATGTCCGTGGAAGAATGGGATCGCGTCTTCGCCAACCTGGGGCGCACGCCTTTCTATATCACCTTCACGGGTGGAGAGCCTTTCCTGCGCCGCGACCTTGACGAAATGGTGATCAGCGCCTACCGGCACTGCCGTCCGGCCGTCATCACCATTCCCACTAACGGCCTGTTGAGCGACCGTGTCATCGAACGCGTCGATCGGATCTGCCGTGAGTGTCCGGAGAGCGAGATCGGCATCAATTTGAGCCTGGATGGCATCGGCGAGGAGCACGACGCCATCCGCGGCGTGCCCGGCAATTGGGCCAAATCGATGGCCACCTGGAGCCGGCTGAAAGATCTGCAGAAACAACGGCCCAACCTGGTCCTCAGCATCCATACCGTCATCAGCCGTTTCAATCAAGAACGCTTCCGCGAGATCTATGCGGGACTGCAGGACCTGGCGCCCGATAGCTACATTACCGAGGTGGCCGAGGAACGTGTGGAGCTGGATACGGTCGGCTGGGGCATCACCCCTGACCCAGATACCTACGCTCCGATCGCGGACTTCTTGAGCCGGCAAGCGCGCACGCAGCACACTCGTGGCCTGGCGCGTGTCACGCAGGCCTTCCGCGCCCGCTATTATCAGCTCGCCTTGCGCGTGGTCTATGAGCGGCGGCAGGTTATCCCCTGCTATGCCGGTTGGGCCAGCGCACACATTGCGCCCAACGGCGATATCTGGAGCTGCTGCATCCGTGCGGAGCCGGCAGGCAGCCTGCGCAAGACAAACTATGACCTGGCGCCGATCTGGTTCGGCGAGGGCATGGGCCGCTTACGTAAGTCCATCTACGGCGGCGAGTGCGCTTGTCCGATGGCCAACGCCAGTTACGCCAATATGCTGTTGCATCCGCCAACGGTAGCGGGCGTCGCCCTGGAGGTGCTGGTCGGCAAATGAGCGGGCGAGGGCTAAGTTCGCGTCCATTTGACAAAGCGTGTTCCGGAAGATATGCTAGACGTACCATTGGTTTCTGATGACTGAACGGAGCAATGCCATGGCGAACCCGATCTATGAATTTGACCCGGTAACTCACATCACCGCCGATGCTCTCGGCCGCCCGGGACACCGCTCGTTCTACATCCAGGCGGTGCGTGGACTGGATCGCATCACTTTGCTCTGCGAGAAAGAACAAGTGCAGGCCATGACCGAAGCAATCGATGAGATGTTGGATAACCTGGAGAAACAGTACAGCCTGATGCGCGACAAGGACCTGGCGGTTGAGGAAGCGTCGATGCTTATCCAGGAGCCCGTCGAGCCGCTGTTCCGGGTCGGTTCGATGGGGCTGGGTTATGACGAGAACCGCGACCGTATCCTCCTCGTGGTCCAGGAACTGCTGGCCGAGGACGAGAACCGGGACCCGTTGGAGGTACGTCTGTTTGCCTCTCGCGCGCAGATGCAGGTCCTGGGCGCCCATGCCAAGGAAATCATCCCGCGCGGTCGCAGTCCGGAGCAGCGCACTTTGCAGATCGAAGCCTACGTGCGACGGAACGGTCACGGCGAATAACGCCTACGGCCGCAAAGGCTTGCCAAACTACGTTGAATCAAACAGCCCCGCCGGGTCCGGCGGGGCTGTTTTGAAAGGAAAGGTTTATGACTACGTCCACGAGCGCAGGGCAACCGAATCGCCTGATCCACGAGACCAGCCCTTACCTGCTACAGCATGCCCATAACCCGGTTGATTGGTATGCCTGGGGGCCGGAAGCGCTGACGCGTGCGCGTGCCGAGGACAAACCAATTCTGCTCAGCATCGGCTATTCGGCCTGCCATTGGTGCCACGTTATGGCCCACGAGTCCTTCGAAGACCCTGCCATCGCAGCCCTCATGAACAGCCTGTTTGTCAACATCAAGGTCGACCGCGAGGAGCGTCCTGACCTGGACGCGATCTACATGGAAGCGGTCCAGGCCATGACGGGCCAGGGCGGCTGGCCCATGACAGTCTTCCTGACCCCCGAAGGCCGGCCTTTCTATGGCGGCACCTATTTCCCACCCACGCCACGCTACGGTATGCCCAGTTTCCGGCAGGTCCTGCAAGCGGTTGCCGATGCCTGGCGCGATCGCCGCCAGGACCTGGAAGCCGCCGGCGAGCGCATCGCCGGCGGCTTGAAGCGCAGCGCAACCATCGGCCCGTCCGACGCGCCGCTGACCGCCGCGCTCCTCGACCGGGCCGCACGCAACCTGCTCCAGGCGCTCGATCGCCGCGAAGGCGGCCTGGGCGGCGCGCCCAAATTCCCTCAACCCATGACCCTCGACTTTATGCTTCAACTCTACGTGCATACCGGCGAGCAGGAGCTGCTGGAGGCGGTCAATCTGACCTTGACCAAGATGGCCGGCGGGGGCATCTACGATCAGCTTGGCGGCGGCTTCCACCGCTACAGCACGGACGCCCGCTGGCTGGTGCCGCATTTCGAGAAGATGCTGTATGACAACGCTCAACTGGCGCGCACTTACCTGCATGCCTGGCAAATCAGCGGGAACGCCGAGTACAGGCGGGTAGTGGAAGAGACGTTGGACTATGTGTTGCGCGAGATGACCTCGCTCGAAGGGGGGTTCTACAGCACTGAGGACGCCGACAGCGAAGGGCAGGAGGGCCGGTTCTACCTGTGGACGCCGGATGAGATCGCAAGTTTGCTGGGCGAAGAGGACGCGCGGCTGTTTTGCGCCTATTACGACGTGACCTCGGCCGGCAACTTCCACGAGGGCGGGAGCGGGCGCAATATTCTACATGTCACCCATGACGTGCCCGCGACTGCTGAAGCGCTGAACGTGACCGGCGAGCGGCTGTCACAGGCCCTTCGGCGCGGGAGAGACGTGCTCTTCGCGGCCCGGCAGAAGCGGGTCCGGCCCGGCCAGGACCAGAAAATCCTCGCCGAGTGGAACGGCCTCATGCTGCACGCCTTCGCCGAGGCCGGCGCGGCGCTGGGACGGACCGACTATCTTGCCGCGGCAACTCGGGCCGGGCAATTCCTGCTCGCGCAGATGGCCTTTCTCACCGCCGATGGGAGCCTGCGCCTCTACCGAAGCTACAAGGGCGGCGAGGCACGCCTGCCGGCCTACCTCGAGGATTACGCCTCGGTTGCGCTGGCTATGCTCGCGCTGTATGAGGCGGTCCTCGACCCACATTGGCTGCAAGCCGCGGTCAGCCTGACGCAGGTGATCCTGGCGCTCTTCGCCGATCCCGCGGCGGGGGGCTTCTTCCAGATAGGGAACGAACACGAGGAGCTGATCGCGCGCCGCAAGGATTTCATCGATAGTGCCGTGCCTTCCGGCAACTCCCTGGCGGTAGAGATGTTCCTGCGCCTGGGCAAGCTCCTGGAGCGCACAGATTATACCGCTCACGGCTCCGCCGTTCTGCAGATGCTGGCGGGCGCGATGGCAGATCAGCCTGCGGCCTTCGGCCGGCTGCTGTGTGCCCTGGACTTTCACCTCAATCCCGGTTATGAGATCGCGATTGCCGGGGACGTGGAGCAGGAAGACAGCCGCGCCCTGCTGACCCAAGTCTGGCGCCGCTACCTGCCGAACAGCGTCCTGGCGCTACACATGCCCGGCGATGAGCGCGCCGCAAGCCTGGTGCCTTTCCTGGCCGGCCGCGAACCGATCAAGGGCCGCGCTGCGGCTTACGTGTGCCGGAACTACGTGTGTAACTTGCCCGTCACCGATCCGGCCGCCTTGGCCGCTCAGCTGGAGCGATAGGTGCTGCCAGTTTGAAGCTGCCCGGCGGGAACTGATACCCCGTCAGGGCTCGATCAATGCCCGCAGCACGCGCAGGTTCTCTACGTCTTCGTGCATGTCTTCGCTCTTGGGGGTCTCGAGGATCTTCGGCACTCCGGCGAAGCGGGGATCGTTGAGAACAAAGCCGAAAGGCGCCAATCCCAACTCTCCCGTGCCGATATGGTCGTGGCGGTCAACGTGGGAGCCGAGGCCCTTCTTGCTGTCGTTGAAGTGGAAACAGCGCAAGCGCGCCAGGCCCAACAGACGGTCGAACTTGTCCATTGTCTCGGTGTACGTCTGAGGGGTGCGAATATCGTAGCCGGCAGCCAAAGCGTGGCAAGTATCGAAGCAGAAGGCCACGCGCTCCGGCTCCTTGACGCCCTCTAGAATGGCCAGCAAGTGCTCGAACGTGAAGCCCAGCGCCGAACCCTGGCCGGCAGTGTTCTCGACCAAGGTCAAGGTCTTATAGCCGGCTGTGCTCGCATGGCAGGCATCCAGCCCGGCCACGATGCGCGCCAGGCCCGCCTCCTCCCCGGCGCCCATGTGCGCTCCCGGGTGGAAGACCACACCCAGCAGCGCCAACTGCTCGGCGCGCGCCAGCTCGTCGGCCAGGGCGGCCACTGACTTGCGCCACAGTTCGTCGTCTCCGGTGCCGAGGTTGATCAGATAGGCCGCGTGTGCCACGACCGGGGCGATCCCGGTCTCTTTCTGCGCCTTGAACCAGCGCTCGATCTCTTCGGGCGCCGCCGGCTTTTGCTGCCAACGGTTCTGATTCTTGGTAAAAATCTGCATTGTGTTGATGCCGATGGATTGCGCGCGCTCAAATGCGCTGCTCAAGCCACCCGCCACCGACATATGTGCGCCAAGCAACATGGCTGAGTTCCTCTCAGGCATCATTCGCCGGCCGCCAACGTGTAGTGTTCCACGCCTTCAGCCTTGTCCTCTATACGCGCTAACACGAATAGCAACGATGAAAGGCGGTTCAGGTACTTGAGCGCCGTATCGTCGCGCAACTCGCCCTTGTGCGTCAGCCAGGCAACCAGGCGCTCCGCGCGCCGCACCACCGTGCGCGCCACATCCAGCGTCGCGCCTCCCAGGCTGTCTCCAGCGACGATGAAAGCGCGCGGCATTTCGACTTCGGCCCCCAGTTCGTTCGCTGCCTGCTCCAGCCAGCTCAGCCGCTCGACCACCAACCAGGGCGGGCGGGTGGCTGCTTCGGGCACCATTGCCAGGTCGGCCATCATGTGGTAAAGATCGCGTTGGACCGCCAGTACATGCCGGCGCACCCGTTCATCCTGCGCCTGGGCGCGCGCCATCCCCAACACGGCCGACGCTTCGTCCACCGTGCCGTAGGCCTGTGGCCGTTCGTCGTACTTGGGCACTCGCTCGCGTCCGAGGATCCCGGTATAGCCATCGTCTCCGGTCGCCGTATACCATTTGGTAAATGCCATTTCAAGTTACCTCAGTGTGCTGCTACCCCGACCCCTAGACTGTAAACCAGCCTGCCACCCAGCCAACCCTCCAGGAGGATCAGCCCCGCGCCGATTACGAGCAGAGCCATGAACAGAGCGCGCTGGTTGCGCGAGGCGCGCCGGGTACGCAATGAGCGTGGGGGACGGATCGCGTGTGACTGCTGAAAAGCAGAGGTCTGCCGCGGGGCGGGTTCGGACGCCTGGTTCCATAACCCACGATTGCGCAGAGGCAGATACAACGCAAAGCCAAACACCACCAGCAAGCTCACGCCGACCGTGATATGCTGGTTGAGGACGGTCTGCACGGCCGGCGAGTCAGGCGCGCGCGCTCCGTCGATCAGGCCCGTGAGCGACGCCACCAATACTCCCAGCCAGCCGAGGACCAGGCTGAACCGGCCGTACTCGATCCACCGTTCTCGTTTCAGGAGGAGTCCGAGAATAATCAAAGCCACGCCGGTCAGAGATAGGGCGATCGGGAAATGTACAAAGCGCGGGTGAAGGGGAAACAAGAAAGTCATCTCACGTCGTAGCTGGCCTTGACCAGCCGCTCCGCCAGGTATTTGCCGCGAGGCAAGCCGCAGTTGCGCATCTCGTGGACCACAACCGGCAACTCGTACATGACACGGCAGAGCTCCGCTTGCCAGGCGGCGCCATCCCAGGTCAATATCGCGTAGGCAGCGCGCTGGTCTCCATCCCTGGGCAGGCCGACGCTCGCCACATTGACCAACAACCGATCATGCCAGCAGCGGGTGAAGGGCACGTGCATATGACCGAACGCCAGCGCTTCCCAGTCGCAGGTCTCAACCGGTCCTAACAGCACGTCCAGATCCGCCTCTGTCATGCGCGGCAGGATGTAACGTTCGTCATCCGTCGGATTCGCGTGGACCACCAACAGATCATGCCCGGGCTTGGGCGAGATGCGATGCGAAGAGGGCAAAGCCAGCAGGTAGGCGATCCGTTCGGGACCCAGCTTTTGCCTTAGCCACTGCCAATGTGCGGCGAAAGAGCCCGGTTCCTTGTGTTCCGGCGGATCGTCCTGGCGGCGGGCAAGGAATGCGTCAGTATTGCCCGCCAGGACGACGGCGCCGGACTGCTTGAGCCGGTCGACGACTTCCCCCGGCCAGGGACCTTCCCAGACCAGGTCACCCGCCACCACCATCCCATCTAATGGGCCGCGCCGCTGCATGTCGGCCAGCACAGCCTCAAGCGCCACGAAATTGCCGTGGATGTCCGACAACAACCCTATCCGCATCTGGTCTCCTTTGACCGGTTACGGCCCTTCTGCACGCACCACAATCGCGCCCAGGGCGTTGGGTCCCGCATGCGTGGCAAAAACCGGACCCACTTCCTGCAACATAATATCCGCCGGCGCCACATTGATCATACCGGCCAACCGGCCGACCAGATCTGTGGCGGCGTCTCGGCCACGCGTATAGACGGTGGCCAATATCTCGACAGGCAGCCGGGAACACACCTCTTCTTCCAGGCGCGACAGGGCACCCTTGTACGAACGGGCGACTCCCAGCAAACGCAGGTCGCCGTCCACCATCTCGACAATCGGTTTCACGTGGAAAGTGCGGGCCAGCTTCTCGATCAAAGGCATCATCCGATCCAGGCGGCCGCCTCGGCGCACCCATTCCAGCGTGTCGAGCACGAAAATCACTGAGGTGCGGTCCCGCAGGTTCTCGACCGCACGCTGCACCACCTCGAGGCTGGCGCCGGATAGAGCGCGCTTCGCCGCCTCAATCACTTGCACACCCATGCCCAGGCTGATCGAGCGCGAATCGACCACCCGCACCTGATCCGGGCCGAACTCCTGCGCGCCCAGCCAGGCCGAGTTGTAAACAGCGCTGTGCTGCTTCGGCAGAGTCAGGCAGAGAACATCGTGGCCGGCGGATATCAGGCGCTGATATGCCATCTGAAAGGCGCCGGGGGGCGGGGCAGCCGTCCCGGGGGCATCTTCGAGCTTCGCTGCCCGGCGCCAGAACTCCTCCACGCCCATAGTGTCATCCGAGACCATGTCCTGTCCGAAGCGGACGAAGCATGGAACGACGGTGATTTCGTAGCGGCTCACTAGCTCCGGAGTGAGGTCACAACCGCTGTCGGCAACGATGCGAACGCTATTCATTGCAGCTCCTCTTGTCATTGCCATTATACCATCTAGGGCAGCAAGCGCAATCACTGAACGAACTCTCTCACAAGTTTGTAAAATTCGATTGCACGAGACTGCACTTTGTGTTACAATCCGATCCTACTGGGCTGGGTCACGGAGAGGTGCACCATGCGACCAAAAATCGACGATACATGGTTCGGCAGCATCACAGTGGACGGAATGCGCTACGAGTACGACATCCTCATCCGGCTCAGCGGCAAGGTGAGAAAGCGCAAAAAGGACCTGTCCAAGGTTATTTACGGCACCTCTCACACCATCAGCCTGGCCGAGATTGAGGAACTGTATCGACCGAAGGTCGAGCGCCTGATCATCGGCACCGGTCAGGAAGACAAGGTGCGGCTCTCGCCGGAAGCCGCCGATTTCCTGGCCGACCACAACTGCCAGGTCGACCTTTGGCCTACCTCAAAAGCGGCCAGGAAATGGAACGAAGCAGAGGGCAACATCCTGGCTCTGTTCCACATCACATGTTGAATTCCACAAGAGAAGGTCCATGACAATCGCAATCATCGTCCACGGCGGCGCATGGGACATCCCGCTCGCCCTTCATGCACAACATATTGCCGGCTGCCGGGCAGCCGCAGAAGCAGGCTGGGACCTGTTGTCAAAGGGCGGTTCGGCCCTGGACGCCGTCGAGGCGGCGGTACGCGTTATGGAGGACGACCCGGTCTTCGATGCCGGGCGGGGATCGCATCTGAATCAGGACGGCGAGGTAGAGCTGGACGCGGGGATCATGGACGGTCGCACTTTGGACGCAGGAGCCGTCGCGGCGGTCAAGTGCATTCGCAACCCCATCAGCCTGGCGCGTCGGGTGCTCACGGATGGCCAACACGTCTTCCTGGTCGGCACGGGCGCCGAACGCTTCGCACAGCGCACGGGTATCCCCCTTTGCGATCCTGCCGAGCTTGTGGTGGAACGCGAACGCCAGGCCTGGCTGCAACAGGGAAGCAAGGCGCTCGTACCCGGGGCCGGCTTCCGTCCCCAGGCCGCGGCCGATACGGTGGGAGCGGTCGCGCTGGACATTAAGGCCAACCTCGCAGTGGGCAACTCTACCGGCGGCACCTTCTTGAAGCTACCCGGCCGGGTAGGAGATACACCCATCTTCGGCTGCGGCCTCTACGCCGATAACCACATGGGCGCTGCGGTTTGCACCGGCTGGGGCGAACAGATCATGAAAACCGTGCTGGCCAAGACGACCGTGGACCAGTTGGCCTGGCTCTCGGACCCCATGACCGCCGCGCAAGTGGCCCTCGTCTATTTCCAGGAACGCATTGGCGGCCTGGGCGGCGTCATATGCGCTGCGCCTGACGGCCGTGTCGGGTGGGCGCACAGCACCCCCTACATGGCCTTCGGCTACCGCACGGCGGACATGCAGGCCGTCCGCGCGCAAATGGGCCGGCAGAAAAGGCAGGCCAACTCCGCCTACCAGGTTGAACGCGGCGAAGAAGAATGAGCACGCCGGAGAAGCGGGTGCGGGTAGTGATCAAGGGTTGGGTGCAAGGCGTGGGCTTCCGCGTCAATTGCCAGCACGAGGCACAGCGCCTGGGCCTG
>JADGQF010000124.1 GCA_017882045.1 Anaerolineales bacterium
CGACCGCGGTCTGGCCGTTATCTCCGGCATGGGTGAGCGGCTGATGGCGCCGATCCTGGCCGCCGCGGTGCGGGCACAGGGGCTGAGCGCCGAGTTCGTGGATGCCGGCGAACTGATCGTTACCGACGACAATTACGCGTCGGCCGCCCCGCAGATGGAGGCAACGCGCGATGTGGCACGCGCCCGCTTGCTGCCTTTGCTGGCCAACCGCATGCTGCCGATCGTCACCGGTTTTGTCGGCGCGACGCCGCAGGGCGTGCCGACGGTCCTGGGGCGTGGCGGCTCGGATTATACGGCCGGCATCCTGGGGGCGGCCCTGGACGCCGCCGAAGTGCAGATCTGGACCGACGTAGACGGGGTAATGACTGCCGACCCACGCATCGTGCCGGACGCTTGCTCGCTGTCCGAGCTGAGCTACAGCGAGGCCGCCGAGTTGGCCTATTTTGGCGCAAAAGTGCTGCACCCCAAGACAATGTTGCCCGCCATTGACCAGGGTATCCCGATCAGCGTGCGCAATACCTTCAACCCGTCTTTTCCCGGCACGAAGGTCGTCGGGCGCGCCAGGAATGGCGGGACGGTGAAAGCGTTGACCGTCATCCGCGGCTTGAGCCTGGTCACGGTAGCCGGGCGGGGCATGATGGGCGTGCCCGGCATCGCCTCGCGCACCTTCGCCGCCGTGGCGGCCCAGGGAGCCAACGTGCTGATGATCTCGCAGGCCTCTTCCGAACAGAGCATCTGTTTTGTGGTGCCGGAAGCTGACGCGGGCCATGTGAGCGCGGGGCTTCAGGAAGCCTTTGCCGGCGAAATTCGCCGGCGGCTGATAGACGGGGTGACCAACGAGCGCGGGGTGGTCATTGTGGCCGCAGTCGGCGAGGGCATGCGCGGCACCCCCGGCCTGGCTGCCCGCCTTTTCGGCGCCTTGGGCGACCATAACCTGAATGTGATTGCCATCGCGCAGGGCTCCTCGGAGGCGAATATCTCTCTCGTGCTGGACGCCGGCGACGGCGACGACGCTGTGCGCTACATTCATGCGGCCTTCGGGCTGGCCGGCACGCAGACGCCCGCATGACGACGATGCAGCGCGTTCCCGTGATCATTTTCGGCGCCGGTCGGGTGGGGCGGGCGTTGGTGCAGCAGCTCGTTGAGTCGCGCGAACTGCACCGCCGGCGCGACGGTCTGGATCTCCAGGTGGTGGCCTGGTGCGACCGCGATGGCGCGCTCGTCGACGATGACGGCCTGGGACCGGAGGCATTGCGCGCGGCCGGCACCTTGAAAGAGGGCGGCGCCCGCCTGGCCGAGACCCCGCTGGGCTACCGGCAAGACGACTTGAGGGCGATCGTCGACGTTGCGGGTACTGATGGCTGCGTGGTGGCGGACGTGACCGCCACCGGTGAGACGGTGCCGGCGCTGGAGCTCGCGTTACAAAGGGGCTACGGGGCGGCAACGGCCAATAAGGTGCCGCTGAGTGGCCCGCAGGAGACCTTCGATCGGTTGACCGGCAGCGGGCGCTTCCGCTATGAATCGACCGTCGGCTCGGCGGTACCAGTTATCGAGGCAACGCTCGGGTTGTTGCGCGCCGCCGATCGCGTGGACGCCGTGCGCGGCGCGCTGAGTGGCACGCTAGGTTTCCTGTTCACCGGTTTGCAGGCAGGCGGGCTGTTCTCGGTATTGGTCGCTGAGGCGCTGCAGCGCGGCTATACCGAACCCGACCCGCGCGCCGACCTGGGCGGGCTGGACGTGGCGCGTAAGGCGTTGATCCTGGCGCGCACCCTCGGCTGGCGGCTCGAGCTGCGGGACGTAGAATTGGAATCGCTGGTGCCGCCCGCTCTGGCTGACCTGCCCCTGCACGAGTTCATGGCGCGCCTGGCTGAGCTCGACGCCGAATTCGCGGCACGCGTGGCCGCGGCAGGCGGGCAAGGCCACGTGCTGCGTTACGTCGCCGAGATCGCCGGCGGGCACGTCAGGGTGGGCAGGCAGGCGGTAGCGGCCGATTCGCCGATTGGCCGGCTGCGGGGAACTGACAATCTGGTGGCGTTCCACACGCGGTATTACCCGGATGAGCCGCTGGTGCTGCAAGGCCGGGGCGCGGGAGTGGACGCGGCGGCCGCGGGCGTGCACGCCGACATTGTGGCATTGGCAAAGTGCCGGCTGTGAGATTGACCATTGCTTGCGGCGCCGTCGCCGCACAGAAGCCAGGATGAACTGCGCTTTGCGGCGGATCCTGTGGACGTAGGTCCAGGGGTCCGGTGCCTTTTGAGGCAAAACATGGCGAGCAATTTCAAAATGAAGGTGGGGATTTTGGGCGCGACTGGGGCGGTCGGCCAGCGGTTCATTCAACTGCTGGATGGACATCCCTGGTTTGAGGTCGGCGTGCTGACGGCGTCCGATCGCTCCGTAGGTAAGCGCTACGGCGAAGCATGCCGCTGGCTGCTGCGCGGCGGCATGCCCGAGACCGTAGCCGGCATGCGGCTGGTACCCAGTGAGCCGGGCGCGATCGGCGCAGACGTGCAACTGCTGTTTTCGGCCTTGCCCGGCTCGGCGGCCGGTGACGTCGAAGATGCCCTGGCGGAGGCGGGCTATGCGGTCTGCTCCAACGCCTCGGCCCACCGCATGGACCCCGACGTCCCGCTGCTGATCCCGGACGTGAACCCCGACCACACCGGTCTGATCCCCGTCCAAAGGGCGCGTCGCGGCAGGCAGGGCTTCATCGTCTGCAACCCCAACTGCACGACGACACACCTCGTCTGTGCCCTGAAGCCGCTGCAGGATGCGTTCGGACTGGCCTCGGTGAACGTCGTCAGCATGCAGGCCATCAGCGGGGCAGGCTATCCCGGCGTGTCTGCTCTGGACATCCTGGACAATGTGGTCCCCTACATTGGCGGCGAGGAAGAGAAGGTCGAGTCGGAACCGCGCAAGCTGTTGGGGAGTCTGCAAGGCGAGAACGTGCGCATGGCTGATTTCCTGGTCAGCGCGCAGTGTAACCGGGTGGCCGTGCGCAACGGGCATCTCGAGGCGGTTTCAGTCAAGCTGGAACGTCCGGCGGCCCTGGAAGAAGTAGCGCGGGCTTTCACCCAGTACAGTTCTGAGCCACAACGCCTGGGCTTGCCGTCGGCGCCTGACCCGGCTATCATCCTGCACAATTCGGAGGACCGCCCACAGCCTCGGCTGGACCGGCTGGCCGGAAAGGGCATGGTGACCCAGGTCGGCCGCCTGCGGCCGGACCCCTTATTTGACTATAAGTTCATCGTGTTGGGCCACAACACCATCCGGGGCGCAGCGGGCGGCGCGATTTTGAACGCTGAGCTTCTGTGTGCCCAGGGCTATCTGCGGAGAGAGAATGCCGAATGACAGCTAAAGCTTCCGTTTACGACCTGGCCGGTGACCTGGTTATCTATCGCAACCTCGACGCCGCGGAGCCGCGGCTGCCACGCTTTGTCGACGCCTGGGACCAGATGGGATTGCCGGGGCCGGCCCGGCCGCGCAAACTCGACCCGGCCTACTCGCAGGCCCTGGCCTGGATCCTCCGCCGGGCGCGCGCCTTGGATGCGCCGGGGACCGAGCTGGCGGAGCTGGTCTACCTGGGCGACACGGCGCTCAATGACGGAAACGCCTTCCGCAACGTGCGCGCGGCCAGCGGCTGGCGGGGCTGGGCCTTCATCGGGGCCGAACGTGACGAGGAACTCGCGGTCAGCGAGAAGGATGGTGTTTTCGTCGCCAACCGCTGGAGCGCGCTGTCGGAGTTTGTCTCCTGGCTGCGGTCCAGCCAGGCCGCGGCTCTTGACGCGCGCACGGCAGTGATCGTGGACGTCGACAAGACTGCCCTGGGAGCGCGCGGCCGGAACGACAACGCAATCGACCGGGCGCGGGTCGTGGCGTTGGAGGCCACTGTTGCCGGCGCGCTGGGCGCGATCTTCGACCCTGGGACTTTCCGGCGCGCGTACGCCGAACTGAACGCGCCGCGCTACCACACTTTCACCATGGATAACCAGGACAACCTGGCCTACGTTTGCATGATGGTGGGCGCGAATCTGTGGACACTGGATGACCTGCTGGCCGACCTGGCTGCCGGCCGCCTGGTTAGGACGCAGGACCTGATGGAACGTGTCCAGGCCCAACGCGACCGCTTGCCCGGCCCGGCGTTGCTGGCTCTCCATGACGACATCTACGCGCGGGCGAGCGACGGAGACCCGACGCCTTTCAAGGCGTTCAGGCAGCGGGAGTACCTGGAGACGGTGAAACGCCTGGGCCAGTTACCCGATAGTGCGCCGTTTGGCCAGCGGCTGGTCGAGGAAATCTGCATGACCCGAGAGGTGCTGGACGTGGTGCGTTGGTTCCGCGCCCGCGGCTGCTTGCTGCTCGCCGTTTCCGACAAGCCGGACGAGGCGGCCTTCCCGACCGCCGAACTGGCCCGCGAAGGTTACCTGCCGTTACACTGCATACCCACGCACATCGCCGGACAGTCCATCGCTGCGCTGCTGCCTGAGGGCAGCTAAAGGAAGTAGGATCCCGGCCTTCGGTCGTCCGGTCGTCCCTTTGGTTGCGCTTCCGGCCGTGCCGTGATACACTTATGTAACCAATCATCCAGTTGGTTTTACCCTTTGGACCGCGAGGAGGAAGGATTGGATCACGCGCAACCGAGCCTGCCGTGCAGCGTCGGCGTGGCGGCTTACAACGAAGAGACCAACATCGGCCCCTTGTTGGATGCGCTGCTGGATCAACATCTACACCGGGTGAGTATCACCGAGATCATCGTTGTTGCCAGCGGCTGCACCGACCGCACGGCGCCGATCGTCGAGTCCTATGTGGCGCGCAACCCACGTATCAAGCTGATCGTGCAGCCCAACCGCCTGGGCAAAACCGCCGCCATTAACGTGTTCCTGGGAGAGGCCAGGGAGGACATCTGCGTGCTGGAAAGCGGTGACACGCTGCCCAACGAGCACGCGGTTGAGAGCCTGGTGTCCATGTTCGCCGATCCCTGCGTTGGCATGACCGGCGCGCACAAAATGCCGGTCAACACGCCCGACCACCTGATCGGCCTCTTCACGCACTTGCGCTTGCGCCTGGAGCACCAGCTCTGCCTCGATATCCCCCGCTTGGGCGAGATGATCGCCTTCCGCAAGGTCTTCGACTGTATCCCGCCCGACATTGCGATGGACGAGGCATTCGTCGAAGCGCTGGTGGTCCAGCGCGGGATGAGCGTGCGCTACGCGCCGGACGCGATCGTCTATAACATGGGTCCAGAGACCCTCAGCGATTTTGTGCTGCAGCGGCGCCGCAACCATGCCGGGCACCTGTACCTGAAGTCAAAGTACGGCTATGCCGTTTCAAGCATCGAGAACACACGCGTGGCCAAAGTGGCCCTCAATGAGATCTGGGGCGCCATCCGCCTGGTAGCTGCATTGTTCCTGCTGGCGGGAGTAGAGCTGTATTCGCGCGCGCTGGGTTGGTATGACTTCCGCATCAAACACGATCGCCATGTGGTGTGGGACATGGCCTGGTCGCAGAAGGCGGACGTAGCGACAGAACGCCAGCAGACGGACGGCAATGACGACCGGGGGCCGACTGCCGTGGCGGTGAAAAGGTAGACGCATTTGCGCGCTAAACTTGTCAATGTGCTCAAGGTCCTCGTTAGCCTGGGCCTGGTGGTCTGGGTCTTCAGCCGGGTAAACCTGGCCCAGGTCGGTCTGCAACTCGCTTCGGCAAAACTCTGGTTCTTCCTGGCCGCGCTGGCCCTGTACGTGCTCGCCATTGCCATCAACGCCGTGAAGTGGCAGGTACTGCTGCACGCTCAGAATGTGCACATCCCCTTCGGCGCGGCCCTCGAATTTCAGTTCATCGGCTTTTTCTTCAACAATTTCCTGCCCATCGTGGGCGGCGATGTGATGCGCGGCTATGGGCTGGCGCGCTACACCGACCGGACGGCTGAGGCCGCGGTCTCGGTGCTGGCCGATCGCATTGTGGGACTGATGGCTTACATGGCGTCGGCCGTCATCGCCGCGATCGTCGCTGTGACGGTCACCGGGCGGACCGACCTGGAGGAGTTCGAGTGGCTGGCGGTGGCGGCCTTGCTTGTGCTGGCCGTGGGTTTCGCCGCCTTGCTGAGCCGCCGCTTACGCGCTTTGCTCTCACGCCTGTTCGCCTGGCGCTGGCTGGCACGTCTTTCGCCGCTCTGGGAGAAGGTCTCGGGCGCTCTCAACGCTTATCGTTTAAAGTACCGGGCCCTGCTGCTGGCCTTCGGCGTCGCCATATTGGGCATCCTGGCCACCACTTATGTAAACTGGTATCTTTCGCAGTCCATGGGCGGCCTGATGCCGCTCTGGGCGATTTTCTTGTTCAACCCGTTGATCGCCCTGGTGGCCATGATTCCCATCTTTGTGGCCGGGCTGGGCGTGAACCAGACCGCCTATCCGTTCTTCTTCGGCCTGGTGGGCGTGCCCGCCGACCACGCGCTGGCAGTGTCTCTGCTGATGCAGGTAGTCATCATCCTGGGCAGCCTGCCGGGTGGGTTCTTCTGGCTGCGCGGAAGGCGACAGAAGCCACATGGCACACGACAGAAGGCGGAAGGCCCCGCCTGACCGCCGAGCGGGCGTAGATTGAGAGTAAGACATGGGGCATGAATGCAAGGGCGAGGCGCCCATCAGCGTAGAGGCGGCTCGCCGTCTTTATGAACGGGGCGGAGGCGGGCACGATTTTGATCACGTCTTGCGCGTGCTCAACCTGGCGGTCCGCATCGGCGAGGCCGAGGGCGCAGACCTGGCGGTCGTGCGGACGGCAGCCTTGCTGCACGACGTGGCGGAAAGCCAGGACCGGGACGCTCACCATCACCTGGGGGCGCAGATGGCGCGCGAGCTGTTAAGAGACCGGCCGGCCGAGTTCGTGGAGGCCGTCGCGCACGCGATCGCCGCGCATCGTTTCCGGGCCGACCCGGCGCCTCGCACGCTGGAAGCGCAGGTCCTTTCGGATGCCGACAAACTGGACGCGATCGGCGCGATCGGCATCGGGCGCGCCTTTGCCTACGCCGGGGCCCACGGATCGGCCCTGTGGCGGGCGCCCTGGCGCGCGATTGCCGACGGCGCGGCGGAGGACGCGGCCAAAAGCCGGCCCGCCGCCCTGGGTGAGGGCTACACCCCCGTGCATGAGTTTGTCTACAAACTGGACCGAATCCCTGAGCGTCTCTACACGCCGGCCGCGCGCGCCATTGCCGCCGAGCGGCGCGCATTCATGCAGGAGTTTTTTGACAGGTTAGACAGGGAAGTCAGCGGGGACGAGTGACACTTATTGTGTATCGCTCCGTCACGGCACTTCCAGCGTCTTCGCCGTCACTACCCCCGCCTTGATCACCAGCCCCGCTACCGTCTGCTTGGCTTTGTAGTCCCCATAGGCGATTTCCACGTCGTAGGTCCCGGCGCGCAGCGTGATCGTGGCCGGGTTGTCCGAGCGCCAGTCGACCCAGTTCTGGCGGTCACCGGCGGGATAGGTGACGATATCGACCGGAATCCGCACGCCGTTGCGCTGCACGCTGAGCTGAAGGGTGCCAAAATCGAACGTCACCGTCTGGTTGTTGAGCTTGTCCGCGGTGACCTCGAGACCCCGCAGCCATTGTTCGGCATAGTCCATCTGCACTCGCAGATCGTAGCGCCCAGGGGGCAGGCTGAACTGGGCGTTTGCATCGTTGAGCGAATCGACCGGGTGCTGCGCATCGCCTGCCGGGTAGACCGTGACGGCGAGGTTCTGGGCCGGGACGCCCGGGGCCGCGAACACGCGCACCGCCAGGTTGGCCGGCGCAGCCGCTGAGGCGGGCGCTGAGGCGGGCGCCTGGCCAGTGGAGATGGGTTCGGCGTTTCCGGCGGGGGCGCCGGAGCCAGGCGCCGGTACGTCGGTTGAGGCAGCGTCGGGGGCCGGGCGAGACTCGGCTGGGGCGGATACCGCGATTTGGGGGTCATTGTAGTTCCAGAAGCGCCAGGTCACTTCCATCCAGGGGGCGGGCTGCCCATCGCTGCCGGCGGCGAGGAGTGTCGCGCTGGCCCGGTAGATGCGCCCGCTCTCGCCGCGCCAATAGGTGATCGTCTGGTCGACGGCCATGGGCTTCAATTGCGCGCTCAGGCTCGCCTGCCCCTCGGCGCCGGCTACGGTCGCGTGCACGCCGGCCTGCATAAGCTGGTCGACGGTGGCCGCGGCGATCAGGGATTGAATGCGAAAGGTGGGTTCAGGGGCGCCCGGCGCCAGGTCGAGCACAGGGCGAGCGGAGCGCGCGGCCAGTGGGTAGAGACGGAGGACTGTCAGGGGCGCGGTCAGGCCGTAGGCCGCATCGAACCCGATGCCGGGCCAATGAGTCCAGGTCGTCTCGCCGGCCGGATGGGTGTACGTATCACCGCCGCTCACGATCAGGTCCTGAGGCGCACCGTCGCCGGTGCGCGCGGTTTCCTGCCAACTGCCCGCCCGGTAGCGGCCGCTGACCAGCGTCTCCTGCGCATCGGCCTGGCCGGCCGGTTTCAGGCGCACTTCATAGCGGAATGAGCCCGAGGGCCAACCGGTCAACTGATCGGGGGCCGCCGTGACTATCGGGCCGGCCGAGGCCGGCTGAGAGGCCGGGGTGACGAGGGCGGCCGGCGCGCTGGCGCCGGCCAGCGTGGGCGCCGTGGCGATAACTGCTGGCTGGCCGGTCGCCGTGGTCATGCCGACCGGGCCCGGCGTGGCCTTCTGGCCAGGCTGGCTGCCGCAGCCGGCCGCGCTGATCAGAAACAGGGCCAGGGGCACGATCAAACAACGGCGGGTGAGAACTGAACGACCAGGATGCATGTTGCCTCCGAGGACCCGGGATATCGCCGGCCATCATACACTAGATCGCGCGCCCGCTGTAAATTCTCCCTGCACGCGGAATTTTAAGCCTTTGACCTATTGACAAGCGCTTCTGTCCGTGCTACATTGCCCTCGCTTTCTGAAACCGATTTCAGAAAGCGATCTCAGAAACCGGTACCATGGACTGGCCGACGAACGGTCAGTTTGGACCAACGAACAGCCGGTTTCTCACCTTGATGGAGAGGTGGTTTGACCTATGGCTCGGCCGACCATTGCAGACGTCGCACGCATTGCCGAAGTCTCTAAGAGCACCGTCAGTCGTGTGCTGCGCGGCGAGACCGAATACATACGCGATGAAACCCGTGCACGTGTTCTGCGCACTGTGGCCGAGTTGCAGTTCCGGCCCAGCAGCGTGGCGCGCAGCCTGGTATCCAAGCGTACCCGCACCGTTGGCCTCCTGATCTCTGACGTCGGCAACCCCTTTTACTCAGAAGTGATCCACGGGGTAGAGGATGTGGCCCTCGGTCACTCCTATGCCGTCTACTTCTGCAACACCAGCTATCAGTTGGATCGCGGCCTCACCTATATCAATGGATTGATCGACAAGCAGGTGGACGGTGTGCTGATCATGTCCAGCAGCATGTCCGACGACCTCGTGCTTGAGTTGGTCCGGCACCAGGTGCCGACAGTCGTGCTCGATTGGGGCATGCCCGTCGCCAGCGAGTTCCTGGGCTGCCTCTCGGTTGATTTCGAGCCCGGCATCCGTGCCGCGGTCGATCGCCTGGTCGACTTGGGGCATCGCCGCTTCGCTCATGTGAGCGGGCCACTGGGCCTGCCCACCTCTCATCTGCGGCGCGACGCCTTTCTGGCAGCGCTGGGGGCGCACGGCTGCGACCCCGCTCAGGTGGCGGTCGTCGAGGGCAATCTGCGCACCGACAGCGGTCAGCGTGCGCTGACCACCCTGCTGGCGCTTCCCGAGCCGCCCACGGCCGTCTTCGCGGCCAATGACCTGATGGCCATTGGCCTTTTGTTCGCCGCCCGCCGGGCAGGGCTGCATGTGCCCGGTGATCTATCCATCATCGGGCTCGACGACATCCAACTCGCGGCCGAGATTGATCCGCCTCTCAGCACCGTGGCGCTGCCGCGCTATGAGATTGGCAGCATCGCGATGAGCATGCTCCTCGAGCTGATCGACCGCTCAGAGCCTGGCGCTTCTAGCCTGACCCGGCGGGTACAAACCCGCTTCATTGAACGCCAATCCACCGGGCGCGTGGCCGCGGGCTGAGCGACCGCCGCGACCTCTCCGCCCAGACGAAAGGTAGCCAAGTATGCCCTCCTTCCCCGCCGACGCGCGCGTCATGCTCGAGAGCTTCGCCTATGGCGATGTGAGCCTCAAGCCGGGCCTCTTCAAAGAGCGCTTCGACCTCAACCGGCGTTACCTGGCCGCGCTGGACAACGACTCGCTGCTCTACCCATTTCGCTTCGAGGCCGTTCTGCCCTATCCGGGAGCGCGTCTTGGCATAGCCCCAGGCTTCCACAGTCCTACGCCGAACGCGCTGATCGGTCGGGCGCGTGCGCGTGTCAATGAGGCAACTTATGACTGAGGTTCAACGGCTAGAGCAGATGCAAACCGGTTTCGCGCTCAGGTACGGGAGTCTACCCGAGCTATGGGTGCGTGCCCCCGGCCGGGTGGATCTGATGGGCAGCCACACCGATTACAATGAGGGCTACGTCCTGACGCTGCCGATCGACCGGGACACCTGGATCGCTGCGCGACCACGCGCCGACGGCTGGGTGGCAATTGAGTCGCTGAACTTGGGTGGCGGCTGCGAATTTGACTTGCAGGCCGTGCAGAAAGATGCTCGCGCGCCGTGGACCAACTACGTCAGGGGTGTTGCTGCTGTTCTCCGGCAGGAGGGCTACCCACTGACGGGCTTCGATGGCCTGGTGCATAGCACGATCCCGCTCAGCAGCGGGCTCAGTTCCTCCGCCGCGCTCGAAGCAGCGACCCTTCAGGTCTTCCAGGCACTGGGCGGATGGCGGATCGAGCCAGTGCAGCAGGCGCGTTTGTGCCAGCGGGCAGAGAACGAATTCGTAGGTGTCAACTGCGGCATCCTCGACCAATACACGTCGATCCTGGGTCAGCCGGGCTGCGCGTTGCTGCTGGACTGCCGCGATCTCACCAGCCGCGGCGTCGAAGTGCCGGCCGAGATCAGCATAGTGATTTGCGATACCCGTGCTAAGCGCCAACTGGCCGGCACCGAATATGCCGAGCGGCGCGCCCAATGCGAAGCCGGCGCCCGGCAGTTGGCGGGTTACAGTCCCCATGTCCGCACTCTGCGCGACATCACGGTCGAAGAACTGGCGGCCAACGAGGACAGGCTGCCGCCGAGCGTGGCCCGGCGCTGCCGCTTCATTGTGGAGGAGAACCGGCGCGTGCTGGATATGGCTGCTGCCCTACCGGCGGCGGACAGGCGGCAAATCGCCGGTCTGACAGCCCGCTCGTATGCCGGTGCGCGCGACCTGTACGAAATCAACTCGCGTGAGATGTCATGGATGATGACCGCGATGCTGGGTGCGCCGGGTGTGATCGGGGCCCGGCAGGCCGGCGCCGGGTTTGGCGGGTGTATGCTGGCATTCGTCGACAGCGCGCAGACCGGCCCCTTTCGCCGCCACGTCGAAGGCGCCTACGCCGCGGCCGGCGGCCTGACCCCGGGTGTCTACGTCGTCCAACCCGCGCCCGGCGCGGGCCTTGCCAGTCCTTTAGCCGCATACGCGATCAGTCGATAAAGCAGCGCGGCCGGTCCCCAAAACACAGGGCGCACGCAAAGCATTTTGCCCATCAGCTCTCTGCGCGCATTCAGATATGATTGTGCTCGCGGCCATGTGCCCCAGCTCTGTGCTCCGCAGCTCTGTGCTCCGCAGCTCTGTGCTCCGCATGACAGGACGCGCTGTGTCGTGCTAAAATGGTCACGGATTGCAGACCATGTATGCGGAGTGCGTGATGACGAATGGCGGCCATGCTCGCAGTCAAGGCCCGACGCCGGCCGAAGAGTCGTGGCACAGTATATCGACCGGCGAGACCGGCGAGCGCCTGAATTCCAACTACGAGTTGGGCCTGGATGACGCGGAGGCCAGGGCCAGGCTCGCAACCTTTGGCCCAAATGAGCTTCAGGAAGCCGCGCGTCCCGGTTTCTGGTCGCGATTGCTCCAGCAACTGAACGACTTTCTGGTAATAGTCCTGATCGTCGCCAGCCTGGTCTCCTTAGTGCTGCGGGACTACATCGAGGCTGGGGCGATCCTGGCGATTGTGGTGCTGAACGCGTTGCTGGGGGTTATCCAAGAAGCGCGCGCCGAGGAAGCGCTGGCGGCGCTGCGGAAGATGACGGCCCCGGAAGCGCGTGCGATCCGGGGCGGTCACCAGGTGAACGTTCCTGCCCGCGAACTGGTGCCCGGCGACGTTGTGTTGCTGGAGGCCGGCAACTACGTGCCTGCGGACCTGCGGCTAATCGAGGCGGTCAACCTGAAGATCGAGGAGGCCAGCCTGACGGGCGAAGCGGTGCCCGTTGAGAAGGAGGCCGAACTCGTCCTTGACCCCGACACCTCGCTGGCCGATCGCAAGAACGCCGCCTACATGGGCACCGTCGTCACTTACGGACGCGGCCGCGGCGTGGTGGTGGCGACGGGCATGCGTACGCAGATCGGCCTGATCGCGCAGATGATCCAGAGCTTTGAGACCGAGCCGACACCCTTGCAGCGTAAGCTCGACCGTGTGGGCCGCAGCCTGGGCATAGGCGCATTGGTCATCTGCGCTGTCGTGTTCCTGGTCGGCCTGCTGCGCTTTGTCCTGAACCCCACTCCCGGTGAAACCCTGCTGCATGCCGCGTTGCAGTTGTTTATCGTTGCCGTCAGCCTGGCTATCGCCGCGGTGCCGGAAGGATTGCCGGCCGTCGTGACCATTTGCCTGGCCCTGGGCATGCAGCGGATGATCCAGCGCCACGCTCTGTTGCGCCGGCTGCCGGCAGTCGAAGCCCTCGGCTCCGCCACCACTATCTGCTCGGATAAGACCGGCACCCTGACCCAGAACGCGATGAGCGCGGTCCAGATATGGGCCGACGATTCCTTGCTGAGCATCACGGGCGAGGGCTTCACACCGGAAGGCCGTTTCCTGGACGATGAGGAGGTTGTCGAGGCGCCGCAGTACCGGGGAATGAGCCTGTTATTGCGGGCCTTGTTGCTATGCAATGACGCCCATATCGAGCTGGTCACACCGGAGGGGGGCCGGTCGGCCTGGCGCAGCGTAGGCGATCCCACCGAGGGCGCCCTGGTGGTAGCGGCGGCCAAGGCGGGCTACTGGCGCGAAGAGGTCGAGCGAGACA
>JADGQF010000125.1 GCA_017882045.1 Anaerolineales bacterium
CGCGCCCCCACCAGCCGGGCCAGGTTCGCGGGCGCTTCCGGCTGCTCGTAGAGCGCCAGGTAACTGCTGGCGATGCCCAACGAGGGCAGCGCCCCGGCCAGCAGGTCCGCCAGCTCGGGCACGGTGATGGCCGTGCTCAACGCCTGGGTCACCTCGGCCAGCCGCCAGGACTGTTCCTCGGCCTGCAGGCGCCGGTAGGCCTGGACCCGCTGCACGGTCTCGCCGATGGTGACGCGTGCCTGCTGCCAGAGGTTCTCGGCAGCCGCCAGCGCTGGCCCGGCCAGGTACGGCCGCGTGCGCAGCCGCAGGGCGGAGATGACGCTGTGCCAGTTGGACAGGCTCTCGCCTTTCTCGGCCGACCGGCGCAGGATCTCGGCTAGCGCCACCAGGAAGGGGCCGGGCGCCGCCACAGGCGCCGGAGCGGGTGATGTGCCAGGCTCCGTGCCCGCCGGCCTCGCCCCCCCGCCGGGGGCCGCGCTCGCCGCCATCTCAAGAATGAAGGCATCCAACAACTGAGCGGCCCCGCCATCTTGCAAGGGTGACTCTACCTGGGCGGCCACCTCGCCGACCGGCAGCGGCGCCAGGGCTGCCTCCGCCACCAGCGGATCGGGACAGCCACACGATTGGCGGACGAGCAGGCGCGTCGGCAGGACCACGCGCTCGGGCACCGGCTCGCCGCGCAACAGGGCAAGAGCCATTTCCGCGGCGCGCTGGCCTTGCTCGAAGAAATGCAGCGGGCCTGTCGTCAGGGGCGGGGTGATGAAGGCGCTCGGCGCCTCGTCGTTCAGCCCGGCGATCCCCACATCCGCCGGAACACGTATGCCGCGCGCCTGCAACGCCTTCATCGCCCCCACGGCCATGTTGTCGCTGGCCGCGACCAACGCGTCGAATTGCGCCTGGCGCCGATCCAGCAAGACCTCGACCGCCGTCAGACCACCGTTTTCCTTGAAATTGCCCTGGACGACGAGTTGGGGATCGAAGGCCAGCCCGTGGGCCGCCAGCGCGTCGACATAAGCCGCATAGCGCTCTTCGGCCTCCTGGTGGTTGGCCGGGCCGCGCACGAAAGCGATGCGCCGGTCGCCGTGGACCTCGATCAGGTGGGCGACCACGTTCCACATGCCGTGGTAGTTGTCGACCACCACGCCCGGCAAGCCCTCGATCAGCCCTCCGGCCGTGACCATGGGCAGCGGCCGGTAGCGCTCGCAGACGCGGCGGGCCTCTTCGGTATCGACGAAGAGGGTCATGCCGGCCAGCCAGATCACCAGGGCATCCAGCCGGGTGGGGCTGACCAGGTCATAGAGGACGTTGGCCTGGGCTTCGAATCCGAGCGGAGAACGTAGGGGTTTGGCAGGAAAGCAGATCAGGTTGGCATCGTGTTCGGCCGCCGCGGCAGTCACTCCGGCCCACACCATGTGGCCACAGGGATCGCCGGCGCCGTGTGTCAGCAGTCCCAGCGTGGCGCGCCCTTCCCGCGCGCCGCTCGAGCCGCAGCCGGGAGCGCCGCCGGGCTGAGGTATATGGCTTTGGGGGTAAAAGGGCTGCTGCTCCATCGTCGTCGCCATCGCCGCCTTGCCGCGTCATCGTCAGGCCGCGTGCCGGCTGGCCGCCTCGCTCGCCTGCGAATCGGCCCTATTATATGTTGGCGCGGGACGGGGGTCAAACGGCGGATGCGCCCGGCGCCGCCTCAAGCCGTCAGCTTATCCCACGTCTCGAAGACCTGGAGCACATTCTCGGGCCGGGCGCCTGCCCCAAACTCGCACTGGGCGATTGCCCCACCGTCTCGCCAGAAGGCGGCATGCGCGCGGCGAACTGCCTCTACGATCTCGGCCGGGGTGGCCTCCGGCAACAGATGCTGGCGGTCGATCTCGCCCCAGAAGGTGATCTTTCCGCCGAAACGGCTCCCAAGCTCCTCCACGCCCATACAGAACACCTGGCTGTTCAGCGCGTCCACGCCCAGCTCCACCAGGTCGGGTATGATATCGGCGACATAGCCGTCCGAATGCATGAAGATGTATTTGCCGTGGCGGTGGGCGATCTCGACATATTCCTGGTAGAGCGGCTTGAAGATCTCGCGCCACTGGCTGGGCGAGATCAGCAGGGCGCGCTGCGAGCCCCAGTCATCCATGAAATTCAGCGCGTCCACCTCGCTGCAGGCCCACAGATAGCAAACTTCGTTTCCCATAGCAAAGAGGCCCGGGTTGCCCGAGCCTCTCTGGTATTTCTAAGAACGAAGGACCCGCTTACGCCACGACCCCGCACAGGCTCTTGGCCAGGCGGACGGCCGAAGAGGCATCCGGGCTGTAGCCATCGGCACCGATGCGCTTGGCGTACTCGTCGGTCACCGGCGCCCCGCCGATCATGACCTTCACATGCTCGCGCACGCCGGCTTCCTGCAGCGCCTGGATCGTCGTACTCATCGAAGGCATCGTGGTCGTCAACAAGGCCGACATCCCGATCACGTTCGGCTTGTGCTCGATCACGCCCTTGACGAACTTGTCCGGCGAAACGTCGGTGCCCATGTCGATCACCTCGAAGCCCGAGCCTTCCAGCATCATCGCCACCAGGTTCTTGCCGATGTCGTGCAAGTCACCCTTCACCGTGCCGATGATCACCTTGCCCATCGGCGTCGAGCCGCCCTCGACCAGCTGCGGCTTGATGATGCCCAGGCCCTGCTGCATGGCGCGCGCGGCCACCAGCATCTCGGGCACAAAGTACTCATTGGCCTCAAACAGCCGGCCCACCTCGCCCATAGCGTTGATGAGACCTTCCTTGAGAATGGTCTCGGCGGGGATGCCTTCGGCCAGCGCGGCGTTGACCCCTGCTTTACAGCCGGGAGCATCACCTTCCAGCACTGCGTTGTAGATGTTTTCCAGGTTGCTGCTCACCCTGATCCTCCTGAGGAAATCTAGCGCCGTGAGCGGTTGCCGCTCTCCCCTCGTGCAAGGTCGCCGGCGCGCCTGTCACTAAAAAGTCATACCAGGTAACAATGTAATCATTTCTAGCCGGGCCGTAAATGATGTTAATCATTTAGCCGCGGTTCGTTGGATACTCTGTGCCCCCGCCGAAGAAAGCGTCGAATGGGATGGTGGCCGGCTGCTCTTGCGTGATCACACGGCACAGCAAGCGCAACACCGGCAGTTCGTGCGGCCCGATCAGGCCGCGCTGCTCCAGGCGCGGCAGCACCTTGGCCAGTTGCGTCACGACCTCGGCGCTCTCGAGTGTCTCGCCGGCCATCTCGGCGCGCGCCTGTGAATACGTCAGTCCCTGGCCAAGCAGGCGCCCGAGGCGCACCGTGCGCCCGCCCGCCGAGGTCACGTACTGGTCGCCCACCCCCGGCAGACCGGTGACATTCGCCGGATCACCACCCAGCAGCGTCACCAGGCGTAACATCTCGGCTGCCGCCTCGCCAAAGATGGCCGCGGCCGGGTTATGCATGTAAGCGCCGGCCTCGTCGGGTCCGCCGGCCCGTTCCAGCATCCCCCCGGCCATGCCCACCGCCAGCGTGAACGCGTTCTTGAGCGCCACGCACGCCTCCACCCCCAGCATGTCGGTCGACAGCCAGATGTGGTAGTAGGCGGTCTGAAAAAGCTCCCGCAGGCGGCGCAGACTGGCCTGGTCGCGGCCAGTGAAGACCACGCACGTCTGGCGCCGGCCCGCCAGCTCGCCGGCGATGCACGGCCCGCCGATCGCGTTGATTGACACCCTGTCGCGCAGGGCTTCGGGCAACTCACCGGCCAGCACGTCCGGCAGAATGCGTAGCTCGCCCTCATCCGTCGCCTCTAACCCCTTGGTCACCGCGATGATCGTCGCGCCGGGCCGGAGCAATGGCCCCAGCGTGCGGCCGGCCCAGTGCACCCCCGGCGAGCTGACGCCGCTGACGATCACCTCGGCCCCTTCCAGAGCTTCCGGTAGCTGCTCGACGTAGTACGGCTGAACGCCGTCCGGCAGACGGCGCCGCAGGCGCGGGTGGACGCGCGTCTCGAGGCAAGCGCGAATGATCTCGCCGTCCAGGTGCGTGCCCACCAGGCGCACCCGGTGCCCGTTATCCGCCAGCGGCCAGGCCACCGCCGTCCCCATCAGTCCCGCGCCGACGATTGTGACAGTTACCATACACCCGCCCTTTGCTTTCCCATCTTGCCGTAGCGCTCCACCACCATCTCGAACAGCGGCTCGCCCGGCGTCAACCCGCAGACCTCCGCCAGCGTCGCGGCCAGTCCCCGGCTACGCAGCTTTGCCTGCAACTCTTGCGCCGGGGGGTCGGTCTTTGAGTCGAAATACAGCCCGGCCGCGATGCCCGTCACCAGGTTCGTCGGGATCACATCCACCGTCAATGCGTTCAACGCCGCGCCCACCAGCCGGTCCGTGCGCCCCAGCTTGCGCAACGGGTCGCGGCCCAGGCGCAGCACGCTATCGCCCAGCGCCCGGTTGGCGAAGCGGCTCAGCAGGTCATCGATGTTCGCCAACAACGCGCCGGGCGGCGGTCGGTACTTCCGCACCAGGGCGCGCGCCGATTCCTCCATCGCCCCACGCGCCTGGTAGTAGATGTCCTCGTCGGCCAGCGCTTGGTAGCCGTACTCATAGCCGCCCAGGTAGCCCAGGTAGGCCAGCAGCGCATGGCCTGCGTTGTGGACGTACAGCTTGCGCTCCGTGAAGAATGAGAACGGGCTGTACGGCCGCATGCCGGCGATCTGGGGCGGCTCGCCGATGAACCCAGCCGCGTCCACCGGCAGCTCCTTGTACGGCTCGACCACGATCAGGCTCGGGTCCTGAGCGCGCATCTCGGGCGTCGGCGCCGGCACCATGCGCGCGATCACTGTGTCGACGAAGCCGACGTGCTCTCCCAGGAACGCCCGCTCCTCCGCCGCCAGCGCGTCCCGCACCAGGTCCCGGAAGATGGCCGCCGCGCCCTTGAGATTCTCGCACACGATCAGGTTCAGCGGCCGCGTATTGCCCAGCTCGGCACGGCGGCGCACGCCCGCCGCCACCGCCGGCGCGATATGCTTCAGGACGTTTGCGCCCACTGCCGTGGCCCCGATCTCCGCCCGGCCGACCGCCTCGGCCACCCGCGCAAGGTCGCCGGCGTGGACGGCGCCGACCGGCCCTACGGTCAGCTCCTCGCAGGAATCGTTGGTGACCAGGCGGAGCTTATACTCGCCGCGCCGATCGAGCGCCTCCAGCAGGGGCCGGTCCAGGTCGACGAAGGTCACCCGGTAGCCGGACTCGCAGAACAGCTGGCACAGGAAGCCCCGCCCGACACTGCCGGCGCCAAAGATGACCGCCTCTTTCGTTGCAGGCATGCTCAGGCACAATCTCCCCGCCCGCACAGGCGTAAGAACTCGGCCTCGGCGGCGCGCGTCCAGGTTTCCCCAGGTCCCAGTTTTTCGTAAACCGCCGGCGCAACCGTCTTGAGATCGGCCAACGGGGTCAGCGGGAAATCGGCCACCGGCGGGAAGATGACGATCTTGCCGGGGAAACGGCCCTCCATGAGCGCCTCGATCCCGGCGTGCGCCGCGCTCAGCCCCCCGATAGCCGAGACCGCGCGGGCCGTTGACAGGTGTCCGGCGGCAACGCGCGCGATAACCGCGGCCTGATCGACGATGCGCGAGCCCGCCGAGCCGGTGATCTGTGCATTGCCCAGGTAAACGTTGCTGATGTCGAGCTGCGCGATCGTGCCACGCGCCAGCCCGGCGAAGAGCACCAACAACCCGTCCGCCGCCAGGTGGGGCATGGCCGCCTCGATGGCCGCGACATTCGCGACCAAGACGATGATGTCGTCGAAACCGCGCCCGCCATGGAGGGCGCGCAGCGCGTCGTCGAACTCGGCCGCGCTCAGCTCCCTGGGATTGGTGATCACCAGGTCGACGCCCTTGGCTGTAGCCGGCGCCCGGAAGCCCAGCTCGAGCTCGGCCCGCCGTCCGGCATTGGTCTCAGCCACGACGATGCGGCGCGGTCCCTCGGGCGCTTCCAACAGGCGTTGCAGATGCATGCGCCCCATGGGGCCGCCCGCGCCCACCAGCCAGGCTACGCCGCCCGCGCGCACGTCGGCCCGGTTGTGCGCCTCGCCATAAGCCGTCCCCAGGTCGAGCGAGCGGGTGCCAAGGTGGGTCACGTAGTCATAATGGGCGCGCCCCACGTCCAGCGCGACCGCGCGCCCCAGCGGGCGCGTGCCGGCCAGGTTGATCGTCCCAGCGTAGGCCGCCAGCGGCGCGAGCGCTTCCAGTCGGGCGGCATCGGGGTCCAGCAAGATCATATCGTCAAAGCCCCCACCCGCCTCGGCCTGCGCCAGCAGCGCGTAATCGCCCGGCGCCAGCCCATCGCGTATGACGACGGCCGGCCGGGGCGCCGCGGACGATGGCCCGGCTGTCAGCTCGGCGCGCAGCCCTGCGGGCACGTCGGTCAGAACGATCCGGCCCGGCCACCCCCCGGCGAACATCTCCCCGACATGGTAGGCCGTTCCATCGCCCTGCCCTCCCACTATCCACATCGTCCCGCCGGGCTTGACGTGCAGGCGCCGGCGCGGCGCATAAGCCGCCTCCACACACGCCCACGGCTCGGTCAACGCCACTTCGGCATAGCCCAGCTCGTCGGGGACCGGGATCGCATAACAGCCTTCATCGCCCCCCAGGATCTCCGGCCCCAGCAAGCCATACTGGGCCAGGCCGCCGTAGAACATGTAGCCGTAGGACAGATTGCGCCCGTGAAAATAGACATCGGCCTGCATCGCCAGGCGCTGGCCGGGCCGGAAGCGCCCACGCAGCTCCTCCCCCACCTCGACCACGGTCAGGCTCACCTCGTGCCCCTGCACGATCGGGTCTCGGCGCAGATCGCGCCCATACAGCCGCGGGTGCTGCGAGCCCAGGCGGATGAGCTTCACGTCGGAATAGCACAGGCCGACTGCGTTGGAGCGCACCAGCAGTTGATCCGGCGCCGGACGGGGCACGGGCCAGCGCACCGGCTGCCCGTTTACGCCCAAGTTCTCCAGGCCGGCGCCATACAGCGGCCAGGCGAGCATGCTGTCGGGAAGGTTGACATTGTCCGTTTCGCGCATTACCTCTATCTCCGGGCGGGCACGACAAGAATTTGTGCCCGGTCAAACGTCGGTCGGGCCAGGACAGGCTGCTGCGCATTCTAGCCGAAGCCCGCGCCAGAGTCAATCTCATTTGCCCCACGTTTGTACCCGGCGGAACGCGGCCTGCTTTGACAGCCGCCCTCACCTATGCTACCCTTTGCCCTACATCTCAGCGACGAGGTTCGACAATGAAACGTTCTGATATCAACGCCATCATACGCGACGCGGACGCGTTTATCAAAGCCCGTGGCTTCTACTTGCCGCCCTTCGCCTATTGGACGCCCGAAGAGTGGTGCAAGAAGGGTGAGGAAGCATACGAGATCGTCGAGAACCACATGGGTTGGGAAATTACCGACTTTGGCCTGGGCAATTACCGCAAGCACGGCCTGTTTTTGTTTACCGTCCGCAACGGCAATCCCGCCAACCTGATCACCATGCGCGGCAAGATCTATGCCGAGAAGCTGATGATCGTGGACGAGCACCAGATCACGCCCATGCACTTCCATTGGAGCAAAATGGAGGACATCATCAACCGCGGCGGCGGCGACCTGGTGATCCAGGTCCACAACGCGACGCCAGAGGGCCAGTTGGCGACCTCCAACGTCACCGTTAGCGTGGACAGCGTGGTCCAAATCGTGCCCGCCGGCACCCATATCGTCCTCGAGCCAGGGCAGAGCCTGAGCGTCCCGGTGGGGCTGTATCACGAGTTCACGGCGCAAGGCGGTCGCGTGCTGGTCGGTGAGGTTTCCATGGTGAACGACGACGACACCGACAACCGCTTCCTGGACCACGCCGGCCGCTTCCCGGCGATCCAGGAGGACGAGCCGCCGCTCTACCTGCTGTGCACCGACTACAGCAAGTACTACCATCCCAGAAGCTGACCCCCTCGCCTTGCACCTTACGGAGGCGCCGGTGCCTGACAGTTACGACGCAGTCGTTGCCGGTCACATTTGCATCGACATGATCCCGGACCTTTCCGGCAGCGCGCCGGATCAGTTCAGGGCCGGCTTCGCACCGGGCCGCCTGCTTCAGGTCGGCCCGGCAACCTTCTCGACCGGCGGCCCGGTCTCCAACACCGGCCTGGCCCTCCACCGGCTGGGCATCGCCACCCGCCTGATGGGCAAGGTGGGCGACGACCTGTTCGGTCACGCCGCCTTGCAGATCATCGCCGGCTACGGGCCCGAGCTCGCGGCCGGGATGATCGTCGATCCGACCGCCCCCACCTCCTACAGCGTCGTGATCAGCCCGCCCGGTCTGGACCGCATGTTCCTGCACTGCACGGGGGCCAACGATGCCTTCGGCGAAAACGACGTCGACTACTCGTCCCTGGCGCGCGCCCGCATCTTCCACTTCGGTTATCCCCCGCTCATGCCGCGCATGTACGCGCACGGCGGTGAGGAGCTGACTGCGATCTTCCGCCGCGCCAGGGCGACCGGCGTCACCACCTCGTTGGACATGGCGGTGCCTGACCCGGCCTCAGCCGCCGGGCGCGCCGATTGGGACGCCATCTTGCGCGCCACACTGCCTTTTGTGGACGTGTTCCTGCCCAGCATCGAGGAGATTCTCTACATGCTGCGACGGGACACCTACGAGGAGTTGTGCGCGGCCGCGCGCCGGCGCGGCGGGAGCGGCAGCGACGTCCTCGCGTTGATCACGCCTGCCATGCTGTACGATGTCAGCGGCCAGTTGTTGGATATGGGCGGCAAGATCGTCGGGCTCAAGCTGGGCGACCGCGGCTTCTACCTGCGCACGGGCCAGCGCGTCGCGCTGGAGTCCATGGGGCGTGCCTCGCCGGCGCAGCCGGCGGTCTGGGCCAGCCGAGAACTCTGGAGCCCCTGCTTCCGGGTGGACGTGGCCGGCACCGTCGGTTCGGGCGATGCGACGATCGCCGGCTTCCTGGCCGCCCTGCTGAGGGGGTTAAGCCCTGATGATGCGCTCACCGCCGGGGTGGCGGTCGGCGCCTGCAATGTCGAAGCCGCCGACGCCCTCAGCGGCCTGCGCTCCTGGGAAGAAACCATGGCACGCGTGGCGGCCGGCTGGCCCCGCCACAAACTCAACCTGGACGCGCCCGGCTGGCACTTCGACCCGCCATCCGGTCTCTGGCTGCGCGGCTAGGCCGGCTAGCGCCGGGGATCCGACCATTGCGCCCACTTCGCCCACTTCGCCCACTTCGCCCACTTCGCCTACAGCGCTTATAGCGCTGCCAGCAGGTGTTCGAGGATCAGCTCTTCGCCCTTCGGACTGGGATGCAGCCCATCCGCGAAGTAAAGCCGCGCGTCGGGCGGGGCGCCGAAGACCTCCATCAGGTCCACGAACGGCAGGTTGTGCCGGAAGGCCAGCGAGCGCAAAGCATCCGCGCAAGCCTGCAGGTCGCCGTTGTCCCAGCTCAGTCCCAGCCGCCGATGATCCGCCACCCGCTCCACCAGCTTCGGCGCCACCGGCGCCGGGCTGAGCAGCACCAGTCGGGCCTCAGTGTTCTCCTGAAAGGCCTGGATCATCGCCTCCAGGTTCTCACGATACTCGGCGATCGACACCAACGTCTGCGCGCCAGTGCCGGCAAAGCGCTCGCAATCGTTCCCGCCCAGCAGAATGACCACCAGGTCGGGCTGCTCCAGGATATACTGCCGGTACGTGCTGCGCCGGGCGTGCGTCGTGGTGAAGCCCGACTGCGCGTGGTTGGCAAAGCGGATGCCGTCGTCCGGCCGGTGTAACCCCACCAGCGCGCGCAGCAGAGCGAAGTAACTGCGCCTGTAGGTGGTGACCGAGTCGCCTATCGCCAGCACCATACCGCCCTGGCGCACAGGCAACCGGTCGAGGCCGGCCGCGATGTCTCGCCGCTGCAGGAGCCGGCGCGCGTCCACCAGCAGCAGCTCCTCAATCCGCTGCACGTAGGCGTTGAACTGCTCCAGCTCGATATTCAGCACGCACGAAGCCGCCTGCGGCGGCATGGCGATGTTCAGCTCCGCCGGCACCTCGTAGGTGTTGAACTCGATCGCCGTGCGGATGCCCGGCGGCAGCCCGTACCGTTCGTTCTCGTCCATTCGCACACTCCCCCGCAAAGTCTAGCACCGGTTCGGGCTGAAGAACAAACCCTGGCCTAAACTCGATCTCGCAGCTGAACGAACGAAGTGCGGACGCGCCTGCGCGAAGAAGTCTACGTGACCCAAGTGATAGCCTCGTTGCCTGGCGACCACACAATGCTCTGGATATTGGCCTGGCTGCGCTCGGTCGTGAGCAGGCGCCTCACTGTCTTCTCCTGCAGGTCATAGACAATCAGCGAGTCCGTCGGCCCACCCATGGACTCGGGGGCATACGCCAGGTAGCGCGAGGGGCACAACCGCCCCCACGGGCGTTGCTGGCGAAGGCGGCGTCGGTTTTGCATCATGGCCGACCAATGTCGTATCAGGCACGATCTCCTCGATCCCTCGGCCAGCCACCGCACTGTACAGATAGTCGCGCTCCTTAGCCTCGTAGATCGGGTGTTCGGACGATCCTGCGGCTGCCATGCCTTCAAACCAAAAGCTGCCGATGACCTGAACCAACCATACAAGTTCATTCGGGTCCTGGCCGGGCGAATTGCGGTGACCGTGTCGGCTGCTCATTCGACGATCCGCTTCGGCATAGGCCATTAGCTCCGCCCTCAGGCTATCAATGCGTGCCTGCTGGATGCCCATCTCCGGCTGCGATTGCTTGGCCGCTTCTGCAGCCCGTTGCAGCGCTTCCTCACAGGAGAATGAGAAGGGGCCCTGGCCGGGTGGCTGGATGCAGCTTTCAAATGGCAGCACCCCTTGGTCGTGAATCACGCAGCAGGTCATCCCCGTCAGGACCTCACCGCTCATGGCATCAATGATCGAGACGTACTCGTGGCCAATGACGTGAGGAGCGCCGGGCGGTCCCGAGGAATACTCCACGATGCCAGGTCCGGTGAACCCGACGAACCAGACGAGTCGTCCCGGCGTCAACCCGCTGACCGTCGTCCCGCCATCAAAGTAACCCAGATCAGCAGCGACGGTAACCGCACCGCCGACCTTGTTCGGGCCGTCATCCCAGGCTTTGGCGATGGCCTGCTCCCTGGTGATCCGAGGCTTGGTCCGCGCTGGATCTGACAGAGTGAAGGCCAGACCGGACTGATCCAGCCGGTGGGTGTCTATCGGGTCGCCATCCGGGAGAACACGCAGGTCTTGCCCCATGGCAGCCGGGGTTGGCGGGACGGCCGGGAAGCCAGCCGACGGTGTGGATGCGGGCACACAGGCCACGATGAGCGCTACGGTACAGCACAACAGCGGCAGGCAGGATCTGATCGGTCTCATAGGTGCCTCACTCTCCACATGACAGTCAGCGATGCTTTTCGGTCTATGGCATCGTGATTATCTCCCGCTCACATGCTCGGCCACAATATCGCGCAATGTCCTTGGCTGCCCTGGCTCGGCGTACTGCGCGCCGAACACCACGTACTGAACGAGACCTGATGTGCATTTTCGGCTGCTCCTATCTGCCGGAAAACACCAGCACGGTATCGCCCGCTGCGTTGCTGATCGTTAGACGTTTGCCTTCGGGGCGGTAGTGCGCGGCGTTTGTCAGAGCCTTGTAATAGGCCCCCTCTTGTCCCATGACACCTGCCGGCGTTGGGCATGCCATGGCGCTGCTTTGAACTTGCGGAATGTGCAATTCGGCGCCAATGGCCGTATACTTGCCGCCATACTGGTTGCATCCGCCCGCTCCGGTGAATTCGCCATCGCGGACGATGAGCGTAATCTCGGTGCCGCGAACCAGAGCTTTGCCGTTCAGCGACGATAGGATCCACACACCGCGCAGAGAGTCGGATTGGGTGGATGGCCCTGCACACGCGGTCACGAGCGCAGCCATGACCAAAAGAACCGATACATGTCTGATCGCGATCATCTCATTTTCCCTCCATTCGGTTCGGGCAATTCGCTGGTTATGGAACCGCAGCGGTCGGTGGCGGCTGAGCAGGTCTTGTTTCCTGGCCGATCGATGTCCAATCGGGCATCATCGCTTCGATCTGGCGGCCGGTTTGAGCACTGTACAGATAGCCGCGCTCCTTAGCCTCGTAGATCGGGCCTTCAGTCGACTCCGCGGCTGCCACTTCCACGATATATCGTCGTCCGTCACGGGTGCCCCAAAAGACATAGCGGCCCTCGCCCGAGCGGGCGGAGTAGAGCATTTCCTCGCAGCAGTAGGCAACCATGATCCGATCGAACTGGGGAGCGATTCTCCGGCCATCATAAACGATGAAGGAGCTGTTATCCTTCCGGCCGACAAAAATCAGCTTGCCTGCGATCAGGTAGGGTCTGTAGGCCGCATCCAGAGCGTACACCCGCCTGAGGTCCTTGCCGTCATAGATGATCGTCGCGCGGCGGTCATCTGCGTACTCCCAGGCGGCTCGGTTCTCCAAGCTCAGCAACGAAATGTCCGGGTCGTGACCGGACTGTTCGCTGACGAAGACTTTGATTGGGCGGCTATCCCTGCTGAAGGCGTAAATAGACCAGGGCGTGTAGGGGATCTCGATGGCCCGGGTATTGTAGGCATGCTGCCCGATGCGCAATTCTCTGCTACCCGCCGCTCCCTTCGCCGCCCATGCTCTTTCGGCCTCGCTCTGCGTTGGCAGCGGGTGCCCCAGGCAAATCTCAATCTGCTTCCATTCCTCGATGTCAGACTGGAGTTCGCATTCGTGCCAACTGAGACCGACCTCACCCGGCAGCTTCTCGGCCCACCCGAGTGACTTGCTCGTAGTCCCTGGCCTCTCGCTGACTAAACCCGAGCAGGCTGCAGCGATGAGCGTTGTTACGATCAACACCGCTCCGAGTGACACTGCGATGTGGCCAGGTTGAGAGCACCGAGCGAACTTACGAATGAGAGTCCACCGTAGCGCGAGATGTCTCATCTGCCCCTCCTTGCTAAATCCTGCAAATCCGATCAGGTCAGACTCAAACCAGCTTGCCGATGTAGATACGGTCTTGCTGTGGTCGTGGCGCTTTTCATCTCGCCGGCTCTATGCTACTCGGGGCCACAGGTAGGTACTGCTGTTTCAGGGCCAGGCCGGGCAGGAGCCGGCATTGGCTTGG
>JADGQF010000366.1 GCA_017882045.1 Anaerolineales bacterium
CTGCTCTTCAAGCGTACCAAACAACACATTGTAGCTCAACATGGCATAGGTGCACAGGGCCCACACGGCGACCAGGCGGCCGATCCTGGCGCCGTGTCGCAGCAGGAGATAGATCGCAAGCAGCCCCAGGGCAATCATCAGATAGGTGGTGCCGTAATAGCTCAGGTGATCGAGGACGGTCTGCGTGAGAGACGGCCCCCCGGTACGCTTGAAGCCGGTCGTGCGAATCAGGCCGGCAAACCTCACGAAACCGTGGGCTTTCTGTTGCACGAACAGCGCCCAGCGGCCCTGGATAGCAACCGTGAGCGGGTAGATGGCATACGTGGCGACTGCAACGCCGCCGATGATGGCGAGCGCTCGCCGGGGCACGGGCCAGCGCCAGACAAAGAAGATCGCCAGCGGCAACAGCGTCAAGAAAGCGGTCATCTCCTTCGTCAGGAGCGCCAGCCCGAAGAATAGCCCGGCCAGGCCGGCGCGCCAGAGCGCGATCCCCTGCGCCGGCTGAGCGAATGGACCCACCAGCAAGCGGCGCCAGGCAAAGGACGCCTGCGCTTCCTCATCGCTCGCTATGCCCGAGATCAGCGTCCAATAGCCTGCCAGCGTCCACGCCACGGCCGAAGTCTCCAGCATGTTGAGGCTGTTCAGCTTGATGATGAACGGGTCCAGCGCAAAGAGCAAGGCCGCGATCAAACCCGCCGGCCAACCGGCGGCGCGCCGGGCAATCAGGAAAACCAGGGCCGCGCTCAGGGCGGCGAAGGCCGCGACCAGGAAACGCGTCGCGTAGATTTGCGCGATGAGATTGCCGCTGACGTTGAACACCCTCAGATAGGCGCCTTCGATGAGGAACCAGGCCGGAGGGTGCAGAAAGAACGGCTGCCCGGCCAACTGGAGCTGCAGCCGGAAGCCTACCGAGCGTGCAATCTGCAGGTAAGTCACTTCGTCAATAAAGATATCAAAAGACCGGCCAAGGTAAATCGCGCGCGCGACGAACGTGAGGATCGCTACCATCACAGGCAGCATCCCTGCTAAGAGATACGCCCTGCTGGCGGCCTCGGTCCGTAGAGTGCCTTTGTACTGGGTTGATTCGTTACCGATCATCGGACAATCGCCTCCATGCTCTGGTTTTGGTTGCTGCGTGTAGCGCAATTGCTGAAGCGTAGAACTGCTGATAACAGTCGACCACATGTGCCGGGTCACACTGCGAGAGGACCGCAGCACGGCCCCGGGCGGCCATTTCTTCGCGCAGGCTCGCGTGAGACAGCAGATGCCCCAATGCGAGCGCCAATCCCCCTATGTCTCCGTACTTGACTGCCAGGCCGCCCTCGCCCAGCAACGCCTCGCTCATCGGCGCACGGTCGGCTACGATCACGGGCCGCCCGAGCGCAAGAGCCTCAAGGATAACAAACGGCAGGTCCATCTTACTGGATAGGCTGGCCGGCACCAGCACCGTGATCGCGCAGGCGCGGATCAGGGCCGGCATATCTCTGACGTTACCAAGCACGCGCACACGGCCGGCGATGCCTGCCTCCGCTGCCCAGGCGAACGCTCGCTCTGCTTCACGTCCAGGGTCCTGGCCAACATGCGTGCGACAGGCCAGAACCAGCACGCTGTCGCCGAGCTCTGCCGGCAGGCGGGCAAACGCCTGGATCATTTCTCGCATGCCGCTCTCGGGATCATAATGGGCCGCGTAGAGCACGGCGCGCGACCCCAAGGCCAGCTCGGCGGCAAGTTGGGCCGGATCGGCCGCCGGTCGTAGACTGCGCTCATCCAGCGGGGGAAAGACGCGCACGACGTTCGGCACTCCGCTGTTCGAGAGCAAGCGCTGCGTGTAGTTGGACACCACGACGGTCACGTCAGCCACGAAGTTCCGGCGCTCGGCCGGCTGATCACCGATTGATGGCACTGTGTGCACCAACGGCCTGCCAGAGAGGGTGCGCACAGCGCGCAGCCCGTCCACAACCCAGCGTGATGGCCGCGCCAGGCTGGCCACCACGTGGAGCAGATCGGCTCCCCGCGCATAGCGCGCCATATATGCCAGGGAGCGCAGTTTCTGCCTCGTCGTCGGCATAGCTTCCGGGTGGCGTTGCCGGATGGCGAAGACACGGTCGGCAGGCCAGACATCGACCGGGCCGGTCTGGACCGTGTACCTGTGCGCGTGATCCAGTTCCACCAGCAGGCGCGCGAAGTTCTTGTCAGCCCCGTTCCAGGGCGCCGCCAGAGGCACGCTGCTGACCATCAAGATGCGAATAGAAGTCAAGGTTCCCTCACATCTGAGACTGATAACCCGAGCAGGCACTCGATATCTGCGGCAACAGCAGCACGTGACCGGTTGGACGTGTCGACGATGTTCCACCCGTATTGCTGCGCGGCGGACGCATAGGTCGCATGCAGCTCCTGATAATAGTCGGCCGCAAAGTCGCCGTCGCGCCCCATGGCGATCTCGGGTTCCGTGCGCAGCCAGATGGTCATTTGCGCGGCCGGCACCAGCCGCCGCGCGCGCGTGAGGCTGCGTGCTGAGAGCGTGCGCAGGCGCCGGTGCTTGACGAGCAGATCGTCGAAGGAGCGGTCGCTCACCAGCCACGCTTCGCCACCTGTCCTCTGCGCCAGGGCAAAGCTGCGGATGTGCGCCACCCAGACATAGGCGGCGATGTCCGTTAGCTCGACGACCGCCGCCAACTGCCCCAGCCGGCGCCCGGCCCACCCCGCCCGGCCGGAGCCGGCTCCCGCACCGACCCTCGACCTGGAACCGGCGGGCAGGAAAGACAGCAGCTTCCGGCCGAAGGGGTGGACAAGAAGCACGCTCTTGCGCTGCTCCTTCAGCCTCTGACGGAGCCACTCGGCCATAGTCGATTTGCCGGAGCCATCCATACCTACGAGCGCGACGCTACGGTATCGTCTCGCGAGTTGCGGCCACTCTTCTACCATGTGTGGCAGGCCTCGCTCCCTGAATCCGTGAAGTGTCGACCGGCGACCGGCAGGAATTTCCAGGAGTAGCTGCTGGGATTGAGCCGCAGCTCGAGCACGCCGTAAATCGTGTTGTCGCGCAGCTGCGATCCCGCTGCAATGGGCCCCCAAGGCTGGTGACTCCTGCCACCTGTTCCCAGCACGAACTCGCGGATGCCGTTCGTGGGATCGGGGTTGCCGTTGACGTCAAGCCGGGCGAAACGCTCGTAGTCATGATCGTGAGCGTTGAGCACAATATCCACGCCACCATTGTAGAGATCCTGCCAGATCGCCTTCAGGCCATTCAAGAATGTGCTCCCGCTCATGCCCGACGAAAAGCGTGGATAGTGCCAGTAGGCCAGCGTACAGGCCGTCGGGTGGGCAGCCAGGTCATCCTTCAGCCAGGTTTCCTGGGGACTGCCCAGGCCGCAGCCGCCCGCGTGGTCGCAGATCGAGTTCAGCACGATGATGTGCCAGGCCCCCACTTCGTAGGAGTAGTAGCCGCTGCAGCCGACGGTGCAGCCAGGCTTGTCCGGAGTGGCTTTGTCGCCAAAGTAATTGAAGTAGCCGGGAGCGCCCGCCGGTGCGTTGTAGCAGGGATCGCCAGGGGTGCTGCTGGTCTGATACTCGTGATTGCCCGGCGCAGGATGCGTCCGGCTGAGCCAGCGGCCCCAGCTTGGGCCATAGTAGGTGTTGTAGTCGGCCAGGCTGCCGCATTCGTACTGGTTATCGCCTAATGGCAGCACGCTATCCGGGTTGACGTTCTGAAGAATATCCGAGGTGGCCATCTGCTGGCAAAGGCCGCCACTCGCACTGCCGCACGCGATATCGCCGCTCGCGATAGCGACAACCGTCCCGCTGTTCGACGAGGACGCGCGGGCAGTTGTGGCCGAAGCGGCGCTCGGGGCCGGTCCGCCACCCACCGTGACGGATCGCGGGCCATTGGCCGGCGAAGTGACGCCCGCCGCGTCGGTCGCGCTGGCACGATAGTCATGCGTGCCCGGCTGCACGTTGTCCAGCGTCACGCTCCAGGCGCCGCTAACGTCGACGGCGGTTGAAGCCAGAGGCGCTCGCGCTTC
>JADGQF010000126.1 GCA_017882045.1 Anaerolineales bacterium
TTTATCCACCGTCTGAGGGCTTTTGACGTGGTACTCCCAAACGGTAGGAAGCGCTGCTTGTCTCCTTTCCCCGTTACCAGTATGCGGGACTGCTTGAAGTCGATGTTATCAAGCTTCATCCCGACCACCTCGCCCAGACGCAGGCCGGTGTCGACCATCAATGTGACGATGGCGAAGAGCCTGGCTCCCGTCATGGTCTCCGGATTGATCTGGTCGTAAATCCTCTTCAGTTCCTCATCGGACAGAACCTGAATCACCCGGGTGCGATCCTTCGGCAGCTTCAGTTTGGCAAAGACGTTGGTCTTGATGTAGTTCTCTTCAAAGAGATAGTTCACCCAGACCTTGATCGCCCGCACGTACCCTCGCAGTGTTGCCCGACTCATCGGTTCCGTCTGAGGTTTCTTGAACTGATGGCCCGCGTACCGCGGCCGGCTCTCTAGGTGCAAGACGTACTGCTGACCGTCCTGCAGGGTCAGATCCTTGAGCGGCTTATCTCCAGTGAAAGCGATAAACATCTCGATCTTACCTCGGTAGAAGTCGATGGTGCGCTTGCTCAAGCCATCGACCTGTTTCTGCACGAGAAACACTTGCATTGCTTCGCTTAGGTTCATGGGCTTACGTCCCTCGCTGAGTGTTCTTGATGCCATTATGACCTCCTCTAGTCTTCCTGACTATTGTCTGAGCACAGATAAGAACGAGCAGCGTTTGGCGCAGTCTGCTGCTCAATTTTCCAAAAGAGTCTGCTGCTTGCTCCACTTTCACTGTCAAAGTGCGATCATTCAGGGCCTTAAATGCAAAAACCAGCCTCATTTGAGACTGGTTTCGATGTGATTCCCCCACTTTGGGGCTATTTCATGGGCCGGCCGGGAATCGAACCCGGAAGCTCTTTCGAGCGGCAGATTTTAAGTCTGCTGCGTATGCCTGTTTCGCCACCGGCCCTATTTAGTAGTCGCGGCGCTCATATCCCCTACATATAGTGGTATTGGCCGTGTGTTCTGCGAGCGGTTTTTCGAAAGTCTGCTGCGCATTACAGTCATTATAACAGGGTGAGCCAGGAAATCAAAAAGTATGTATCCGCCTCACAGCACGGCAATGACGCGGTCAATTGGTCATCGCTGCTGAACCGTCTGCCGCCGAAAGCGAGAGCTTTTTGCTGTTCGCGTGCCGATCACCGTCAGGTACTGATTCCGCGTCCGTGGTCAAGAACGGGACCGGTTCGGAGAATGTGCGCACCGAAGCCACAGCCCAGGCAGATGGAACGCTACATCACGCAGGCGCGGCCCGATGACGAGGGCGCACGCGCCTCCTCTTGGCCGATGACCGTGTCAGGGAAACACAACAACGGCTCCGGCTGGTTGACAGCTATCTACGATAGCAGTAGACTGGCGCTGTTGGTAACACTGCTGCCCTTCATGCATGGCTCTATCATCCTGCAACGTTACGAAATGTGCCGTGGTGGACACCGGAACCTTCAATCCAGAACTCCGGTGCTCGCTCGGCTACTCTAATCAATACAGATTTCATCAGGAGTACGTGAATGCCGCAGAGAAAGCAATGGCGTGATTTGACAACCAGGCAACAGACGGCCATCCAGTTCGCGGCAGCCTTGCAGTTCGCTCTGCTGGCCGCGGCACTTTGGGATATATGGCATCGTCCGGTGGATGAGATCAACGGCGACAGGCGCCTGTGGACGATGGCCTCGTTCGTCAACTTCGTCGGGCCGCTGTCTTACTTCCTGTTCGGGCGCAAGGACTGCTGTTAAAAGCCTGCCGTTTTGAGAGGGCAGTGTGTCCTGATTGGACTGTTCACAGCTTCCTGGCGACCAGTGCGCGCTTGCGACGCGCCAATAGCTCATTGCGTTCCGCCAGGATGATCTGCATCGGCGTCCGGCCATCGCGCTGAGGTTGCACCTGCCAGCCGCGCAGCAGCATCAGCGTCTTGATCAACGCCTCCCCATCACCTTGATAATCTCCTTTGCCAAGGCGACGCTCGGCTAGACTGAGGAACTCGTTCGCCAGCTTCGCCTCCTGCGGCCCGCCGCCGACCATCACGTGAGCCGGTGTCAGGCCCGCGAAAAAGGGATGCGCTGTCTCATTCCACTGCTGCTCAACTTCCGCCAGAGCCGCGCGCCTGGATTTTTCGTCGGCAAAGTTTCGAGCTTTCCATGCCGTCCGCAGCCTGTGCCACACTTCATCTTGTTTCTCGTCCCACGGCGGCGTGAACAGATTGAGGATGCCGCCTGACCGGCCATAAGCTGCCGCGTAACGCCGCTGCGGCCATGGCTGCAACAGGCGTTGAAGTTCTCGCCGCACTCGCGCCGGCCCTACCGGCAGCAGGTCGGCCAGGGCCTGCTGGATGTCACCGGTAGACCAAGCTGTTTCGGCCATACTACTCTCGTCCTGGGCGCCTGGCTGATTCAGGACGGATTCCAATTGCAGGGTCAGAGAACGCGCTCCCGACTGTTGGGTCGGAAACCATTGCGTTCGCACTTCCAGGCGATTTTGATCCTTCACCATGGTAGCCACCTGGGCTTGCCTTTGAGGGCACGCAGGGCCTCTTGGGCTTGCGTATAATCGGGCTTGCGTCTCAGCGCCTCTGCCACATCGGCCACCGCTGCCTGCCTGTCTTCCTGCAACGCAAAGCGCACGATCCCACGGTTGAAAAAGGCGCGGGGTGCCAACGCTGTATCGTTATCCGTGTCCGTGACCAAAGCCACAGCCTGGTCGAACTCAGCCAGTGCGCCAGAGAAATCGCCCAACAGATAGCTCATGAAACCTAACTCGTAGTGCGGCTTGGCAAACGACGACAACTCGGCGGTTGCCTCCAAACACATCTGCCGCACTCGCCAGAGATCGCCACGGATGCGTAGGATATAAGGTGCGACCCATATCTCGACCAAAGGGCAACGCGGGTAGGCGCGGAAGGCGCGCTCATGGTGCTCAACGATTTGCACGCTCGCTTGGGCGTCAAAAAACACCTGTAAACGCAGGATGTCACGCGCCCAGGCCAGGCCGAGCCCGTCTTGCTGCGCGCGGATGAACCGGGCGAACTCACTCCGCTCCGGCTCCTGGGAGGCGAACCATTCCAGGGCTAGTTGTTGCCAGTTGTCAGGTCGAATCTCCGCGCCTCTTTGGGCAATAACCTCGTCGGCCTTTTGAATAGCCTGCCGATAGCCTGCGGCTGGTGTTGGCCGTTCGTCGGCTTTCCCTTTGAACTTCATCACCGTGTCCTCTGCTCAGATCGCTGTGCAACAAACATGCTGGCAACATCGGCCTCTACGGTAATCAGCCTCTCACAGGGTCGAGGCCACGGTCAGATGAAAGCCGTTGCCCGTATCAGTCAACTCGAAGTTGATGATCTTGCGCGTATAGCCGGAGAACAGCGCCTGCGTGCGCGCGATGAGAGCGCGCACGATCTCGTTCAATCCCGTTCTCAATTCTCCCGCGTCTGCCGGGACCCCTGCACCCAGGACTTCGTCAATCATCTTCTCTTGTTCGCCTGGTGGGAGGAAAGCGGCGTTCCAAGCCAGCACCGCCAGGGTGAACAGCTTGCGGTGATCTTCTGCCGTATCAACGAAGGCGTATTGAATTCCACTGGTGCCTCACATTCGTTCATGGCTCCCGTGTTCTATGCTATCATTCTCCTGCAATTGGCTAGAAACGAACACAGGCCAGCGATGTCAGGGTTATCGCTGGCCTGTCCTCCGTCCGACAATGCCGAAATAAGCCGTCATGTTGCGGCAATTCTGAGTCAGCTTGGCCTGAGGATATCGCTCGCGCAGACGCTTCACCCGCGCTGCGATCACCGTCTCGTACTTGACCCCGGCCTGCAACATGGCATCCCCGATAATGGCGCCCATATGGTCATATTGACCGTCCATCACGTCCAGGAGTTGGAAATCAGGCAATGATCGGACATATTGGACGAGCGCCCTCGCCTGGGTAGCGATATCCATAAGTGTTCAATCCACCCACCCGCTTCCAGCGAACCAGCGAGCTAGCCGCCTTAGTTCTCCTCGCCGGCTTTCTCTTTGTTGCCCCGGTCGCTGCCGGCCTTGTCCTTGCCGCCCTTACCCTTCTTCTTGTTACCCGGCTCCCCATCGCGCCGGAAATCCATCGCCTGCCCCAGCTCGGCGCTGATCTCGTCGGCAATGGTCGTCCCTTTGACCTTTTTGCTGTCCGCTTTCAGCTTGGTCTTGAGGATCTCGGGGTCGTAGTTGAGCTCCTTGCGCAGCGACTGCACGATAGTGCGCATCACCTTGACGCGCCCGTACCACTTGTCGTTATCCTCGACAAGGGTCCACGGCGCGCTGAGCGTGCTTGTCCTGAGCAGCATCTCTTCCACCGCAGCCTCATACTGGTCCCACTTGTCGCGGTTGCGCCAGTCTTCGGCGGTCAGCTTCCAGCTTTTGTAAGGGGTGACCTGGCGCTCCTCGAAGCGGCGCAGCTGCTCATCTTTGCTGATGTGAATCCAGAACTTGAACATAATCGTTCCGAAATCCACCAACCGCCGCTCGAACTGGTTGATCTCCCGGTAGGCGCGCTTCCAGGCAACCTCGTTGCAGAAACCCTCGATCCGCTCCACCATGACACGGCCGTACCAACTGCGGTCGAAGACCGCGATCTGGCCGCCTTCCGGCAGGCGCCGCCAGAAGCGATAGAGATAATGGTGGGTCTTGTCCTCGCCTTCGGGGGCGGCGATCGGGTAAACGACATAGCCGCGCGGGTCCAGCTTCTCGGTGATACGTTTGATCGAACCGCCCTTGCCGGCCGCGTCCCAGCCCTCAAAGACCATCACCACCGGCCGCTTCTGCACGTAGACCTGGTAGCCCAGTTCGCTCAGGGCGACCTGGTAACGGATCAACTGCTCAACATATTCCTCACGAGTCAGTGCCAGACCCAGGTTAACTTGTGAGAGGATAGACATGGGAGCCTCCGATCGTTGCAGGGTCCGGATCACGCTTCCGGAGCAGGATTCGTCGCGTCCATGAGCAACGGCTCACCGACAGCCGCCGCGGCATGTGCCGCCGGCTGCGCGGCCGCGGCGCTTGCGGTGACCGCCTCCTCGCTCAGGGTGGTAGGATCGATCCCGCGGGCGCGCAGCCCGGCGTCCAGCGAGTTGACAATGGTCGAGAAAACCGTCCACCAGGTGTAGTATTGATTGGTCGCCTCGACGATGGTCCAGGGCGCCCACTCGGTCTCGGTGCGCTCCAGCATCTCCTCGACGGCTTTCAGGTAGCGCTCGTACTTGCGGTGATGCTCCCAGTCCTCCGGCTGAATGTGCCAGCTTTGCAGCGGGTCCTTCTCCAGTGTTTTGAAGCGCTTGCGCTGCTCTTTGCGGCTGATGTGGAACCAGAACTTGATGATGACGTGGCCATCGTCGGCCAGCATGCGCTCGAACTCGGTGATGTCACGGTAGGCCTTCTGCCATTCCTCTTCCGGCGCCAGGCCCTCTACCCGTTCGACCAGCACCCGGCCATACCAACTGCGGTCGAAGATGGCGATCTGGCCGCGGTTGGGCAGCTTGAGCCAGAAGCGCCACAACCAGGGGTGGTTTTTCTCGTAGGTGCGGGCCGCCCGCACCGGCCAGACTTTGAAGCCGCGCGCGTCGAGGCGCTGCGTCAGCATGTTGATGCTCGTGCCTTTGCCGGATCCATCCCAACCCTCGAACAGGATGATGACCGGCATGCCGTTGTCGAACGCGGCTTTCTGCAGGTCATACAGCCGGCGCTGAAATTCCGGCTGCGCCGCCTTCCACTCCTTGCGCTTCATTCCTTTGCTGAGATCGATCTTTTCGAGCATGAGGGCCTCCTTACGCCAAACGATCTCACAACATAGCAACCGCGAGACTGAGGTTGCGCCGAAAATCAGGGCCGATTAACTCCACCCAACGCGCCGGGAAACGGGCCAGCAAGTCACGTTGAATAGTCCACTGCGCCGTCAGGTAGCGGGCGACTCCGTCCAATACCTCGGGCTGAACGTCGCTGATGCGCCGGGCGGCCTGGTCGTGCAGAAACTCCGCCACCATGCCCTCGGACACCACCGCGTCGTGCAGGTCGCCGAGGAGATCCTGCATGCCCGTCACTTGCTTGATCACGCCCCCCACTTCGGGACCGAGAACGTCGCGGAAGAACTCCAACGCGTAGCGAAAGCGCTTGCATTCGATGCGCAGGGCGTGGTAAGTGGTGAGAGGCGCGGCCGGCAACGACGATTCGTAGGCGCGTACCCCCTCATAGCGATTGACCAGCAGCCCAGCGACCAGATGGCGCACCCGGTAGGGTGTCGGTTGGCCGGGCGGAGGCGGCACGGCGCCTGCCCCGGGTGAGGTGAGGAACTCCTCAAAGCGCACTTTGAATTTGGCGTACTTCTTCTCGTCCAGGTAGACCAGCAACTCCTCGCGCGCCGTATCCCGGCGTTGGCGCCAGGCGGACAGCAGCGGCGCCAGGGGTTGCGGCCCGGCGCCCGAGCCTTCATCCTGCCCCGACTGGAAGGCCTGCGCCTTGACCATCAACACGTCCAGGTCACGCACGGCGCCCAGCGCACGCCCGGTCAACTTCAAGCTTTTGCCAAACGGCGCGAGGGCCTCGGGGGTGAAATAGGGGGCAAAAAGCTGGAAAGCGGCGCGCATCCGGCGGGTCGCGACGCGCATATCGTGCAACGCTTCGGGATCCTCGCCCAGCCGGGTGCCCTCCTCATTCTCGAGCATGCGGCAGAAATGGGTGTAGAGGATCTTCCGACCGGCCTCGCTCATCGGCTCGTCGGCCGAGATTTTGGGCGCTTCGGCCTTCTTCTCAGCCGGTTGGCCCTCGGACTGGACCGCGGGATCTGCTGACGCTCCGGCTTCCATAGGAATAGTCACAGGTTGGCTGAGAGTTGCGGGTTCCGCCTCCGCCTTGTCGCCAGATGCCTTGCTGGCGCTCGCCTGGGCGGCACGCGCGGCGGCTTTCCGGCCCTTCGTGCGCTTGACGTGCGGGGCCGCGCCGGCGGCCTGCGCCCCGGGATCGACTTCGCTCGACTGCGATGGGGTTGCGACGGGCGTCGCTTCCTCTGCCGGGACACTGTCGCCCAACCCTTCCTGCGATGCCGAAGCGGTGGCAGGCTCTTCGTTGAAAATGGCCAGGCGCCGGGCACGAAACGAGCGCAACCAAAACAGCGCCCGCTGGCGCGACAGGCCGGCACGCGCGGCTATCTCACGGCTCGGCAAGCCCTCGGCCCAGCCGAGCACAGTGGCCGCGCGCCGGGCGAGCGCAGCAGTTTCGCCGGCGGCATGGGCTGCGATGGCATTGCGCTCTGCGGGCGAAAGCCGCGCCTGCAACGTTTGGCGGTAAGCGAGATAGATCTCATACGCGCGTTGGAACTTCGAGCGTGTCTGGGGATAGAGGCGCCATCTGTCACTAAGCTCACCCGCGAGCGCCTGCAGGTCGTCCTCGTTGCCGGAGTCCTTGAGCTCGACCTCTAGCTCGTAGTAGTGCGCCGGACGCTCGCCGACGGGCACCGTCACCGCGTCCAGGCTCCACTCGGCGACGTGGCGTTCGCCATCCATGACATCGGAACGGGCGCGCAACTGGCTCAGCTCGAACAGTGGTTGCAGAGGAGTGCCGCCGGTGAGACGCAGCGCCAGCTCACGCGCCGGGCCGGCGGGCCAGGCGGCGGGATCGGGAACCCACTCGGGTAGCTGGACTTCCTGCTCGTCCCGCTGGTGGACGGCGCCGGCGGCGTCGCCCAGCCCCTTGAGTGTGGCGATAACCTTGTCCGGCTCCCGGCGCAGGCGGCAAGAATAACCGGCGGCGTACAGGCGGCCATCCGCGGTATCGAGATACTGGTCGTGGACCTCGACCGAGCGGGTGTGGGCCAGGGTATAGCCCGCTAGGCTGCGCTGCGCGGCCAGCCGCAGGAACGTCTTGCGGTCGGGCACAGCGAACTTAGCTTCGACTTCCATGCAGAGTCCTATCAACTGGCAAGCGGACGCGCGCGGGCGCGCGTGAAATCGAGTTCGAGTATAGCACAGGGCAGGGTGGTGAGCAAGCGTATCGAAACCGCCCGGCCGGGTGCAACTTGACGGAGCGCGCAATCGCTAGTAGAGTTACTTTGTAAACCATGCTTACAAAGCTATAGGAGAGACCGTTGATCGACGTCTTTCTCGCCGGCGACCTGGGCGGAACCAAAATGGCCGCAGCGTTGGTGGATGCGACCGGGAACATTCTGATCGAAGACAGTGCAGCCACCGAGGCCGTGCGCGGCATCGAGGACGTCACGGAGCGCTTCGCCGGCCTCCTGTTAGCCGTGCAGCGCCAGGGCGCGCCAGCGCGGCCGGCCGGCGTGGGCGCAGGCACACCGGGATTGGTTGACTGGCCAGCCGGCGTCCCACTGGTACGCCCGCCAGATAACGTCAACCCCGACTGCAGATTTCACGCCCTGGTCAGCGACTGGCCGGGCCTGTCTTTCCCTTGCTGCCCGCCGGGCGGACCGGTGGCGTGGCCGGCCCGCTGCCGCCCTCCGGCGGCTTGCCCGAGACATCCCTGTCCGGGCGGCTCGACCGCGTGCGGCCGGTAGCCGGGGCGGGCCGGGCCTGCGACGCGCCCCCGGGTTGGCGTGACCGGTCTGAATCCGCGCCGGGCTCCTCGCCGGCCGAAGGCCGCGCGGCCGGCGCCCGTTTGGCGCCCGGCTTTCTGACCGTTTGCAGCGGCTCGGGCTTCGCCTCATCGGCGGCCACGCTCCTGGGCGGCGCCGGTGGCTCGGACTGTTCAGCCCGCCCTAGCGCCGAGCGTGTCACCGTCGTGCGCCTGGGGGTCGCTTTCGCGGCCGGCTGGGGCGGCTCCACTTTGGGTCCCGCCTCGATTTCGGCCCGGTCCCATGTTCTCTTGGAGGCCACGGGCCGGGCGCCCTCGATGGCCGGTCCGGCGGCTTTGGGCGTCGCCGGCCCCGGCCGGGTTCGACTGTGCGCTCCCGCCTCGGGCGCGCTGCCGGCCTGGCCGCTCGGAGTTTCCGGCGCGTTCTTCGTTCCGGCGCGCGCCGGGGAACTCTCGGGCACATCCGGGGGCAGCAAGGACGGCTGCGCCGGCGCGCGGGCCTCACGCGTGACGGCCGGTTTGACAGCCGGACCTGACGCTTCAGCCGGCTGTTTGCCACTCGCGCTCTTGGGCGCAGCCCGTCGAGGGGCAGGGACCTTAGGAACCGGCGCAGCAGTCGCCTTGGCAGCGGAAGCGGATGTAGCGGCCGTGCCGGCCGCCGTCCCTGCAGCCGCGCCGGCTGCCGCGGCACGCCGTCCGGCAACCTCAGAACCGGTCGCAGACGGAAGGTCGGCAGACGGAGCGTCCGCAGACGGACGAGGCGCGGTCGGCCCGGCGGCGCTCCTGGGCGCGCTCTTCGGTGTTGCCGCGCGCGGCGCACTCGCCGCCCGGGCGGCCTTTTGACCGGCCCGCTGCTCGCCGCTGGCCGGCGCCCGGGTTTCCGGCTGAGCTTTGGTCTTCGCCCGACCCTTCGCCTGACCGGCAGGCTTCGCCCGCCGAGTAACTGCGCCATTCTCAGCCTGCACGCCAGCCTTGTCGTCGTCGCCGTCCTCGCCCTCGCCAGCAGCGCCACCCTCGCCTCCGGGCTCAACCTCGGTCTCGGCTTCCGGGATCGCCCTGGCGATACGGAACACATCTTGTACTTTCTGGTCCTTTGCCAGTTCGAGCACAGGCTTGCCAAGCGCCGGGCGGCCCATTTCGGGCATGTCTTTGGCCGTCACGACCTTGACCGCGCCTCTGGACAGGACGCACGCTACCAGGTCGTCCGGCTCAACCGACGCGGCGCCGGCCACTTCCCCGGAACGGTCGGCGATCTTCGCCGCCACCACCCCCAGCCCGTTGCGGCCGGTGACCGGGAATTCGGCCAGGGCCACCAGCTTGCCGAAGCCCCCGGTCGTCACGATGGCCAGGCCACAGGACGGCACGGTTCCGGCGGCGGTTGGCGAGGCAGTCGGCGCTGCGCCCTCCGCATTCGCCGATTTGCCCACGGCCATCCCTGCCACCACGCAGTCGCGCTCGCGCAGCTTGATGCCGCCTATGCCGCCCGCCGGCAAGCCCATCGGCCGGACGTCGTCCTCGGCGAAACGGATGGCCTGGCCGAAAGCGGTGACAAGCAGTATCTCGCCACCGCCCTGGCTGCGGGCAACCCATAACAGTTCATCGCCATCTTCCAGCTTGATCACCGGCGGGTTAGCCTGCGCCTGGTCGAACAGGTCTTTGAGCGCGACGCGCTTCACGTTACCCCGCACGGTGCCCAGCAACAGGAAGCCGGTCACATCTTCTTCGGCAAGGGCCTTGGGGAAAGCCAGCAAGGCCGCGATCCGATCGCGCCGGCCCAGCCCGGAGAGGTCGGCGTAGTGCGAGCCGGCCCCGTCGGCGGGAACGCGGTGCACCGGGACGCGGCTTGCCTGGCCCTTCACGCTGAACAGGAACAGGTCATCGCGCGTGTGCGCCGCACACAGCAGTTGCGGGGCGGAATCGCGCAACAGAGCCTCCGGCGCCCGGCCACGGCGCGCCTCGGCGTCCCGCCGCTCGCGCCCCAACATGCCCTCCGTCGACAGCCGCACCCAGACCACCTCGTCGGGCAGGATGTCATGCGTCGTCAGGGTCCCTTTCACCCGGTCGGCGATCTGCGTGCGCCGCGCATCGCCATAGCGGGCCTTGAGATCAACAAGGTTCTGCCTGATCAGCCCCAGCACCTTCTCGGGTGAGGCCAACAGCGCCTCGAGCTCCTTGATCAGCGCCTGCGTTTCCTTGTACTCGTCCTGCAGCTTGCGCCGCTCCAGGGCCGCCAGGCGCCGCAACTGCATGTCAAGGATCGCCTGCGCCTGCAGGTCGTCGAACTTGAACTGCTCTATCAGGTTCTGCTTGGCCGTGTCGGCGTTGCGCGAGCGGCGAATGAGGGCAATAATCTCGTCCAACACGTCCAGCGCCCGCAGCAACCCTTCCAGTATGTGGGCTCGTGCCCGCCCGTGCGCCAGCTCGTGCTCGCTGCGCCGCTTGATCACGATCTCACGGTGCTCGATGAAATGTTGTAGGATGCGCTTGAGGCTGAGCGTGCGCGGCTCGCCGTCGACCAACGCGAGCAACGAGACACCGAAAGTTGCTTGCAGCGGGGTAAGCTTGAAGAGCCTGGCCAGCACGTCACGCGGGTCGACGGTGCGCGTCAGCTCGATATTGATGCGCATGCCCGTGCGATCCGACTCGTCCCGCAGGTCGGTCAGTCCCTCTAGCTGGCCCTCGCGTGTCAGCTCGGCGATGCGCTCCAGCAGGCGGGTCTTGTCCGTCATGTAGGGCAGTTCGGTGATGACGATGCGGTTGCGGTTGCGGCTCATCTCTTCGATGTGCGCCTTGGCCTGCACCACAATCGGGCCCCTGCCGTTACCATAGGCGCGCGCAATGACGTCAACCTGCTCGGCCTGGGCCCCGCTGCCTTCGTTCTGGTAGCGGTAGACCACGCCGCCGGTCGGGAAATCCGGCCCCTGGATGAAACGCATCAGGTCCTCGACAGTCACGTCGTCGGCCCGCTCGTGGTTGTCGATCAGGTAACACAGCGCATCGCATACCTCGCCCAGGTTATGCGGCGGGATGTTGGTGGCCATCCCGACGGCGATGCCGCTGGAGCCATTGACAATCAGATTGGGCAGGGCCGCAGGCAAGACGACAGGCTCGCGCAGCGTGCCGTCGAAGTTGTCGGTCCACTCGACCGTGTCCTTGTCGATGTCGGCCAGCATCTCGTTCGCGATCGCCGCGAGGCGGGCTTCGGTGTAGCGCATGGCCGCCGCGTTGTCTCCGTCCACGGAGCCGAAGTTGCCCTGGCCGTCAACCAACGGATAACGCAGGCTGAAGTCTTGCGCCATGCGCACCATGGCTTCGTAAACCGCCGCGTCACCGTGGGGATGGTACTTGCCGAGCACCTCGCCGACGATACGGGCCGACTTTTTGTAGACTTTCTCGTTCGTCAGGCCCAGGTCATGCATTGCATAGAGGATGCGCCGGTGCACGGGCTTGAGACCGTCTCGCACGTCGGGCAGGGCGCGTGCCACGATCACGCTCATGGCGTAATCAAGATACGATGCCTGCATCTCGGTGTCGATGTTTACCCGGCGGATGATTCCCAGATCCATAGATCGTTCCTTACTCAGACTTATCTCGCAACTGTTCCCAAATGGGTCTCGAATCCTGCTCCTGCAGCATCTGTCGTATCTCGATGATCTGATCGCGCAGGGCAGCCGCCTTCTCAAACTCAAGATCCTGGGCCGCGGCCTTCATCTGCTTCTCCAGTTCCTTGATCAGCCGGTTGGCCTCGTCCTTGGGCAAAACTGTCGGCCGCGCACGGTATTCGGGCCCATCCTCGGCCATCGCCAGCCCGCCCGTCCCTCGGGCATTACCCCCGCCCATAGCCGCCAGGCGTTGCGTCAGGTCACGCACGGACTTGATGATGGAGACCGGCGTGATGCCATGGGCGGAGTTATAGTCTTCTTGTTTCTTGCGCCGCCGGTTGGTCTCGTCGATCGCCTTCTTCATCGCGTCGGTGACGTTGTCGGCGTACATGATCGCCGTGCCATGCAGATGGCGGGCGGCACGCCCGATGGTCTGGATCAGCGCCTGCGCAGAACGCAGGAAGCCTTCCTTGTCTGCATCCAGGATCGCTACCAGGCTGACCTCAGGCAGGTCCAACCCCTCACGCAGCAAGTTGATGCCGACAATCACATCGTACACCCCCAGGCGCAGGTCGCGCAGGATCTCAATCCGCTCGATGGTCTGCACCTCCGAGTGCAGGTAGTGCACTCGGATCCCCAACTCCTGGAGGTAGTCGGCCAGGTCCTCGGCCATGCGCTTCGTGAGGGTGGTCACCAGCACGCGCTCGCCTTTGGCCACGCGCTTGCGGATTTCGGCCACCAGGTCGTCCACCTGGCCCTTGGTCGGCCGGATCTCCACCTGGGGGTCGACCAGACCGGTCGGGCGGATGATTTGTTCGACGATCTGGGCCGAGTTTTGCAGCTCGTAAGGACCCGGCGTGGCGCTGGTGTAGATTACGTCATTTATCGTCGCCTCGAACTCGTCGA
>JADGQF010000017.1 GCA_017882045.1 Anaerolineales bacterium
GTTGCACGACAACCGCTCGACGACACCGTGCGCGCGACCCTCGACTGGGCCGCCACGCGGCCTGCCGATCATACCTGGCGCGCCGGCATCGCGCGCGCCCGCGAAGCAGAGCTCCTGGCTGCCTGGCAGAAGCTTTAGAGGGACAACGGCTCGCCGTCCCATTGGACATTTTCACGCTCCTGCTGGTCTGACCTCTTTTGGAATGACCTCCGCTGGTCCGACCTCCTCGGCGCGGGCCGGTCGGACTGTTCCGGTTGCCGTCTGTCGCCCGCGCCTGCCCACCTCGATCCCGCCGCATGGTCGGAGGGCCGCGCCGCGCCCTTAGATGTCAGCCAGCAGTCCCGCTCTCGTCAGGCTGGGCCGGCGCGTATGGGGTTAAATAGAGTTGAGCTCGAAAAGGGGGACCCGTATGAACCGTACCCGGTTTATCTTCCTATTGGCGCTGGCAGTGTGTCTGCTGATCCTCGCCGCCTCCCTGGCGCAGCAAATGATCAGCACGGACCGGTTGCTTCAGATTTACGTCGCCAGCACAGTTTTTGCCGGCGGCGTCGTACTGCTCGACGTTGCCGGTGTGCTTGGCGGGCATCACGCCGACGGATTCGCCGGTCATGACACGGGGGGTCACGATTTCGCCGGCCAGGACGTCGGCGCCCACGATCTCGGCGGTCATGCAGCAGGCGGCCAGGCCGGCGGGCACGACGGAGCGCCAGGGCACGACGCGGGCGGCCATGACGGCGCCGGCAACGGTCACACCGCTCCGGACCACGCCGTCGAGCACGTCGCCGCAGAAGGTGGCGCACGGGTCGCCGGCGGCAGCGAATCGCAGGCGATCGGTGCTGCGCGCGCAGAGGCGCGCGCCTCTGAGGCGCCTCGCTCTTCGGGCAGCGCCGCCCCTATCCTTTCGATTCTGGCCTACCTACGCCTGCTCGTTTACTTTTGTCTTGGCTTCGGCCCGGCCGGCTGGGCCGGGTTGGCCAGCGGCTGGGGCGCCTTGCGCAGCCTGTTGTTGGCCGTGCCGATAGGGCTGCTGGCGCTGATTGCGGCCCGCGCCTTCTTCCGTTTCCAGCGCCGGGACACGGGCGCCGTGCCGGCCGAGATCGATCTGCTGCACGAGAAGGCTGAAGTGATCGTCCCGCTCGACGACGAGACGATGGGCAAAGTGCGAGTGAGCGTTGGGATGAGCGTATCCGATCTGTATGCGCTGGCCGCCGAACGGGGCCGTCATTACGAGCGGGGCGATGTGGTGCAGATTGTCCAGGTGACGGACGACTGCGTGCGTGTACGCTGATGCGTGCGTGTGCGCTGAACGGGAAGCAGGGGTTCCCTGATTTGCGGCCGGCCGGCTGTTCAAGCCATTCCGTCTGCTGACGAGGAGGTAAAATGTCTAACGCTAATGCTACGCTGGTGGTCACGGCCATCCTGGGTGGCTTCCTGGCCCTGATGCTGTTCTTCATCATCCTGTGGCTTCTGCGCTCCCTGGTACGGGTCTGCCCGTCCAACCAGGTCCTGGTCGTCACCGGGGGCACCGAGACCATGGTGGACGGCCGCAAGTACGGCTTCCGTGTCCAGAAGGGAGGCTGGACGCTGGTTATTCCCTTCATCCAGACCGCACAGGCCATTGATCTCACCATTTTGCCCATAAACGTTCGGGTCGAAGGGGTGAATTCGGCCAACGGCATTGCCGTGGGTGCCGACGCAACGGCCTGCGTCTGCGTCAACGACATGAACGATACTCTGCTCTATAGCGCCGTCCAGCAGTTGTTGGGCAAGTCGCGGCCGCAGATCAAAGAGCAGATCCAGCAGACCATGGTGGGCAACTTCCGTGCGGCGCTCAACAAGACTACCCCGCTGCAGGCCATCGGAATGGTCGAGAGCGCCGAAGGAGTGAACGACGTCGAACTGGCCGATACTGCAAGCGGGCGTGCTGCAGCGGCGGGGTCTTCGGCGGAGGCTGATTCCGGCGAGCGGGCCATTTTCCGGCGTTTCCTGCTGGAAGACTGCCGCCAGGACCTGAGCGCCTTCGGCATGGAAGTAGTATCTGTTTCCCTGCAGCGCATCTGGGATGACTCCAACTACATCGCCAACCTGGCCAATAAGACCCTTTCTCGCAAGCGCCAGGAAGTCGAGATCGAGGAGGCCCGCCTGCGGGCACGCGCCGAGCAGGCCGAGTCGGACGCCAGCCGGCGTATGCTGGTGGCCGAGAATGGGGCTACCGAGCGCATTCTGGCCAAGCAACAGGAAGTGGAGCTATACCGCAGGCAGTGTGAGGCTGAGGTCCGGCGGGCTAAGCTAGAGGCCGATAGCGGTATCGCTCAGGCGAACAACGAGGGGCAGCGCCAGGTCCAGGAAATGCGGGCCGGGTTGCAGGTGATCAAGAACCGCTCCGAAGTGACACTGGCTGCGGAAGCGCAGCGCCGCTGCGCCGAAATCCTGGCCGGCGGCCAGTCTCAGGCAGTGGATATTGTTCAGCAAGCGCGCAACGCGCTTTTGCAGCAGAAAGTCGAACTGCTGCAACGCACAGGTGACAAAGGCAAGATCGCTCTTTTCATCACCCAAGTGCCTGCCCTGTTTCAGGCTTACCAGGCGCACGCTCAGAAGCTGTCGGTCGACGAATACCTGGTGCTCAGCGAGGAGGACGGCTTCAACAGCGCCGTCAATCGCGGCCCGGCTGCCATGGTGGACTTCATGCATCGTTTCGAGGAGGGGTTCGGCATCAGCGTCAAGGGGTTGTTGTCCACTTCCCCGGCTGCCCCGGCGGCTGCTGCGGCCCCGCTTACAGCCTCGCAAGCCGTTGTATCTGCTGACCCGGCCTCTGCCGGCGTGAAGGAGGCTTGAACATGGTTGCCTTTCTGGTTACGCTGCTCGTTCTGATCCTGATCACGCTGTTCCTGCAACTGATCATGAAGATGAAGCTCGTCCCGCCCAGCCGGTTGGCCGTGGTGCATGGCAAGGGCAAGAGCTTCCGCATCTACCGCGGGGGCCGCGTCTTCGTGTTTCCGCTCATCAACCGTTTCAGCACGATGGACCTGACCCCGCAGACCAATACCGTGGTTGTCGAGTCGGCCATCGCCAAGGGGATCGTCCCACTGACCGTCAAGGCCACTGTCAGCTATGCCGTATGCCGTTCCGAGCGTGGCATGATTAATGCCGTCAAGCGCATCCTGTACCTGACGCATGACTGGACCGAGCTGAACAATATCGCGATCTCCATGATCGAGGGCCACCTGCGCGATTCGATCGCCGCTATGACCCCCGAGGAAGTGATGAGCCACAAGGACCGCTTGATCCAGAACATGATCCGGACGTGCAAGGCTGACCTGGAGGGCATTGGCCTGGAAATCACGACCATGAATATCGCGGATGTGGAAGATCACCGGCTGGAAGGCGTGAAGGAACCGGACCTCTACATCGCTTTGCTCAAACGCATCCAGACGGCCAATGCCGAGAGCCAGTCGCGCGAGGCCAAGGCCACTGCGCGTGCCGCCGCCAAAGAGCAGGAAGAAAGCCGGCGCGCGGAGGTGGCCATCCGCGCCCTGGAGAACGAGCGCCAGAGCATCGAGGCCCAGACCCGGGTCCGCCTGGCGACCGAGAACCAGCGCAAAGCGGTTGGCGAACAAGAGGCGACGCGCAATGCCGAGTCCGAGGTAGCCGGCCTGCGGGCACAGGTTGAAGCCGAAAAACAAAAGGTTGAGATGGTGAAGGCGCAGTTGGAGGCCACTGCCATCATTCCTGCCCAGGGTGAGGCGGAGAAGATCGTCCAGAACGCCAGCGCTGAGGCGGCCGGAATCCGAGGACGGGCCCAGGCCGAGCTGAGCCAGCTATGCGCGACTGTCGATATTCTGCAGAAGGGTGGTGACGAGGGACTGACGGCCTACGTCATCGAGAAGTTCGGCGGCCTGGTTCAGGCCTTTGCGGAGACGATGGACCTCTTCCCGGCCCAGCGTGTGTCGGTTATCGCCGGGCGCAGGCCGGAAGATGGCCCCATCTCGGCGATCCATCCGGGCGCCATCGACGCCAATCTGAACCAGCGTATAGCCGATGTGCTGGGCGCAATAGCCAGCCAGGCGCCGGCCAAGCTGCCTGCGAGCAGATAAGCGGGGACACCAAACGGCTCGCTGGGACGGATGGCACGGACCGAGAGACAACTGTCTTCTCGTCCGTGCCATCCGTCCTTAAGCGCTATTCGCAAGTCGAAGGTTGATCCGTTCAGCCTTCCAGCCAGGCAATCTCGCCCGGTCTCAGGGTGAGGGCGGCCGCGGCGCAGCTATCCAGCACCTGCTCGACGGTCTGGCTGCCCACGATGGGGAAGACCGGGAAGGGTTGGCTCAGCAGATAGGCTAACGCTATCTGGTTGGCCGTCCGGCCGTATTTCTCCGCTAATGCGACCGCGCGCTTTTGCCTCTCGAAGTTTCTGGCACTGAAGTAGATCTTCTTGACGGTCTGGTCCTTGCCGGTTTTGAGGTTGCGCCCGTCCCCCACGTACTTGCCGGAAAAGAACCCCTGGGCCTGGGAAGAGAAGGCCATGAGGGGCATACCCCTCTGGCAATGCCCCTCCCAGGCCTGACCATCCATATACCTGGTGCCGTCCGCACTGGGATTGGGCAGCTGCGACTGGGCCAGGCTGTAGCCGATCTGGCTGGCGCAGAAGGTTTGCATTCCGTGCGCTCCCGCGTAGGCCGCAGCCTCTACGAGGCGCGTCATGCTCCAGTTGGATGCGCCGAGAGCCCTCACCCGACCGGCCGCCAGGTGCTCGTTCAGTACTCCCAGTATCTCCCCGATCGGTACTGCCGGGTCGTCGCGGTGCAGCCAGTACAGGTCGATGGTGTTGGTGTCCAGGCGCTCCAGGCTCTCTCCCAGGTCTTGGGTGATCTCCACAGGCGACAGGCGCGAGACCTGCATTGATTGCAGGTGCGGGTGTCCGCCCTTGGTGCCCACGACGAAGCGCCGGCGCAGCCCGCTGCGCTTCAGCCAGGCTCCCAGCGTGCGTTCACTGGCCCCGGCCCCGCCGGGCTCCCAGGCCGCGTAGACATGCGCCGTGTCGAGGAAGTTCCCGCCCTGACCGGCATACGCGTCTAATATTGCGAAGGCGGTCTCCCTGGGGATGCTCGATCCAAACCCACCCGTTCCCAGGCAGATGACCGACGGCGCCAGCGCTATGCCAGGTATCGTGCCGTAGTCCATAGATTCGCTTACGCGAGCGCGGCCTTTAGCATCCGGATCTGCCCGGCGCTGCCCAGCTTCGCGTTCTTGTGCGCGATGAACTTGGCGTATTCGCTCATGAAAATCTTGCCCGGATCGCGCAAGTCGAACTTCTCGGGATAGTCGCGGAAGAACTCGCGGTGCACGCGCGTCCACACCAGGCGGCCGTCGGTGTCAATGTTGATCTTGGTCACGCCTAGTTCCGCGGCCCGCTTGAACTGCTCCTCGTCCACGCCCTTGGCGCCGCCCAGCTTGCCACCGGCGGCGTTGATGCGCGCGACCTCGTCCTGCGGAACCGAGCTCGAGCCGTGCATCACTAGGGGGAAACCCGGCAGCCGCTTCTGAATTTCGGCCAGAACATCGAAATGCAGGCCCTGCGAGCCACTGAACTTGAACGCGCCGTGGCTGGTGCCGATGGCGCAAGCCAGCGAGTCACAGCCGCTGCGAGTGACGAAGTCTTTGGCCTGCTCGGGATTGGTCAGCTTGGCTTCGGCTTCGCTCACCTGCACGTGTTCCTCGACGCCGCCCAGTTGCCCTAGCTCGGCCTCAACTACCAGGCCGCGCGCATGGGCTGCGTCGACGATCCGGCGAGTGACCTCGATGTTCTGTTCGTAGGGCAATCCGCTGCCGTCGATCATCACCGAGCTGTAGAAGCCGCTGTTGATGCAGTCCATGCAGGTGGCTTCGTCGCCATGGTCGAGGTGCACAGCGAAGATCGCGTTCGGAAAGATGTCGTCCGCCGTGCGGATCAGCGCTTCGAGCATCTTCTTATGGGTGAAGGAGCGGGCGCCCTTGCTGATCTGGATAATGAACGGCGCCTGGCTGTCGATGCAGCCGCGGAACAGGCCCATGGTCTGCTCCAGGTTGTTGATGTTGTACGCGCCGATGGCGTATTTGCCATAGGCCAGCTCAAACAGTTTCTTGGTGGTGACGATCATTATAACCTCGCGCGAGTAAGAGGGATCGTGTCAAAAGGCACAAGTAACTATTATAGCTGCTTTCGGGCCGCTTGTAAAATTTCTCCCTCGCGCCAACGCGCAGCCTTTCTCGGTTTTCGTTTCATGTTGTCCGATGCTACAATGTCCCCGCGTGTTCGCGACCATCTTGTATCCGGAGGTTTCTGCATGAAGGACCGTAAGCTCCTGATGATCCCTGGCCCGATCGAGTTCGAGCCGGCTGTGCTCTCTGCCCTCGGCGCCCCCACTACCAGTCACACGGCTCCTGACTTTGTCGAGGCCTTCGGGCAGGCATTGGAGCGCATGCGCCAGGTCTTTCTCTCAACCGATGGCCAGCCTTTTATCCTCGCCGGTTCTGGGACGTTGGCCATGGACACGGCTGGGGCGAACCTTGTCGAGCCGGGCGATCGCGTGTTGGTCGTGAATACGGGTTATTTTGGCGATCGCTTCGCGGCGTTGCTGGAGCGTTATGGCGCGCAGGTCACCCAGGTGCGCGCCGCGGTTGGCGGGCGTCCCTCGCCTGAGACCGTTGAGGATGCTCTGCGAGGGAATCAGTACAAGTTGCTGGTCATCACCCATGTTGATACCTCGACGGGAGTGATCACCGACGTCCGCGCGTTGGCCGCGCTTGGGCGGAAATATGGCACACTCGTCGTGGTTGATGGCGTTTGTTCGGTGGCCGGAGAGGAGTTAAGGATGAGCGAGTGGGGCGTCGATGTCGCGCTCACGGCCTCCCAAAAAGCGATCGGCGTACCCCCCGGCCTGGCGCTGGTGATGGCCGGACCGCGCGCCATGGAAGCCTTCCGGGCCCGCCGGAGTCCCGTCGCCAACTACTATGCCGACTGGAGCAACTGGCTGCCCATCATGCGGGCCTACGAAGCCCGCCAGGTGGCCTATTTCGGCACGCCGGCTGTGAACCTCGTCTGGGCGCTCAACGTCAGCCTGGGGCAGATTTTGGCCGAGGGCCTGGATGCGCGCTTCGCACGCCACCGTGCGCTGGCGAGTGCGGTGCGCGCGGGCATCGCCGTACTGGGCCTGGGTCAGGTTCCGCTCGAGGGACAGTTCGCCGCTAACACGATGACCGCCCCGCGCTTCCCGCCGGGTGTGACCGCGGCGGGCTTCTTGCCCCGTGTCTCGGCGGCCGGCGTCACGCTGGCGGGGGGATTGCATCCTGCTATCAAGAGCGAATACTTCCGTATCGGTCACATGGGTTCGACTAACCTCGGTGACATCCTGGCTACGCTTGGCGCCATCGAAGCCGGCCTGGCGAGCTGCGGCCATGCCTTCCCCCTGGGCGCCGGCGTTGCCGCCGCGCAGGCCGCGTTCTACGAGGCCAGTTCTCAGCCGGCCTGATGTTACCCGGTCAGGGTGTGGTCTTTTGCAGAGCGAAGTGACGCCAGGGGCGCGCCGCGCATATGCGAGGAGCTTTGCGTCCCTGGCCTCTTCGCGGTAGAATCTTCCCGTGCAACGTAAGATTTTGAAGCGCCTCACTGCCCTCAAAGACACCGGCTGCGGACTGCTGACTATCCTGCTCATCACGTTGCCGCTCTGGGTAATCACTCTTGCCCTGCGCGGACCCGTCTTCGCCCTCGGCGCCCTGGCAGTCCTGGTTCTGGTGGTTTTTGCCATGGGCTGGCTCAACAAACTGCTGGGCGGGGATCAGGATTAATGCGCATCGCGCTTGTTGCTCCTTTCGGCCTGCGCGCCAAGGGGACCGGGCGCGCGCGTGCCCTGCCACTCGGCAAGGCACTTGTGCGCCGGGGTCACCAGGTCGCTTTGTTTGTTCCGCCCTACGATGGCCCCGAGGACTCGGGACTGCGTTGGCTGGACGACGGCGTCGAGGTGATCAACGTGCGCCTGCCGAGAGCGCTTGTTCTCTCCAGCTCACCTTCAGCCTCGTCTTCCGCAGCCGCCGCCGGGTCGTTTCCAAATCTGGATCTACGACGGCTTCTCTCGGCCGTCGCGCCGCTGTGGCAACTGGTTCTCGCCTGGCGGCTGCTGTCTGCCGTGCGCGCCTGGCATCCGGAAGTGGTCCATGTTTTTAAGCCCAAGGGTCCGTCTGGCCTGGCCGGCGTGGCGCTCTGGATGTTGAGGGTTCGGCTTGTGATAGACGCCGATGACTGGGAAGGGCCGGGCGGCTGGAACGACGACCCGCGCACCGGCTACTCTGCACTCCAACGTCGGTTCTTTGCCTGGCAGGAGTGCTACGGTCTCTCGCACGCGCACGCCTGGACGGCCGCCAGCCACTGTCTACGCCGGCGCGCCATCGATTGCGGCGCCGCGCCAGGGCGCGTCTTCCTTCTGCCTAATGGTGTATCCGACCGCCAATTGCCGCCGGCGACCCTTCGGCCAGATTGCACGTCGCTTGCCCGTTGCCGGCAGGCCGCGGGGCCGGAAGCAGCTCGGGTCCTGCTCTACACGCGCTTCGCCGGAGTACGCGTCGCCGACGTGGCTGCCATCTGGCGCCGGGTGACCTCTGTGCTGCCGGAGGCCCGGCTGGTAGTGGTCGGGCGGGGACTGGCCGGCGAGGAGAACGAGCTGGCACACCGCGTGCCGAATGTGGATGTCTCCGGCTGGGTGGAGCCCAGCGAGATGCCGGCTCTCTTTGCGAGCATGCGCGTCGCGCTGGCGCCCTGGGCCGATACGCTGCCCAACCGGGCGCGCAACAGCGCCAAAGTGCTGGAGTTGATGTCCGCCGGTCTACCAATCGTGGCCTATGCCGTCGGCGAACTGCCTGTCACACTGGGTGATTCTGCCGCCGTCGTGCCGCCGGGTGACGAGGAGGCTTTCGCCGGGGCAGTGGTAGACCTGCTAAACGCGCCAGAGCGCGCGGCTCAACTCGGCGCGGACGCGCGCCGGCGGGTACTGGCGGAGTATACCTGGGATAAGTTGGCTGAGATCGCGCTCTGCGCGTATGAAAGGACGATAACGTGAAGGCGGAACGGATCCTGAATAAACAGCCTGTTCGCTGGGCAGCCCTGCTGGCCTGGATGGGCCTGATTTTCTTCCTGTCGGCGCAGCCGCAATTGCCGGATCTGACGCCGTCCGCACCCGGCCTCGAAGAGGTCGGCGGGCACTTGTTGGTCTACTTCGTGCTGGCGCTGTTGCTGCGCTGGGCGCTCAGCGGCGCCGGCGTGCGCTACGCCACCTGGTGGGCGCTCGGGCTCTGCGCGCTCTACGGCATCAGCGACGAGTTCCATCAAAGCTTCGTCCCCAACCGCGATCCTTCGATCGGGGATTGGGCCAATGACGTGCTGGGAGCCAGCGGGGCTTTGCTGCTGACCGGGTGGCTGCAGGCCAGGATCAGGCCTCGGCCTGGTTCTCGCTAATCGCTATCCCCGTCGTCGTTATCTCCACACCCTCAATCGGTCGGATGACGATCTCGCCGAAGAGCATGCTTTGCTCGGCGAGCACCTCGTGACGCTTCAATAACTCTAATACAGCCTGCAGAGTGACGATAATCTCCACCCGGTTGCGCGTGAACTGGAGTAAGGCGCGGAACATGACCGGGTGGTTTCCGGACGTTGCCTGCGCGATCAGCCGTATTTGGTCGTGAATGGTGACGGTGAACGGTGTCACGACCGAGCCAACCGGAAGTTTTGGCAGCTGTACCGCGAAAGCCGCGTGCGCGGCGGCCAGCAGGTCCGCCAGTGTCACATCACCACCCTCCAGGCGGCGTTCGAGCTCCGGCGGCCCAGCCACGCGCAGATAGCTGTGGAGGCCGCGTTCCTCGATGATCCGCAAGGCCTGCGCCGCGTCGCGGAAGCGTTTGTACTCGCGCAACTGGCGGGCCAGCGCTTCTCCGGGGTCCTCTTCTTGTTCTTGATCCTCTGTATTCGCCGGTTGCGGCAGTAGCAGGCGCGACTTGATGTAGACCAGCCGTGCGGCCATCACCAGGAAATCCGCCAGTGTGCCCGGCTGCACGGTTTCGATCGACTTGACGTATTCCAGGAACTGGTCGGCGATCTGCGCCAACGAGACGGTGCTGATATCCAGCTTCTCGCGCTCGATGAGGTGTAAGAGCAGGTCCAGAGGTCCTTCGAAGACGGGCAGATGGACCTGGTAGGTTTCGTTGTGCAGAGAAGCGAGCATCGAACCTCAAAACGTGCGTCGGTCTGAACGCTCGACGTCAGGCGTCGAACGTCTTGAACTCTTTACCGGCGGCGGCCAAATCATCCAGCATTTGTTTAGTCTCGGCAGGCGAGTCTCCGCCGATGCGCTCCACCTTGCAGCCCGCCGCGCTCAGGTCTTGTTCGACCTGGGGGGATACCCCTAACGGCCCGCCGACGATGGTCAAGTACCTGGCGCTCCTGGCATCCTCCGGCGAGAAGCCGGCGGACGGGTGGAAACGGGCGATGTAGTTGATGGCGCCGTTCCAGTCATCCCTGGCCCAGTCTGCCGCATTCTGCCAGAAAAGCAGGTAGTGACGGACACTCGCGCAGCCTGCCGCCGCGGCTTGCACGGTTCGCACGCGCGCCCGCAGCAAGTCTCGCCAGTTCTGGCCGGCCTGCCACTGATTGCCCGGGCATGCGGTCGCGTTCTCCGGGTACTCTTTGTGGCCCAGCACCATTTCGATGGGGATTTTCAGTTCCTGCATCAGCCAGGCCACCAGGTCGCCCAGCCGCTCGATCTGCAGTGGGGTGGGGATCACGTCGTTGAAGTTGCCGGCCGTGCAAATGCCCACGAGGTAGCGATTGTTATTGTACACGTTGTAGGCGATTGTCTCCAACCGGTTGACCTGGTAAATTGTTCCGTCCGCCTCGACCAGGAAATGGTAACCGATTCCCGGCCAGCCCTGGCTCACGTGGTAGGCAGCGATCGACGCGGGCGCCACGTTGGCCGGCGCCGCGCTGTGATGGATGGCCAGGTGCGAGATGCTATCCAGGGTCCGCGTGTCGTAGCGCGCCGTTGGGTGCTTGGGCAACTGGTCGGTAATGTCTTGGATAGCCGGCCGTGCCACCCTCGCCGGGGTGGCAGGTTGTCCTGGGCCGGCATGCAGAGTTTGGACGCGGGCCTGCAAATCGCTGACCTGTTGTTGCGCCGCCGGCAATTGTGCCCCGAGGTTCTTATTGTCGCCGGTCAGCGATTGGATCTGTTGAGCCAGGCCATTCTGGTTGCCGGTCAGCGCCTGCACCTGTTGCATCAACTTGTTCTTCTCCTCTGCCGAAGCGCCGGCCTGCGTTCGCAACTGATCGCGCTCGCCGCTGAGCGCGGCCAGGCTGTTCTGAGCGGCCAGCAGGCTGGCCTGCAGGCGGGCCACGTCGCTTGCCGCCAACTCAGCCGTGCCGCTGTTTTGCACCCGGGCGATACCGTCCAGCAGCGTGTTTTTCCAGGCCTTGCCTTGCGACCACTGCAGACCGGGCGATTGCGTGGCGATGAATTCGCTGGCGCCCTTGATGCGGTCCGCCGGGATGTGATACTCTTGCATCAGCCACGCGCTTAGCCGGGCGGCCGCATCGATTTGGGCCTGCGGGGGCACGTTATCATTGAAATTGCCGGCCAGCCCGATGTTGATAGCCTGGGCGATCCAGGGCTGAGACAGATCCACCACCGCCTCGACCGGTCCGGTCTGAAGGATGGCGCCATCCGGGCCGATGAAATACTCATACAGGATCGCTCCCCAGCGCTTCTGGTGAGCCGCTGCCACGCGTTCCACGCCAATGTTGGCGTCGACTGCCGTGTGATTGATGACCAGGAAGCGGATCTGGTCCGCTGGCCGGCTCTTGAGCGCGCCATCGTCATGGGGTAAGCGCTGGCTGACATCGGTCACCGGCGGGGCGGCGAGCGGCTGTACTGCCAGGATCGCCGGCGGGGCCACATCCCGGCTAAGCGCCGGCGTTTCGCCGTCCTCAAAACCGACGATCTCGACGCCCGGCAGGTCCATCCGGTACTGCGTCTCGCTGACCTGGCTGCGCAGGCCGGTGGCGACTCCGCTTGCGCCTAAGCCTGCTCGCGACTCCGCTTGCGCCGGCGGTTCCGGCTCGCTCGCAAGCCGGGCCGGTTGCGCCTGCTGCTCGACCCCCGGAGCGTTTTGCTCAGCAGCCTGGGGCTGCCCGGGCTGGGGCTGCTCGGCGCTGGGCTGCGCCCGGGAGCCCGTCTGCTTCCCCAGGATGGCCCGGACCTGCTGCAGCAACATGTCCTTCCAACGCCAGCCGGTCATCCACTGGATCCCCGGTGACTGAGTGGCCACGAACTCGCTGGCGCCGCGCAGCGCGCTTGCGTCTAAGCCATACTTTGCCATCAACCAGGCCACCAGCTGGGACAGGGCGCTCAACTGCGCAGGAACGGGTACCGTCTTGTTGAAGTTGCCCGCCACATAAATATTGATGCCATTATAGAACCAGGCCAGATCTTGGGACACGGCTTCGTCGAGTGGTTCTGTCTGCTGGATCTGCCCGTCTCCGGTAATATAGTATTGACTGACGATTCCCGGCCAACGCGCCCGCTGTGCGCGCGCCACGGCTGCCGCGCCGACCTCGGGCCGCACCGCCGTGTGGTTGATGACGATGTATTTCACGTTCTGCGCGCTGCGCTTCGCGAAGCCGGCCGGATCGCGCGGCAACTGCAGCGTAATATCCGTGATCGGCGGCGGTGGAGGGTTTCCGCCGCTTTCCTTCGCCTGTAAGTTCGCGATCTCCGCCTGTAACTGGACGATCTGCGCCTGCAGTTGGCTCACCTGACCCTGCAGCAAGCTGTTTTGCGTCTGGAGCAGGCTGTTCTGCGCCTGCAACTGGCTGGTTTGCGCCTGCAACTGGGCCACCTGGGCCTTGAGTTGGGCGATTTGCTGGCTCACGTCCGGTTGTTGCACATTTACCTCCACCGAAGCCGGCTTGCTGGCTTTCATTGCGGCAAACCAGCCGTCGTTTCCTTCTACCAGGTCCCACTGCAGCCTGTACGCGCCGGCATCGCCCGGCGCCGCCACACCTGCCTGAATCTGTACGGTCTCATCCGGTTGCACTGTCCGCGGCAGTGGCGTGCGTATCGCGGGCTCGGGCGCCGGAATCACGGGCTGCCCGCTGCCGTTCAGCCAGTGATAGCCCGCCTGCACCTGATCGCGGTTCCAGGGCTTACATGCCGAATTGCGCCACACCAGCGTCACCTGCACCGTCTGGCCTGCGTCCATTTGTGAGGGCGTGTTCTGGCTGAGAAAGTCGGCGCCGTAGACTGGGGGCGGCGGGGTGACCGGCCAGGCATAACCGTAGGCCATGGCTTGCCTGAGGTCCTCAATGACCCCGGCTTTGCCGTCGATGGCCCATTGATCGTCCTTTTGCCAGCGATAGAGGATCACCGCGCGAATGGTCTGATGGCATGGCTGCCGGTTCCACCAGTCGATCTCACCGTATACCCGCTGTACCCAGCCGACATTCTGATTGAGCCACGGTTCTCCCTGGTCTGTTTCCGTAAGGTACACAGGCAAGGCACGCATGTCGCGTGGTATGGCCCCCATGAAGTCCTGGTAACAGCGAAAGTCGTAATGTCGATGCTCGAACGGTGGCTGCATGAACGTGTCGGAATAGACGAGGCTCGGATCTCGCCCATGGGTGTACGCGTGGATCGCGATGCCGTCGCAATTACCCGCCCCGATGGTCTTGAGTACGTCCGCCAGGTAGGTTACCCAATCACCCTGTGGGTTGCCAGGGTAAGCCGTCTGATTGTTCCACGGGCCTATGCCCGCGGCAATCACCTGGTCGGCCTGGTGGCCGGGGACGTTTTTGATGGCCACGCGACAGCGTTGATAACAATCGGCATACATCCCTGGGACGATTACCTCGCCGGAAGTCGTCGGGTTGCCACTTCCGTCGAAGCTGACACCGGGCCTTTCGACCGGCAGGTTGGGCTCGTTGCCGATGATCCAAATGTGGCAGCCCGCTGAGGAGGCCGCGAAGTTGGCGCAGCGCTGGGCAAAGGGCGCATAGCGGCTGGAGTTGGGGATGGTCCCTTCGGGTGAATAGCCGTTGTTGAGGCGCGCGATAATGCCGAACCCTCGGTTGGCCCACGAACTGTAATCGTGGCCTGAATGGTTGCCCGGATCGCTTCCTAGCTTTTCGGTGAAGAGGATCCAGCCGAACGTGTTGCGCTCGGCTAAAATGCTTTCACCGCCCGGATCATGAAGGCCGTAGAGGTATGAGGAGTCGTTCAGCGGGCGAGGCATGCCCCCTCCATGGTTGTCGTGCAGGCGAAACAAACAACAAAATACTACGTCAATATTATACAACAAAAGACTGCTACATGTCTACCAGGTATTTCCTCGTTTGCGAAACCGACTCCTTCAGGTATAATTGTTTTTGTTTGACGATCCAACTGGGAGGCAAGTTTCTGTGGATATCGATTGGTTTGGGCATTCCTGTTTTCGCCTGCGTGAGCAGGGCGTCACGATTGTTACCGATCCATACGACAAGAGTATCGGGTACAGCATACCGCGCGTGCGGGCTGACATTGTTACGGTCAGCCATGACTCGCCCGGCCATACGGGGGTCAGCGCGATAAAGGGTGAGTTCAAGGTGCTGAACCGGCCGGGTGAATACGAGGTCAAGGGCGTCTTCATCACTGGGGTTCAGACGTGGCGCAAGGCCGGCGCCCAGGGCGAGCCAAAAGAGGAAAACGTCGTCTACGTTTTTGAGTTCAACGACTTGACCGTCTGCCATCTGGGAGATCTCTCGCAGGTGCTGACGCAGGCGCAGGTCGAGGCGTTACCGAACATCGACGTGCTGATCGTGCCGGTCGGCGCGGGCACTGCACTGAACGCCGCCGAGGCCGCCGAGGTCATCAGCCTGGTTGAGCCAAGCATAGTGATCCCCATGCACTACCAGACGCCCCTCGAGGTCGTGCATCTGGATCCTCTCAGCAAGTTCCTCAAGGAAATGGGCGTCACCGAACACGCTCCGCAAGACAGCCTGCGCGTGACGCACGCAGACCTGCCGCGGGAAGCTCAGGTGGTGGTTCTCGATTATAAGCAGGGTTGAGCCGGCGCCCGGCCGATACCGATCACAGCAATGGGATGAGGAGAAGCATGAATTGCCTGATTGACAGAGTTTTCCGGCTGGCCGTCGTCGCCGCGCTCTTGCTCCTGACCGGCTGTGCAGGCGCCGCGACCGCTGAACAGCCTCCGGCGCCCGCCTTGCCGGTTGCCGCCACCCCGCCCATGCAGGCTCAGCCCGTCGTCACCGCAGCGCCCGTACCTGCTGTGACCGGCGGGGATGCGGCGGCCCACGTGAAAGCCGGCGACGCGGCGCTCAAGGCCAAGAACCTGGCGAGCGCCGAGCAGGAATACAAGGCTGCGATAGCGATTGACACCGCATCGGCGGACGCGAACTTCGGACTGGGCAATGTGTATGTGCAAGGGGGCAGACTGAACGAGGCGCAGGCTGCTTACCAGGCAGCACTTAGCGCTAACCCTAACATGGTCAGCGCGCACGCCAACCTTGGGGTGGCTTACTACCAGATGGGCCAGTTTGCCAAGGCCGTCGAGCAGTACAACCTGGTTCTGCAGGTCAACCCGCGTGACGCCGAGACCCTCTATCTCCTGGCAGCCGTCCGCCTTCAAGAAAAGAACTATCCTGAGGCCGAGCAACTCCTGCTCAGGGCCCGCGATATCAAGCCTGATCTGCCTGAGGTATACTATGGGCTGGGTACGCTCTACCAGATGCAGGGGCAAAAAGAGCAGGCCGTTGCCAGCTTCGAGAAGTTCCTGCAGATCGGTCCTGGTCAAGACCCGTTAGCCAAGGGATATGCCGAGCAGCAACTGAGACAATTGAAGGGCCAGTGAAACACAGAGGAGCAGAAGGCCTTCCGCTCCTCTGTCACCATCTTATCTTCTTCGCAGCCAAACTGGCCATCTAAGATATTGTTTGGCCCATCGCTTCCACAAGAGCGGCTGAAGCAGGCGCCAGTCTCCCGCTACATTCTGGAGAGTTTCGGGTGCGAATTGTTGGCGTCCATATTGTTGGGCAACCAGCAGGCCCGTCAGGCGGTTGACGGGTTCGCTGGCCTCGGGCAGCATCTGATCGAAAGTGTGCGCATGCTCCAGGGGAGTCATACTGGCTGCCCAGGGGATGTGCAGGCGCTCCGCCCAGCCGTTCAACAGCCCGAACAGCCGTAACAGCAGACCATTGTCGATCTCGAGAAGGTCGCGGTTTCGGCGCCACACGAACACTCCCAGCCCACTCGCCAGGGCGAGAGCCAGGACCCCCAACCCAAGGCCCAGCGCATGGCTCTTGATCCAGTCCAACGGGTTAGCCTGCAGCGACGGATCCGCGCCTCCGGTCGCCACCGAATGTGCTTGTTTCTTCTGTTGCAGGATGTCTTGCAGGTCTTGGTTGGGATTCGTTGCTCCGCCGACGGGTGGCACAGCCTGTTGCGGTGTCTGGGCCGGGCGCAGCAACACGGGTTGCGATGCCGTGGGCTCGAACTGCACCCAGCCATAGGACGGGAAGAATACCTCCACCCAGGCGTGAGCATTTTGCTCGAGCACCACGTAGGCACTTGTCTGGCTGTTGTAGTCGCCTGGAGCATAGCCGGCCACAAAGCGGGCCGGAATGCCTATGGAGCGTAGCATCATCACCATCGCGCTGGCATAATAGTCACAATAGCCCTGTTTTACGTCAAACAGGAAGTAATCCACCCCATCTGTGCCTGCCGGGGGCGCCGCGATCTGCGTGTTATACGGGAACTGTCGCAGATAGGCCTCGATGGCCGACGCCTTGTCGAACTCGTTTTTCTGCGTACCTGCTATCCGTTGGGCCAACTGGCGCACGCGGGCCGGTAGTTCGTCCGGCACCTGCAGAAAGCGTTGCTTGACCCAGTCCGGATAGCTCGTGTTGTCGGTACGTAGGGAGCTGGGCGGCGCCAGGCTCACAGCCGAGGCGACCGTGTAGACACTATCCTTGCGCAAGGTCACGCGGCTGCGCAGCATCGACACCAGCACCTGCCGGTCGGTCCCGCTGCCACCGAGCGGCGTCACGTCTGCATTGACCGGCAGGGAAGCGCCGATCGGTGAAGGCGGGCCGAAGAGCACGTCCTGGCCGGCCTGTAAGGTATGAATGGTCGCAGTTATAGCGCCGGTCATCTGGAAAATCGGCTCCGCGAAGCGCTTCCCCTGGTCGATCTGCACCACCTGCTGATCAGTATTCAGCCATTGTGAGCCGGTATAGGTGTCGTAAGTCGCGCCGCGCCAGTAGGCACGCATGGGAGTGCTCGCCTCGAAGACTTGCCGGTCGGTCAACGAAACCGGTCCGCCCAGTCTGAGTGTCTTGCCATACGTGCTCACGTAGGTGCCGCTCTTGTACTTCAACGACGTAAACATACGCTGCCAGCCTTGCTGAATCTGTTGCCAGGGCTGATGCAGCGGCTGAATAATGTCGTCCAGTTTCGTGCCGTTCGTGTTGACGGCGGGCAGCATCCAGGCGGCGATCACCACGATAACGGCGAAGATCAAACCGTTCTTGAGAAAGTCCAGGTACAGGTCCGGCGCATAGCGGATGTGCGCCATTTGCCAGCGCGCTTCGTTACGCGCCAACTCAACGCGCACTGCCAGGAGCAAGACCGCGATCAGAAAGGCTACCACGTAACCGCGCACATCCTGTGGCGCATAGTAGGCGTTGACCAAGATACCGATGCCTGCCGGCAGCATCGCCTGCCAGGAGTGTTGGTGGCGGAAGAGGGTCCAGACTGCGAAGAAGGCAATCCACCACCCGATTACGCACAATTGGATGACGAACACCCAGTTATCGCCGCTCGCAGTGCCGCCGAGGAGCGCGGCATACCACTGCGAGTAATGCCTGGCAAGGCTTATCAGACCTTCGTGCACGTCGGAGGTCTGAACCAGGGTGCGCACCAGGGCGGTCGCGATCCAGGGGATACTGGCCAGAAAGCTGTAGAAGATCGAAAAGCCGCTGCCCCAACGTGTCAGCGCGAGCAAAAAAGCAAAGAGAGCGCCACCCAAGACGGCGCTCTGCACCACAACGAGCCCGTCTGTCCAGCCCGCCGCTTCGACCGAGGCGGCGACGATGAACAGCATAGCCAGGGCCAGCAGCAGGGTCAACCAGCCGCCGCTGCGATTCAGCCTTTCGGCGGGACTGGAGGCAGGCGGCGCCTCGGTTATGACGGGCAACGAATGCGTATTAAAAGCCACAACTCCCTCGCTTAAATCTACCCTAAGGTTGACCTATTGTATGAGATAGCACCTGTATGTCAAGTGTCGTTGCTCTCAAAAGGGTCTGGCGGCGGAAAAGCCGGGGCGCCGGGGCGCCGATACTGTTGACACCCTACGTTCTGGCAGGTACAATCATCGTCGGCATCGCCAAAGACCTGCGGTGAAATGTCAAGTGGCGATTAGACGAGTAGGAAGGGGTGATAGGCGGCGATCCTCTGGCAGCACGAATAGAGCGTGCTGTGGGACAAGGCACGAAGGCGCTGCCGTATGGGGCCGGTCAGGTCAGAGACCGGCCGGCGATAGGGTCCGTGTGAGCGGGTTGCACCTCCCGCTGGGCCACAAGCGAGCCGTTCGGAGTTGGCAGCAGACAAGTCCAGGACAAGCCGGGTGGCACAAGCGTATGGGAGCCGGGTCCGGGCGGCGTCGTGAGCCGCTCAGGTGACAGGATTGGCCTGAGGCTGGCGGCGCTGACGACCTGGACGCCGGGCATGCGGCCCGGCGCTGGGTGGGGTCGGGCGCTGATCGGGCGGCTGGTAGAGCGCTTGGGAGCGCAACAGGGCGTCGATCAGGCGGACCAGCTTACGTGCGGTCAGGACCAAGGCCCGTTGATGCGGGTGCTTGAGCGTCTCAGCGTATTTGGCGGTGTAGTACTCGGCGTACTCGGGGCAGTGTCTTCGCACACTGTTGGCCCCCTCGACGAGGTAGTAGCGCAGATAGCTGTTGCCGCGTTGGCTGAGATGGGTGTCTTCGGCCTGGAATTGGCCGGATTCGTGGGCCGGCCAGGTCAGGCCGGCAAACTGTGCGATGGCGTCATCATCGGCGAAGCGGCTGACATCGCCGAGTTCAGCGATCAAGCCGGCGGTCCAGACGGGACCCAGACCGGGCACGGAATCCAGGGTCTGCGGGATGGGCTGGAGTTCAGCGGCGATCGTCTGGTTCAGGGTCTTGAGTTGGGCCGTCAGCGAACGGATGTTGGCCAGGGTGGTACTGAGCACGATGCGCAGGGGCTCGGCGAGCACCTTATCGAGGCGGTAAGCATCGCGCGCCGCCTGTTGCAGGGTCTCGGCCAGCGCCGCGGGATCGGCGAAGCGGCCGTGGCCATGTGTTTGGAGGTACGCGGCGAGATCCTCCAGGGATTGCTGCGCCAGTTCCTCGGTGGTCAACTCGCTGAGCACGGCGCTGGAGGTGGCGCCGAAAGGATCGCCGAAGGGCTCGACCTGGCCGAAGCTGGAGAAGGTCAGGAACAAGAAGCTGAGAAAGTAGCTCTTCTCGCGGGCCAGGTTGTGGGCCAGGTGAAAACGGAAGCGCGTCAGGCGCTGCAACGGGGCATAACGCACATCCACCTGAAAAGGTGGCGGCAGCTGGCGGCCAAAGCGGATCCGTTCGGCGATCAGGAAGGCATCCGCGCGGTCGGTCTTGGGCAAAGCGCCGTAGTTGCGCCGGAACGTCTCCACCAAGTGCGGATTGAGCACGTAGACGTGCGGCCGGAAGGGGAGCAAAGGGGGTGCCGCGTTCAGAACGCAGACCAGGTGCCACCACAGCAGGCCGGTGGCTTCCACACCGATCCGCAGCTCATCGACCTGGTGCGTCTGGCACAACTGGGCGACGGTGGCACTGAGGCGATCGGCACCCGGTTGCGTGTTGGCCACCGTCCACCTGGGCACCGGCTCACGACCATCCGTGAGCAAGAAACAGACGCTGACGTCGGCCTGGCTGATGTCCAGGCCCAGATAGGCCACGTTAGGCATAGTGAACTCCTGCGCAGCCGGTCGGGCCGGTCCGGGCGTGGGCGACGCACCAACAGCCTCGTCTGTGATCAGCACTCGCCGCTGCGCGCGAAGATGCGGAGTGGGCTGCTGCCCCCATACCGCCGCACAGCGACGGAGCAACCTGCGGTCAGAAGTCTACGTCGCACCCGGAGCGTGCTGTCTTTCGATAGCGATCTGGCGTCGCAAGGAGTGAGTGCATTCTCTCCGACCAGCCTTGCGGCTTAAGCATCGCACGGGCCAGACCAACCGGCAAATCGGGAGCGGCCAGCAGCGCCGTTCCGACTACTATTATACGAGGAGTATGTCTATGGACAAAGTGGAAATTGGCCGGATGTTGCGTCGGTTAACCCAGGCAGATGGTCTGTCAGGGGCTGAAGAGCGTGTCGGCGCCGTGGTACAAGAAGTCGTACGGCCGTACGCGGCCGAAGTGCGAGTGACCCCATTGGGGAGTGTCATTGCTTACGAGCCCGGAACGGGCGGTCATGAGAGCGGCGGATCTGAGGCCGGAGCGCCAGCCGAGACGGCCGCCGGGCGCGCGGCCCCCGGCCGCCTGATGTTAGCGGCTCACATGGATGAGATCGGCCTGATCGTCACCAGGGTCGAGGGGAGCTTCCTGCATGTGGGGCGGGTAGGTGGCGCCGATCCTCGCTCCCTGCTGGCCCAGGAGGTGACGGTCTACGCGACCGGTCCCGGCGCCGACAAATACCCGGACGGGCTACCCGGTTACATTGGCAGCCGACCGCCTCACGTGCTCTCAGAACAGGAACGGTCCAAAGTAGTGCCGCTCGACGCCCTGCGGGTCGACCTGGGCAGCCCGGCCCTCGGAGCCAGCGTGCGCGTCGGCGATCGCATCGCCGTCTGCGGTGATTATACCGAGCTGCTTGGCGGACGGGTGGCAAGCAAGGCGCTGGACGACCGGGCCGGCGTGGCGGCGATGCTGGGCGCGCTGGGTTATCTCGCAGGCATGCAGCATAGCTGGGATGTCTATGCTGTCGCGACAATCCAGGAGGAAGTAGGCGAAATGGGTGCGGCGACCGCCGCGTTCGGCGTTGCGCCGGACATCGCGGTGGCGATAGACGTGACTTTTGGCGACACGCCGGGCCTGGATGATACTGAAACCGTCGAAATGGACAAGGGACCGGTCATTGGTTGGGGCCCAAACATGCACCCAGGCATGGTCAAGAAGCTGCGCGAGGTGGCGGATGATATCGAGCTTGCCTACGTGAGCGAGCCGGTACCCGGCCATTCCGGGACGGATGCCTGGGCCATCCAGGTGAGCCGGGAAGGGGTGCCCACGGCCCTGGTGGGCATAGCAGTGCGCTATATGCACTCCGCCACCGAGATGGCCGTGCTGGCGGACGTTGATCGGACGGCGCGCTTGCTGGCGGCCTTCATCAGCCGGCTGGATGGCGAGTTCCTCGCCCATCTGCCGGAGGAGGTCTGAGCATGGCCGATTTACGTGCCGTGTTGGAAAAACTGTCTAACGAGTTTGGTGTCTCGGGCCGCGAGCGGGCAGTGCGCGCGCTCGTCAAGAACGAGATCGAGGGCCTGGTGGATCGGCTGACGGTCGATGCGCTCGGCAACCTGATCACCTACAAGGCGGGCGACGGCCCGGAGCCCCGGCTGCGGGTCATGCTCTCGGCCCACATGGACGAAGTCGGCTTCATGATCACGAAGGTTGAGAAGAATGGTCTGTTACGCTTCGCCGGCGTCGGCGGGCCTGACCAGCGTACCCTCCTGGGCAAGCGCGTGGTGATCGGCGACGAACGGCTCCCGGGCATCATCGGCGCCCCGCCGCCCCACCTGCTTAGCCGTGATCAGCTTAACCGGATCGTGCCCATCGAAGAAATGGCCATCGACATCGGGGCCACCGGCGACAAAGAGGCAGGCGGCAAAGTGAAAGTCGGCGATTACGCGACTTTCGCGACGCGTTTCAGCGTCCTCAGCGATGACCCTGCGTTTCCCACCGTGCGTGGCAAGGCGTTCGACGACCGCGTCGGCTGCACCGTGCTCATCGGGCTGCTTGCCGAGCACTACCCGGTTGACATAGTGGGTCTCTTCAGCGTTCAAGAAGAGGTGGGCTTGCGGGGTGCTCGCGTGGCGGCCTACCGCACTGAGCCGGACGCGGCAATCGCCCTGGAAGGCAACACCTGCGACGACACTCCCAGGCTGCCCGACGAAGAGACTAGCCCGGTAACGCGCGTGGGCGACGGCCCGGCTATTACTATCATGGATCGCAGCTTCTTCACCCATCCAGGGATGCTCCGCCTGTTTAGAGAAACCGCGGCGGCAGAAGGCATCCCCATCCAGTACCGGGCGCCAGGTTTTGGCGGCACGGACACGGGCGCCATTCACCTCAGCCGCGCCGGCGTGCCTTCCATCCAGGCCGGGATCCCGTGCCGTTATATACATGGTCCGGCCAGTATCCTGAACATGAATGATCTGACTAACACCGTGCGCCTGGCCGGCGCCGCGCTGCGGCGCATCAACCGCGGCTACCTGACTCGTGAAAACTAGTGATAGGAGTACGTCATGCAAGAGCTGACTCAACGCCTGACCGGGGCCTTCGGGATTTCGGGCTATGAGGATGAGGTCCGCGCGGTGATTCGCGAAGAGATCGCCGGGCTGGTGGACGAGCTACATATCGATGCAATGGGCAATCTCGTCACCCTGCGCCGTGGCACGGGTGGGGGCAGACGGGTCATGCTGGCGGCCCACATGGACGAGATCGGCGCCATGGTGACCTACATCGACGAGCAGGGCTTCATGCGTTTCGCCCCGGTGGGGGGTCTCTATCCTTCCATTTGCCTGGGCCAGCAGGTCCAGTTCGCGGACGGGACGGTGGGCAGTATCGGGTTGGACGGCCGCGCGGACCGCAACCAGGCGCCCAAGCTAACAGATCTTTTTATCGACGTAGGGGCCGGCGCGCGCGGCGAGGTCAAGCAGAAGCCGGGTGATCCGGCCGTCTTCCGCCAGCGCTTCGCCGCGCAAGGGAACGCCTGGTTTGCGCCCAACATGGACGATCGCATCGGCTGCGTGGTGCTGATCCAGTTGCTGCGGGAGCTCAAGGGGAAAGATATCGCCCACGACATCTACGGTGTCTTCACCACGCAGGAAGAGGTTGGCCTGCGAGGCGCCATGACCTCGGCATACGCCGTCAATCCGGATGTGGCCATTGCACTGGACGTGACCCTTACCGGCGATACGCCGCACGCCACCCCGGCCATGGAGGTGTACATGGGGCACGGCACGGCGATCAAGGTCCAGGACGCCGGCATGATCGGCCATGTCGGGTTGAATCGCCTGCTCGTCGCCGCGGCTGAGGCATCCCAGGTGCTCTATCAGATGGAGGTGCTTACCGGCGGCAGCACCGATGCGCGTGCCATGCAGGTCGCACGCGAGGGCGTGCCGGCCAGCGCGGTCTCTGTGCCCAGTCGCTACGTCCATAGCCCGTCGCAGATCGTCGACCGGCGCGACGTCGAGGCCTCCGTAGCCCTCTTAAGATCGTTGCTGCGAGGCCCGATACAGCTCTAGCCGGCCGTCCCCGAACTCTTCCCTGGAATGACCACGCCGGCCGCTCGGGCTTCACCCGCGGCCGGCGCAGTTATTCCATTGGCCTCATGGCCTGCCACGCAAACGCTCAGCTCAAGCCCAACGCCAGACGACGAAGGCAATTAATGCCAGCGCCAGCGCCCCGCCCGCGCCGATTGCCAGGATCCGTTCGTAGCGCCAGGCGATGCTGTCCGCTGCCATTAGACGGGCCACTCCGGCCTGCACGACCCATTGCTGGCTCAAGCCAGCCTGTGGCATCTCCACACTGTATTCGGCACGGCTGGCTTCGGCCAAAGCCCGCCACGCGGCCGCGTCGCCAGACCAAAGGATCCCTTGCAGGCGGGCCAGTTGTGCCGCCGCGCCCTGTCCCTCTGCCCCCTGTTGCTTGGCTTGCGCAGCGCGGTCAATGTGATCCGCCAGGCCCTCCCAGGTCTCCCGCACCGTCTGCAGGTTGGCCCGTTCGGCGTAATCTGACTGGCGCTGGTAAGCGCTCTCGTCGACCTGGAGCGATGTCTGGTCGGTTTTCAGCATCGCTGCCAGCAGAGCCAATTCGGGATCGTCGGGAAGAGCGCCGGCGATCGACTGCTCCAGGCTGGTCAGGCCTGCCAGATCGGCATACGGTAGCGTGACGGCCAGCCAATCGGTGGCGGATGAAACCTGCACCCCGGGCACGCTCCGTATGGCCTCGGCAGCGCGGTCGAGCATGGCCCCCACTGCCACAGTTTCGCGGAAATCGCCCAGGGTCAGGCGAATTAGGCGTTGCCCCGGCTGCGTCTTCACGACCAACACCGCCTGCTCGGCCAGGGGGCGTGCCGCAGCGGGCACTTCGGCCGCATCCTGCCCATACATCTCCGCGATCGTGCGGCGAGCACTTTCCCGGTCCCCGTGGGCGATCTGCTGGGCTGCTACCTGCAGCCGGGTTGCCTGCTGCTGTTCTGCGCCGGCCCCTGTTTGCGCAGACGGCTCGATGGCTGCCAGGCGGTTCAGGTAGTCCGCCGCCGTCGTTGCTTCCCCGTTAGTGGCTGCGCTGGTCGCGAGTTGCCGGTACGCATCGCCGGCCAATTTGCGCAAGGCCGGGTCGTCCACCCCAGACGTCAATGCCATCTGAGCTTCGTTAGCGGCCAACTGCAGGTAGAGGTCGCCGGCATTGTCGCCCAGGCGATCGGCCTGCTGTCCGTAAAGTGTTGCGAGCAGTCCGTGTATACGGCCTTCCTCGGCTGGTTGCCCGGCGGCCTTGGCCGCATCAATTGCGGTCTGCAACGCGCCCACTGCGGCCGGATAGTACCGCACGTAGAAATCCAGATCGGGGCGGAAGGGCAGGCGAGACAGGGATGCGAGGTGCTGGTAAAGCTCGCTGAGGGCGACCTGCTGGGCCGCGCTTGCGCCCGGTGCTGCCGCCGCGCTGCGCGCCTTGCTGAACCCTGCCCACCAGTCCGGCGCCATGAAAGCCAGCCACACGTCTTCGCCGGCTTTCTGGCCGGCTAGGTCCCAGGTGAGCGATTGCCCGTCGAATTGATCGGCGAGCGGTGCCTGGCCGATGATCTGTTCGGCCGGCAGTGCGCCGCTGAACTTGACGGTCACGCGCATCGACTCGGGCGTACCTGCCCATTGGCGGCTGGCGGTGAGCGGGTAGGCGAAGAGGACCAGCCCGCCGTTTTCGGGCAGCACCTGCCGGTAACTCATGCGCACGGAAATGTTACCCTGGCCACGAATCTCGATTGGCACGAGCAAGCCGCCGCCCTCGGCCGGTTGGAAATCCTGAGGCTCGTCCTCGACGCTCAACTTGATGTCCGCCGGCAGGGTTGTCGAAATGACCTTCGCCATGGTTGCATTGACAGGGCCGGGCAGCGCCAGGACGACTGCGACAGTGTCGGTGACCGGATTGCTCAGGCGCAACCAGACCTGCGTGTCGGCCCAAACCTGACCGTCAACCTGGCTGAGGTTCACGTCCACCGTTTGCGATTGCAACTGTATGCCGTTCGCCTTGCCGCCTGCCGGCACGGCCGCCATGGGTTCAGTTCCCGGTCCGGCGGCCTGTGTGGGGCGCGCAAACAGCAGTGCGCAGAAAACCAACACTAATGCCAGCATTTTGTTGACTTGCATAAACCCGTCTAGTCTGGTATTCTCAGCACTGCCGATCGTTACGAGAGGATGGCGACGCATGGTGAAACTGCTTATGAGTTGGGATATTAAAGCGGGACGCGAACAACCGTACTTCGAGTTCGTGGTGCGGGAATTCGCGCCCGGGCTGATGCGGCTCGGCCTGCAGCCAACCGAAGCCTGGTACACTGTCTACGGAAAGGGCGCACAGATTCTGACGGGCGCCGTGTCCGACGATATCGACACCATGCGACGCATCCTGAATGGTGATGACTGGCGGAAGTTGCGCGATCAGTTGCTCGAATACGTGAGCAACTTCCAGCAGAAAGTTATCAACGCTAGCGGGCGTTTCCAACTCTGATCTGATCCCTCAGATTTTGGCCGTGTAATCTTAATCCCTTTTCAGGTTCAACATTTCCAACCGGCGTTGGTCTAACACTCGCGTGCCCAGCCTGGTCCGGGCTTCGCCAGGGTATCCGCCAGATGCCGCCAGGCCATGAACGCCTCTTCCTTGGGCCGTCCTGTGGACCAGTCCATCTGCGCCATGGCATCGGCCAATGGAGTGATCTCGACGCCCCGCCCATGAATCCCGACTACGTTGGCATCCGTGCGCCGGGCCTCGATGTCCTCCATCAGTCGCCTGACAGCCCACAAGCCCAGCCGAGTTCCCTGGATACGGTCGAACGCGGTCGGAACGCCGCCGCGTTGCAGGTGACCGAGAATCACGGTCCGCACGTCGAACGAACCTCCACCCTCGGCCTCCATCACCCGACGCACGAAGGTGGCATCGTAGTAGGGCGACGCGCCTTCGGACATGACGACGATGCTAAGCTTCTTGCCGCGCTCGAAGCCCTCCCGCAGCCTGTTCACATCCTGTACCAGGGATTCCAGTGTGAGCTGGTCCTCCGGTAACAGTTCCATCTCGGCCCCGGTCGCGATGCCGCTGGACAGCCCCAGGTAGCCGCACTCACGCCCCATCACCTCGACAATGTAGGCCCGGTGCGCTGCCCCGGCCGTATACTTGATCTTGTCCACCGCGTCCGTAATGTTATTCAACGCGGTGTCGGCGCCGATACAGATCTCCGTGCCCGGCAGGTTGTTGTCAATTGTAGCAGGCACACAGATCATCGGGATGCTCAGTTCAGGGTATTGAGCGCGCGCCGCGACCAGCTTGGTGACTTCTTTGTAAGTGTCCAGCCCGCCCACGACGATCAGCCCGCGGATGTCCCATTTCCGGATGGTCTCTGCTACCTGTGCGATCTCCTGCGCAGTCAGAACGTGGCGCACTGCACCCAGCTCGCTGCCTCCCTGCGTCATCCAGGACTGGACGTCCATCCACTGCAGATCCCAGATGTCCTCGCGCGCCAGCCCAGCGAAGCCGTAGCGCACGCCTACCACGTCTTGCCCTTCGTTCATCGCGTAGCGCAGCACCGTACGCAGGACGGCATTCATACCCGGAGCATCCGGACCGCCGGTCAGCATCGCGATGCGCCCGCGCTCGCCGATCTCCTCGCGCGGCTCCGCGCGGCTGAGGGTCTTCAGCAGGTTCAGGGCGTCCATGAAACTCCGGCCGCGCAATTCCAGCGCATGCTCGAACTGCCCCTGCTCGATTTCGGTGTTGACAGCCTGGCTTTTGCTGATCACTTCGCTAAGGGGAGTTGCCGCCGGTCGGTTGTAGATCAGGCCGATCATCACCGGTGTCGTGTCCGGTTCGGCCAGGTATTCTACAGCTGCCGCGCCCAGCCGGCTGGCCAAAACCCGGTCAAAGGCGCTCGGGGAGCCGCCGCGCTGCACGTGGCCCAGCACCGTCACGCGTGCTTCCACGCCGGTCCGTGCGCGCAAGACTTCCTGGATTGTCTCCGCCCGGATGGGCAAGCCATCGTTGTGACGTGCGCCTTCGGCGAACAAAAGAATGTCGTGGCGCCGGCCCGCCGCCCGGCCGCGCTTCAAGGCGTCGGCCATGCGAATATGCCAACGCGTGTCCATTTCTTCTTCGGGGATCAACACCCAGTCCGCGCCTGTTGCCACTGCGCCCATTAGCGCCAGGTAGCCGCAGCGACGGCCCATGACCTCAACGATAAACGTGCGCTGGTGAGAGTCAGCCGTCGAAGTCAGCTTGTCGACCGCCTGCACGATTGTGTTCAAGGCAGTATCCGCCCCGTGGCTCATATCCGTGCCGTATAGGTCGTTGTCGATCGAGCCGGGCAGACCTACGATGCGGAATGGTTGTGCGTTCGTCGCCTTCTCGGGCGGGATCGCATTGGCCGCGGCCAGCGCATCGAGATGATCCTGCCATTCTTCGTGCAAGATCAGTGCCCCGGTCAGCGAACCGTCGCCGCCGATCACCACCAAACCGTCGATTCCGGCCTCGACCAGGTTGCGCACGGCCTGGCGCCTGCCCTCAACGGCCCGGAAGGCATCCGAGCGGGCTGTGCCCAGAACGGTGCCGCCGGCTTGTAAAATCCCGCCGGCGCTGCGCCAGTTGAAGGGCTCGAAATACTTGCCGCCCATGAAAACGCCCTGCCAGCCTTCGTGGATGCCGACAACTTCCATTCCCTTGTCCAGGGCACAGCGCGTCACTGCGCGGATTACCGCATTCATGCCCGGCGCGTCGCCGCCGCTGGTAATGATGCCGATACGCATATCGACCTCCAATGTCACCTGGAAAGCGAACAACAGATTACGACGCTATTGTAACAACTTACCTGGCATCACGCAACACGCCTTTGCCGGCTGCCTTTTAGTTCCAGGGCAGACGAGTCCCGAATGTGAGACGCGCAGCCCCCTTCGGCGACCCAGCACAGGGCTGGGCTTAGCCCTGGGGCTGGGTTTAGCTCTGGGCCTGGGCTTAACTCTGGGCCTGGGCTTTGCCCAGCCGCCAGCGCGGCATCCTGGCCCGGAGCACGGCAAAGTCGTCGCCGCGGAAGGTGCCCAGGGCGAGGAGGGTGACGACGTAAGCCAGGAAGCCGGCCAGGAGCCCCAGCGCCAGGGGCACGCCCGCCCGATTCATCGCCCAGACTATGATCACGTTGAGAATGGCCCCCAGAATGGGACGGCCGGTCAGCGTCAACCACGGCATGGGCGCCACGTAGCGGTGCACGGCCCAGGCGAACGGGATGAAGAGAGACAATTCCGCCGGGATCAGGATCGCCGAAGCGGCCAGCGAACCATAACGTGGCACGAGGATGAGGTTGGCCAGCGTGGTGAAAACCACGCCGATGAGGAACGCTTTGGTGAGGAATCGTTGTTGATTGACCGCGATCAGGACATACTGTGTCACCGAGTTGACAAAGCCGATCGGGATCGACCAGATCATTATGCTCAAGCTGGTCGCCGAATCGGGCAAGAAGGCGGTGCCGCCGGCGATCTGGACCAGCGGTGTCGCGGCGAAGGAGGCAAAGATGGCAATCGGCAGAGCGACAATCAGCAGCAGTTGCACGGCCAGCCGGTAGGCTTTTACCAGCGCGTCACCGCCCGCGTACGCGTAACGGCTCATGAGCGGGAAAATGGCCTGAGTCGAGAAAGCCGGGATGACATTCAACCCGTCCAGGAATTTAACGCCGACCGAGAAGATGCCCAGGGCCGTCGCGCTGGTGGCGCCGCGCAGCACGAATTGGCTGATGCGCCAGAAAACGGTCGCGAGCAGGTTGTTGATCATGAGCGGCGCGGACTCGCGCAGCATCTCGCGTTGCAGCTTCCAATCGAACCGCAGCGGGGTCGCGGAGCGGCTGAGGCGCAGCGGTAACAAAGCGCGTCGGGCCCTTCGCTCGACTGCTTCGCCCTTCAGCTCCTCGGCGCTTCGGCTCTTCTGTCGTGGTCTGAGCACCCTTTGCTCTAGCACCACATATAACCAGACGACCTGCACGATGTTCATGACCAGGGAGACGCCGGTCAGGCCCACGAAACCCAGGCTCAGCGGAGGCAGCAGGATGAGCGCGCCCAGCGCCACCTTGCCGACTGTCGTGGCTGTGGCCAGCGCGGCCGGGTACTCCATTTCTTCGTAGGCATTGAAGACGGCGCTGATGGCATCCGCGATATTAGCAAAGAACAGCGCCGCGGCGAAGATGGCGATCGCCTGGCCTTCCGGTCCGCTTAGCTTGCCTCCGGCCCGGTATGCCAGGGCGGCGAGGAAGATGATTGGCAGGCTGGCGAGCCAGAGCAGCGCGCGCAGGCCGAGCACGTTGACCAGGTAGCGCCGGCCCTGGCTGCGGTCACGCGCCACGTCGCGCGTCAGAAGGGTGCCGAGGCCCCAACGGATCAGGATGTCAAACACCATGTAGAAGTTAATGGCGTTGACGTAGCTCCCTTCGCCCTCTGGTCCCAGGATGCGCAAGCGCAGCATCGTGAAAGCGAAATCAATGCCGCGGTTGACCAGTTGCATCACCACCAGCACGGCAGTGTTCTTGGCCGCCGTGCCGACCTCGCTGCCCATGCCGCGGTAATAGCGGTTCCAGGCCCAGACGCCTGCCACCAACGCGAGGGTGATGGCGCACAAGAAGCTCAGGTAGATGCCCAGCAGCAGGCTCTGCGGTGAGTAGACGAAGCGTATTGTCCACTGGCCCGCGCGGTCGAGATACACGGCCCTGAAGGTGCCGTCCGCCCGGTAGAGGGTCATCTGCTTCTCTACCGAATCGCCAGACGCGCTCACGCCCTCGCCCTGGGCGCCGAACGGCCGGATGTAAGCCTTCCAGCCCGGGAAGAAATTCTCGGTGAAGACCAGCCAGCCGCGGTCGCTGACGTTGACGTCGACCATGACCTCGCGCAGTCCGCGCTGGCTGATGCGCGCCTCGTGCACCTGCGGCGCTGACGGCGCCGGGACTGCATCCGCGCTCAGTCCTTCCAGCACTACCGTGTGGGCCGGGTCCACCTTTTGCAGTGCGTCCAGCGCGGCCGTCTGATCGGCGGCCGCCTGGGCCTGCGACACGATGAACACGCGTGGCATAGCCTTCGTGTTCTCGTAGACTCGCACCTCTCCCTGCGCGGGCTGATGATCCGCCGGGTAGGCTAAGCGGTAACCCTGGTTAACGACATCCTGCGTCGTCATCACGTAGCGCACGCCCAGGAGGTTCAGCAGCCTGTTGTCCAGCGCGTCGCTCCACTGCCCGCTGCCCGGTCCATAGAAAGGCGCAATGCGGTTGTAGAGCAACTCGCCCTGGTTCTGGATGCGCTGCATATAGGCCACATACTGGCGCGGGATCATCGAGTCGTAGCCGCGAATGTCTTCCAGCCCGTACGACATGGCCGCGTTGGCATTCAGCAGCTTCTGGTTGGGCGCATCATAGGTGGTGAAGCGCCAGGGCTGGCTGTTGTCGATCATACCCTGCAGCCACCCGATCACCGGCGGCTTATAGCTCAGCAGTCGAGGGTCGCTGGCCGGGTTGAAGGCGTGCCCGAACAGCCACAGGTCGAGGATCAGCACGCCAATGGCCGCGACGGACCACAGCGGCAGTTTGGACTGGCGGACTTGTGGGCTGGCGGAGGCGTTTGATTCAACCGTTTCTCCCGTTTTGTGGACTGCCTCCGCCAGGGTTACGCTGGGCGGCTCTTGTTCGAGACTGTCTTGCGTCCGGCTCTCCGAGCGCGTTCCGCGGCTCGTCATTATCCCCCATAGCAGCACTGCCCCTGAGAGCGCGGCCAGCGCGCCAAAGCGTGCCAATCCAAACGCCTCGTAGCTCCAGGCCATGGCGCCATCGGCAAAGCCCCGCGTGCGCGCCAGCTCTGAAGCGGCCAGCAATCGGTTGCCGAACGCCACGAACGGGCCGGGCAGGACCAGGCTGAGCGCCACTGCTGCCAGGGAGCCAAGGCCGGCCGCGACCGTCAAGGTGCCCAACACGCGCACCGCTCGTCGCAGTCGCGGGGAGAGATCGCCACGCAGCAGCACATCCAGGCCAAAGCCGGCGAGTAAGGCCATGCTAAGCGTATAGGGAAACACCCAGCGGAAAGCCGAATGCAACTGATTGTAGCCGGGCGCCAGGTAGAACAGCACTGCATATACCGGCGTGCCAAAGGCGAAAAGGAGGGAGAGGACGGCGAGAACGACGAACCCGGTCGTGGGGCCCAAGGGAAGCCTGGCAGGCTGGCTGGCTGCAGCCGGGGATGCGGGAAGCGCCTTGTTCCTGCAATTGTCGTCGGCACTGGCCAGAAACTAGATATTTTTCATGCCCACCCTACAAGTTTTCATCCGGCCTGCCGATAACCTGAAT
>JADGQF010000367.1 GCA_017882045.1 Anaerolineales bacterium
CGATCACCATCCCGCGCCCGCCCAGGACGTATGAGGGCCGCGCCAGGACCGGATAGCCAATACGCTCCGCCACCCGGCGCGCCTCCTCGAGGGAACGCGCGCTGCCCCAGGCCGGGCTGGGGATGCCCAGCTCGGCCAACAAGCGGCCAAAGCGCACCCGGTCCTCGGCCAGGTCGATGGCATCCGGCGACGTGCCCCAGATGGGCGCGCCGGCGGCGGCCAGCCCGCGCGCCAGGTTGAGGGGCGTTTGCCCGCCCAACTGGACGATGACGCCGTCAGGCTCTTCTTCCTCGACCACGTTGAGCACGTCCTCCAGGGTGAGCGGCTCGAAGTAGAGCCGGTCCGCCGTGTCGTAATCGGTGCTCACCGTCTCCGGGTTGCAGTTGATCATGATCGTCTCGAAGCCCAGCTCGCGCAGCGCGCCGCAGGCATGGACGCAGCAGTAGTCGAATTCGATGCCCTGGCCGATGCGGTTGGGACCCCCGCCCAGGATGATGACCTTGGGCCGGCGCACCGGTTCGGCCTCATCGCCGCCCTCGTAGGTGGCGTACATATAGGGTGTGAAGGCCTCGAACTCTGCCGCGCAGGTGTCGACCCGGTAGTAGGCCGGGCGCAGGCCCAGGGCCAGCCGCCGGGCGCGCACGCGCAACCCGCCGGCGTCGGCCGGCAGGCCCATCAGCATTGCTATCTGCGCGTCGCCATAACCCAGCCGTTTGGCGTGGCGCAGGAGGGCCAGGGGCAGGGATTCCGGCGTGTGGGCCGCCAGCTCGGGCTCGGGCGCGAGCATGTGGGCCATCTGGGCCAGAAACCAGGCGTCAAAGCCGGTCTCCTCTCCGACCTCGGCGATGGACCGGCCGCGACGCAGGGCATCGGCCACCGCGTAGAGGCGTTGCGCCGTGGGCACGGTCAGCGCGGCGACCGCTGGGTCGCCTACCGCAACGCGCAGGCTGCTGCCAAAGCCGGCCAGCCCGATATCCAGCCCGCGCACCGCTTTGTTGAGGGCCTCGGGGAAGGTCCGCCCGATGGCCATGACCTCGCCCACCGACTTCATCTGCGGGCCCAGGGTCGGGTCGGCGCCGGGGAATTTCTCGAAGTTCCAGCGCGGGATCTTGACCACGCAGTAATCCAGGGCCGGCTCGAACGAGGCCGGCGTGACCCGGGTGATGTCATTGGGGATCTCGTCGAGCGTGTAACCAACGGCCAGGAGCGCGGCGATCTTGGCGATGGGAAAGCCGGTGGCCTTGGAGGCCAGGGCGGAGGAGCGGCTGACACGTGGGTTCATCTCGATGACCAGGGCCCGGCCGGTGCCCGGATGGACCGCGAACTGCACGTTCGAGCCGCCGGTCTGCACCCCCACCGTCGCCATGACGGTGCGGGCCATATCGCGCAGGCGCTGGTACTCGCGATCGGTCAGGGTTTGCGCGGGGGCGACCGTGATGCTGTCGCCGGTATGCACGCCCATGGGATCGACATTTTCGATCGAGCAGACGACCACGAAATTGCCGGCCCGGTCGGCCATGACTTCCAGCTCGAATTCCTTCCAGCCCAACACGGATTGCTCGACCAGCACCTGGCCGGCCGGCGATTCGGCCAGGCCGCGCGCCACGACGCGATCCAGGTCGGCGGCGACGTAGGCGATGCCCCCGCCCGAGCCGCCCAGGGTGAAGGATGGCCGGATCAGGCACGGGAAACCCACGCGCCGGGCGATCTCCCCGGCCTCGGCCAAGGTGCGCGCCAGGCCCGACACGGGCACCTCCAGGCCCGCACCCAGCATGGCGTCGCGGAACTTGAGCCGGTCTTCGGCCAGCTCGATGGCGGCGATATCCGCGCCGAGCAATTGCACCCCATAGCGAGCCAGTGTGCCCGCGCGCGCCAGGTCGATGGTCAGGTTCAGCCCGGTCTGGCCGCCGACGGTGGGCAGCAGGGCATCCGGCCGCTCGATTGCGATGATCTTCTCGACCAGGGCCGGCACCAACGGCTCGACGTAGGTGGCGTCGGCCAGGTCAGGATCGGTCATGATGGTCGCCGGGTTGGAGTTGACCAGGATGATGCGGTAACCCTCGCGGCGCAGGGCCTTGCAGGCCTGCGCGCCCGAATAGTCAAACTCGCAACCCTGGCCGATGACGATCGGTCCGGAGCCGAGGATCAGGATAGAGCGAATATCAGTGCGCTTGGGCATGGCATTACTCGCGTGCGCGCCGACGTTGATTGGCGGCGCTGGTTTCCATGGCGGCGACGAAGGTATCAAACCAGGGCAGGGAATCGTGCGGGCCGGGCGCGGCCTCCGGGTGGTATTGGACCGAAAAGGCATTCAGGGCCGGCGCGGCCAGGCCCTCGACGCAGCCGTCGTTGAGGTTCGATTCCACGATCTCGACCTGGGCCGGGAGCGTGTCGGCGGCGACGGCAAAACCGTGATTGTGGCTGGAGATCGCCACGCGGCCCGACGCGACATTCTGCACCGGCTGGTTGGCGCCGCGGTGGCCGAACTTCAGTTTGTAGGTGCGGCCACCCAACGCCAGGCCCAGGATCTGGTGGCCCAGGCAGATGCCGAAGATGGGCGCCTGCCCCAACAGTGCGCGCACGGCCTGGATGGCGTAATCCACTGCGGCCGGGTCGCCCGGCCCATTGGAGAGGAAGATGCCGTCGGGGCGCAGGGCCAGCGCGTCCGCGGCGCTGGTCTGGGCGGGGACGACCGTGACCAGGCAGCCGCGTTGCGCGAGGTGACGCAGGATGCTGCGCTTGATGCCGAAGTCATAGGCCACGACGTGAAAGCGCGCCTCGACGGCAGGCGGCGGGGCGACCTGGTAGGGCCGGCGGCAGGTTACGAGGCGTACCAGGTCGAGCCCGTTCATGTCGGGCGCCGCGCGGGCCCGGGCGATCAGGCGCTCGGCATCCTGGTCCAGGCCGGAGATGGCGGCGTTCATGGCGCCATAGGTGCGGATGTGGCGCACCAGGCGGCGCGTCTCCACCTCAGCGATGCCGGTGACCGCGCGTTCGCGCAGGTAAGCTTCCAGGCTCAGCGTGGCCTGCCAGTTGCTGGCGATGGGGCTGGCCGAGCGCACGACCAGGCCCGCGACCCAGGCGCGCGCCGACTCGTCATCGCCCGGATTGACGCCGTAGTTACCGATATGGGGCTGGGTCATCACCACGATCTGGCCGGTGTAGGAGGGATCGGTGAGGATCTCCTGATAGCCGGCCATGCTGGTGTTGAAGACCACTTCGCCGGCCCCTTCGGCGCTGTCGCCGAGGGCGATGCCCGGCCAAAGGGTGCCGTCGGCCAGCGCCAACAACGCGGGCCGGGTCGAGGGGGTATCTGTTTGGGTGTGCTGCATTCTTGCCCCGCAAAATAGGAAGCCCCATCCCCAGGCGGATCCGGCAGGGGATAGGGCGTCATTACACCTTCGGTCGAGCGCGCGGGCCTGTGGGCATTATACATGACGGGCGCGGGAGGGCAAAATGGCGGCGGCGGGAACAGGTGCAGATAGCGCCACGTTCCGGCTCACCGCGCAGCACCGTAAGGCTCGATTCGTAGTGTACCGCTTTCGGTTGAAGTAGTGTGTCATGTTTGTCCCTTGGATAGCGGAGGTGTGCCGGGCCGGAACACCCGATCCGCCTCTTGAGCGACCATAGCCAGAATACCCTCATCAGAGTGATAGGCATTGGCTGTGCGGATGCGCCGACGCAAGCGGCGGTTGAAGCGTTCAAGATGGCTGGTGGTACGCAAGAGGGATGTGCGCCAGGTTGGATGCTGTTTTTGGACCTGATAGTAGGTCACCGCACTGCGGAAGTCGCGGCGTAGGGTTGCCACGGCGTCCGGCTGCGAGGTGCAATACTGGCGCACAACGTGCAGGTAACGACGCAGGGCGGTGGCGTATTCCTTGGCGGAGCCTTGCCCGTGTACTGGCTGAGCGGCAAGGTCAGACGTCGCCAGGTCCGCATCGGGCGAGAACTGCCAGATGTCGGTCATCGTCGTTTTCCACGGCACGCCGCCCGCGATC
>JADGQF010000368.1 GCA_017882045.1 Anaerolineales bacterium
TCGGTTGATAACGCGCGCCTCCTGGCCGTGGCCCTGTCCATGCGGCGCGGGCTGGCCCTGGCGCGGGCCGGCAAGCGCGAGGATGCCACGGCGGCTTTGGACCAGGCAGCCAAGGCCGGACAGGACCTGCTCGCGCTCATGCCCCAGTGGCCACAGGCTCACTTTGCCCTGGCCACGGTCCTGCTGGCGCGCGATGAGCCTACCCAGGTCGGGGCTGAGTTCGCGGCGGCGTCACAGTGCGATGCATCCCTGGCTACCCTGCGCGATCCGACCGAGGCCAATCTGGCCGAGCTGCGCGGCCCGCAGCCCTGAGCCAGGCGGCCCCGCCGCGTAACTTCTCAATAAATCGGGGGAACCACTTCCGATGATCATCACGTATGCGCCAGCCACTACCGCCTGTTGTACACGTCCGATATGGACACACAAGATGCAGTAAGTGTCCCGCTGCCTTTTTCAGTTAGGGCAGAACTGTCCCCCGAATTATTGAGAAGATACCAACAACATGAGAAAGCTAGTCGTAACCGAGTATGTGACACTGGATGGCGTCATGGAAGACCCAGGCGGCAGTGAAGGAACCAAACACGGGGGTTGGAGCTTCCAGTTCTGGAACCAAAAAGCGGCGAAGGTCAAACCGGATGAACTGTTTGCGAGCGACGCTCTGCTACTGGGGCGCGTGACCTATCAAGGCTTCGCCAAAGCCTGGCCATCCATGACTGATGAACTGGGTTTTGCGGACAGGATGAATGGCCTTCCCAAGTTTGTTGTTTCAACGACCCTGGAAAAGGCTGAGTGCAACAATTCAAGGCCGATCAGAGAGAACATCCCGGAAGAAGTGTCCAGGCTGAAGCGGCAGCCCGGTCAGGACATCTTGGTGGCCGGCAGTCGCGAGCTGGTACACACGTTGCTGCAACATGACCTCATCGATGAGTATCGGCTGATGGTCCATCCCGTAGTTCTCGGCAGCGGAAAGCGTCTCTTTCCGGACGGGAGTGATATGAAGGTTCTGAGACTTGTGGATACAAGGACGTTCAGTTCAGGCATCGTTCTTCTTTCCTACCAGCCTGACAAAAAAGAGTAACCTCCGCGTGGATCGAATATCAGGGCTCAATGTCTGCAGCGGAGTCGCAGATGCGAGTGGGCTGGTAAGGGAAGCGCGATACTTCGTCCCGGCGCGTCACGCCCGACAATACCAGGATCGTCTCCAGCCCAGCTTCCACGCCCGCCACAATATCGGTGTCCATGCGATCGCCTACCATGACCGTGTCTTCGGAGTGGACGTCGAGGTAGTTAAGCGCCGTCCGTATCATGAGCGGGTTGGGCTTGCCCACGAAGAATGGGCTGACGCCGGTCGCTCTCTCAATTAAGGCGGCCATCGCACCGCAGGCCGGGACGAGACCGCTTTCGCTCAGGCCGGATGGATCGGGGTTGGTTGCTATGAAGCGCGCGCCGCCGGCAATCAGACGGATTGCCCGGGTGACCCTATCCAGATCATAGCTGTAAGTCTCGCCCAGCACGACATAGTCTGGGTCGAGCGAGGTGATCACATAGCCGGCCGCGTGGATGGCCTCGGTCAGCCCGCTCTCACCGATGACCAGGGCTGTACCGTTGGGTCTCTGAGAGTGCAGGAACCGGCCTGTCGCCATAGCCGAAGTGAAGATGCGCTCGGCCGGCACATCGAGCCCAATGGTCTGCAGCCGGTGCGCCAGGTCGCCGGGGGTATATTTGGGGTTGTTGGTCAGCACCAGGTACTGTATTGCGCGCTCTTTCAGGCGCGCAATAAACGCGTCGGCTCCCGGGATGACGACAGAGCCGTTGAGGAGCACGCCGTCCATATCGATCAAGTAGTTCTTGGATGAGGTCATCTCTACAGCCTTTCTCGTAAAGGAGTGAACCGACCACCGGCCAAACAGAGTATACCATGTGGCTGGGTCGTTCTCCAGGTTGGCCTGCACGTGCAGTGGGTGAGGCTTCCAGAGAAGCCTCACCCACTCTTATCATTCGACCGCTTCGGGTGCTGCCGGCCCGACCGGCGCCGTCTCAAGCAGCGTGACTATGCGACGGCTGCTTCGCGCGCGAATGCCTGTTCCTTGCTCGCCAGCGGCTTCTTCAGGAGGAACAGCATGCCCGTCGTGACCACGGTTCCCACGAGGTTGGCCACAACGTATCCGCCCAGGTTCACGACCGCGTTAGGAATGGGCAGGACAAAGACGCCGCCGTGGGGTACCATCAACTGGCAGCCGAAGACCATCGAGAGCGCGCCCGCGACGGCCGACCCGGTCATCAGACTCGGGATCGTGCGGAGTGGATCGCGCGCCGCGAAGGGGACCGCCCCTTCGGTGATGAACGAGATGCCCAGGACCAGCGCCGCGCGGCTTGCTTCCTGTCCATCGGCCGTGAAGCGGTTCTTGAAGTGGCAGGATCAGGACCGGTTTCAGACCTTGCAGGTTCTTCGACAGTTGGATGTAGGTGTTCAGGGCCAGAGTCAGGTACCCGGCCAGGAGACCGGACACGAGGCCGCCCAGGAACCCGGCTCCCACGGTCGAGGCCAGCATGCCGCCAATTATGCCGGATGTGATGCCCGGGCGGTCGGCGATCGAGTAGGCGATGAAAGCCGACAGGACGGGTACGAACAGGGCGAAGGCGGTGGTGCCACCGATCGTCATCAAAGCCCACGCCAGTGAGCCTTGAGGATACCCCTTGGTCGTGATGCCGCCGAAGGCGAACGCCAGGGCGATCAGGATGCCGCCGGCGACGACGATGGGCAGCATGTACGAAACGCCTGTCATCAGGTGCTTGTAGGGACCGGTGATCTTGGCGCCACGCGCCTTCTTCATCTCTCTGGCCAGGTCGGCCAGGTCGGTTCCTCCTGGCTCCAGTAGGGCCAGGGCTTTCTTCACCACCTCCTGGCCCTCGTGCCAGGCGGCTTTCGTCGAGGTCTCATAGAGGCGCTTGCCCGCAAAACGGGTCTTGTCAACAAAGGCGTCCGCCGCGATAATCACCGCGTCGGCCCGGCCAATTTCCTCGAACGTCAGCCTGTTCTGTACCCCCACCGAACCCTGGGTCTCGACCTTCATCTGGTAGCCCAGGGCTTCGGCCGCCATGAAGGTGTGCGCGATGCCGGTCGGGCACGACGTGACAGCCACCAGGAACTTGGAGGCATCCGGAGGGGGGCGGCGCCGCGGGACCTGTCGGCGCTGCGACGGGCGCTACCGCTGCCGCTTTCAGCTCTTCGGCCTCCGCCATTGCCGCCTCGATCACGGCCCGGGTCTTGCGGATCGCGTCGCTGGTTGAGGTCGCGTAAACGGGCTTGTCTGCGAACCGATCCATATTCACATGGATGTCGGTGGCGATAATGACTACATCGGCTTCACGGATCTCCTGCTCGGTGAGGACGTTCTGCGCTCCTGCCGAGCCCTGCATCTCCGCGCGGAGGGTGTGCCGCCATGACTTTAGCGGTCTTCTCGAGCGCCTCCGCCGCCATCACGGTGTGGGCGATCCCCGTCGGGCAGGCCATGACTGCTACAATCTTGGCCATCTGACAACTCCTTCTTTGATGTTGGATTATGCCTTTGAAAGCTCGCGGATGGTAACCTGCTCCTTTGCTGACTGAACCGCTTCGATGGAGGGCAGGCCCGACCCGATGTGACTGATCGCGGTCATCGAAAATGCAGTCGCCAGACGGGCGCACTCGGTCAGGGCGAGCCCCCGGATTTTGCCGGCGACGATGCCGGCGACCATCGCGTCGCCGGCCCCGACCGTGCTCTTAACTTCGACCGGCGCTGGCACTGCCCAGACCGTTTCCTCGCCCTCGACGAAGATGGCTCCCTCCTTTCCCATGGATACGACGACGGTCGCGATCTTGTAGCGCTCGATGAGAGAGCGCGCAACCTTAAGAATAGCGTTCGCTGTGTCCAGTCGCTCTCCCACGAATTCGCGCAGCTCATCCACATTCGGCTTGATAAGCCACGGCCCGGCGG
>JADGQF010000369.1 GCA_017882045.1 Anaerolineales bacterium
GACTCCTGGGCCGAGCCGAGAGCTGTGGTGCCGCCCGAGATGCGGAAGCCCGTGCCCTCGCCTGTCGCGTAGGTTGCGGTGTACGAACGCGCAGAGGGAACGCCCCCGGAGACAGCTTCTACCCAGGCGGGCATCATCGCTGAGCCGGATGGCCGCGAGCATGATTACCTCCAGCAGGTCGTCAAGGATGTTTGGGGGACCAGCCAGAACTTCTTCTTGCGTCAAGGCCGGCTCGTCATCCTGCTCCAGGCTTCGACAACGGAGCAGTATGCCGAAGGAATGGCCGCGGCTCTCGAGAGCATCCTTGGCACCTTCCGTTTCGCCCCTTCGGCGGCTACTACCTTGAACGAATTGTACGGTACTAACCGGCAATGGCCGACACTCGATGACTACCTGCGAATGGTACAACCAGCCGAGACGCCTGCATCGCGCTGTGATGTGGTGTGCCAGGACGCTACAGCGTCGGCAGCGCTCGCACTCACACCGGTTACTACAGTGACCCAAAGCCCGAGCTTCCGGGCGACCGAGGAGGAATACAATCAGCGCCTGTCAGCCACTCAAACTCGCCAGGCGCAGATTATTCCGACACCAACACCTACTCCCACGACTACGCCAACACCGCGACCGGCAGGCCCTGGCTTAGCCATCTACGACGGCGCAAGCACTTACAATCCGCTGCCGAAGTTTCAGTTGGTATATACTACCAACGAATGGAAGCAAAGCGAAGAAGGTCTTGATCATCAGGCGATAGCCGGATGCAGCTTGGCGCTGCACCCGCCAGCCCGTGGCATGGTGGGGCCAACGACACAACGGCAGGCGTACTTTGGGGGCTATACCTGGGATGCGAAGATATGGGTTCAAGAGGGGGTTATCGGCTACACACTGAATACCGATAACAGGTACTTCCTGCTGGAACTCCGTTGGCCGAAGGATGGCGAGCAGTCAGTGAGGAACCAGTGCGAGCAAGCGGGCGAGAAGGTACTCGACACGTTCAGGATGGTAGGTTAGAGGCTCCGGAACTGCTCATGCTGGGGGCTGGTGAGAAGATCCTCAGGTCAGCCTGGGTGCAAGCGGTGGCGATGCCGGCCTGAGAGAGACTACCGTTGAAACTTGGGTTCGCCATTTCGAGCAACTTGCTGATGCCACTCCGACGCGCTGGGAGCACTGATGTCAAGCACGCAGTTGTCTTCTCGAAATCTGTCACATTTGCGGCCCTTCCCCGATATAGATTTCAGAAATGCTGAAGCGTACTGGCATGCAGCCACAGAGAAGCGGGGAGGCCAGATGCAGGAACTGATACTGCCAGACAGGCTGTCTCGGGCCTCGGATGAACGAGAGGCTGAGCAAGCTGCCGCGCAAGACGCTGCGCTGGTAAAAGAGGCAAAACATAGTCCGGTTGCCTTTGCCGCCCTGTACCAGCGCTACGTTACGTCTGTTTTCCGCTACATTCATGTTCGAACCGGTAGCGCTGCTGATGCGGAGGATCTGACCTCTGATGCTATCGCCAATTGAACAAGATCAGCGGTCCAGCGCCGGCCTTCCCTTCGCCGAACACAGCCGAAGGGACGCTTCGCTGTGCGCCGGTCTCACCTTCAGCCAGGCAGTTGACCGTTACAGTGGACACGTTGGGCTTCAACGTGCGGGTGAAGACCGGGTTTGCGCTCGACTTAGGCAACAATCCACCGGTTGGTGATGCCTGGTCGCCGGACGCCTGGTTGGATCTGGGCGGCTTTCGCCTGCATGTGCGCAGCGTGCAGCTCCGGCGCCTTGATGTCGGCGCCGGTGACGGGTTGATGCGTTACGTACTGGACTTCGAACTCGATGCGCCCCGAACGCCAAGGGGATACCTGCCGAATGCGCCTTTCCTACATATCGAGGGGGCGCAGGGTCAACAATCGGAGGTGCCGAACCAGAGCAGCGGTCCGCTCAGGGCAGGGGTATATTTCGAGACCTTGCCCAAGGGTCGGGTCCAGGTGAACATCGAGGAAGCCACTGTGGTGATTCCTGGCCCCTGGTCCATCAGATGGACGCCATCCGGCAGTGGTCAGCGGTAGCGGTAGTATCAGGCGAGCAAAATCAGAGCGAGTGGGGTAATGCCGTCCTGTGACGAAAGGCCACTGAAAGCCAGGTTCGCTGTTTCGAGCCATGACGTACGTGGGGTGGTGTATCGGATCTCATGCCTTCCGATGTCCGTGACCTGCTGCGACAACCGCAATATGGTTGCGACTACTTGCGCAAAATGGTGGAATCGGATCGGTGGCAAAGAGTGCTCGGGCCAAAGCATGGGAACAAGGGTGGGAGCAGGATCGTTGTAATATACAGACAAAGGAGGGTGACCATGCGCCGCATCGTTCCGCTTCTCGGATCTCTCTTGATTCTGCTGGCCGGTTGCGCCGTTCCGACCACAGGCGCACATCGGACCACGCCCGACACCCCCACAGCCCTGCCGGCAGCTACGGTGTCTGCCGTCGAGGCAGCCAGTCCGGCCGCTGCTAGCGCTGGCTGGTCGCTCTACACTGACCCCCAGTTCCAGGTGACGCTGCGCTACCCGCCTTCGTGGAGCGCGCCGCCAGATCCCGGGCAGTCGGTGATGCGCAGCGGCCCGGATGGGTTCTTCCAGCTTACTGCCGCCTCGGTGGCCGGCCCGACAGCTGAAGGTGTCTGCCGGCAGGTGCTGGAACCGGCTGCGCTTGCCAAGGATGCACAATTTGGCACAGCTCCGACCATGCAGATGCTGACGGTCGCCGGCCAGCCAGCCTGCCTGATCTTGCCCTGGCCGGACCAGCGCCAATCGCCCGAGCAGCCGCACCTGTCCCTGCTTGTGGTGCAATACCCGGAAGCCATGCGCCCACACAGCCAGCTGAGCCTCTCGGCCGATAGGGGCCATATTCAGGAAATTGCTGGCACGCTGGCATTTGTAACACCGCCGATCGCCCCTACGACGTCTGCACCGACGCTGCCGGCGCCCGCAACCGCGGCAGCTCCAGCCGCAACCGGGTTGCCCAGTCAGACCGTCCGCATCGTCTTCGAGGCCAAGAGCGATACCGGTGCGGACATCTTCAGCATGAACCCGGACGGCTCGGGCGTGCGCCGCCTGACCCACGGTCCCGACTTGAACCTGGAGCCCGCCTGCTCCCCCAATGGCCGACGCATCGCCTTCTCTTCCTGGCGTAACAACAGCCGTCATCTCTATGTGATGAACGCCGATGGCTCACAGGAGATGCAGTTGACCGATGGCCCTGGCAACCAGGCTGAGCCTGCCTGGTCGCCGGATGGGCAGCGCATCGCCTTCAGCTCAGACGCAGACAACGGGTTAGTGGGCAACGTGTTCTTCGTGATGAACGCTGACGGCTCAGGCGCAGCCCGGCTGCCTGTTGCCGGCGATTGGCTGTACGGCCCCGCCTGGTCGCCCGATGGGCAGCGTCTCGCCTACTCATCCTCAGTCGGCGGATCGGCGGACCTTCACGTAGCCAACCTCGACGGCTCCGGCGACGTGAACCTGACGCGTGGCGCCGGTTTTGCCCACCAGCCAGCCTGGTCGCCCGACGGCAAGCAGATCGCCTTTTGGGGCAACCTCGAGGGAGGCAACAGCTTTGACATCTACGTGATCACCGCCGACGCGCAGGGACACTTTGGCTCCGGCTCCGCAGTGCGCCGCCTGACCTACACACCTGAGGGCCAGGCCAGGCGCAACCATTACCGGCCCACTTGGTCGCCCGACGGCCGGCAGTTTGCCTTCTACAGCGATCAGACTGGCATCAACAGCATCTACCTGATGAACGCCGACGGCTCGGGCCTGGTCCGCCTGACCAAGGGTAACCAGCTTGAGCCGGGCGAGGGGGAGGCAGATGACCCCTGTTGGCTCCCCAAGCCAATGCCGGCTCCTGCCCGGCCTGTCCCTGAAACAGCAGTACCTATCTGTGGCCCCGAGCAGCAGAGAGCCGGCGAGATGGAAAGCGCCACGACCACAGC
>JADGQF010000127.1 GCA_017882045.1 Anaerolineales bacterium
TCGGTAGCTACAGCAGCGTCCTCGGCTTTCTAGCCAATTCTTTCGCTCGGGCTCCGGACTACTACCGGACCGTTTTCTCCTGGCTCCAGACCCTGCGGGTCAGACACTGATAAGGGTCATGTTTCTTTGCGCTGAGCCTTTCCTGGCCTATCTGCAAGAGCGCGGGATCGGTTGGGTCGCGTGTTGGTACGATGACGAATGGGAATCGCCCCTGTTCCAGGCCGGCTGGAAGAGCGGAACCCGCTGGGGAGAGTTTGTGCTGGCGCAACTGAAACGGTAAGGTAGGGGTCGTCACGCGTTCTCACTCGGCTACGTACGGCGCCAGCTCGTCGATATTGCCAACGAAGTCCTCCAGGTCCTTGTGCCCCAGCATCTGGCGCACGGCCATCGCCTCTCCCAGGTGATACCAGTAATGGTAGGTCGTGCGCCGCAGGAATGTGCCCACGCTCGAGAAACCGGCGCGCAGCGGCGCTTGCATGTCTGCGGTGGTGAGCGAGGCGAGCCATGGGTCGGCCGCCGCGGTGACCGCGCGCCAGATGGTCCACATCTCTTCCAGCGGCGGTGTGCTGGCCGGCTTGCCGTAGGCCAACAACTCATTCAGCTCCGGGTAAAGCAGGCGGTCCTGCGCCCTGTACAACCAGTAGCGCTGTTCCTGCCAGGCCAGGTGACCGACCATCCAACTGATGCAATTCATCGGTCCGAGGCGCTGCCGCGCGTCCTGGTCACTAACACCTGCCAGGCCGCGCACGAGCTCGCTACGGGTGAACTGGAGCTGAAGTATGAGTGGGTGTGCCATCTTGTGCCCCCTTGCGCACCGTAATTTGATGATGCAGTATACTACGCGGGCCGGAATTGGGAGGACTATTGATGGCAGATAACCCACTCGCCAAGAAGCTCAAGCTGATGCCGGGCCAACGAGCGGCGCTTATCGGGGCGCCGGAGGGCTACGTGGCCGCGCTCGCACCCCTGCCCGACGGGGTTGAGCTGCTCGACCACCTGGACGGCGCCTTCGCTGGGATGCAGCTCTTTGTGCGGAACTCGGCTGAGCTGGCCGAGCGCCTGCCCGACGTCCGCCGCGCGCTGAAGCCGGCGGGCTTGCTCTGGATCACCTTCCCGAAGGGCAGCTCCAAGATCCAGACTGACCTGACACGCGACAAAGGCTGGGACGCCGTCGGCCCGGCCGATCTCAAGTGGATCAACCTGGTCTCGGTGAACGATACCTGGTCTGCCTTCTTGCTGCGCCCCTACAAGCCCGGTGAGGCGCGCCAGACCTTCCGCTGAGCCGCGCTGCCTCAGCCCGCTGGGAACCCATTTATGCCGACTCACGAGCTTCGGTGACTCCATCGCCCGGCGCCCCCGACGGGCGGCGAGCGGACGACGTGGCAATGCCTCCAGGCGGAGCCGCTGCGGTGAGGCGCCCGGAGGCGCCGCCTGCGAGACGGCCTCAGCACCCCAACCATTGTCGGCCAGTACACGATTTGACAGGCCCGCACGCCTGTGATATAAGGCAATCGGTTGCGGAAATCGATTGCGGAAACGGATTGTGGAAATCGGTTGCAGTAAGCTGGTGCTTATCGCGTACTCCTCAGATTGACGACGCAGTTCACTCAGCCGGGCGAGCAGGGAGTAGGCAAGGATGGCAAGGATCCGGGATATCGCCGAGCGGGCAGGCGTCTCGTCTACCACAGTATCACACGTGCTGAACGGCAGCCGGCCGGTGCATCCGGACACTGTGGCACGCGTCCGCCAGGCGATCGAGGACCTGCAGTATACTCCCAACATGCTGGCGCGCAGCCTCCGCCGCCGGCAAACCAACACCATCGGCCTCCTGATCTCCGATATCGAGAACCCTTACTTTGCCGAAATCGCCTACACAGTCGAGAAGGTGGCGTACGAGCGCGGCTACAACCTGGTGTTGTGCAACACCGATGAGAGCCACGAGAAGGAAGTCCGTTACGTCGAAGTGCTGTTCGCCAAACAGGTCGATGGGCTGATCCTCGCGCCCGTCGCCGGTGACCACAGCTACCTGGCTCCCTACCTGGCGCGCGGCGAGCGGGTGGTGCTGGCCAATCGTTACGTGCCCGATATCGTGGCGCCGACGGTCATCGCGGATGACGAGGCCGCGATGTATGCCCTGGCGAAGCGCTTCCTGGAGGACGGCCACCGCCGGATCGGCGCCATCCTGGGCATGGAGACTGCCAGCACTACCCTCGAACGCCTCCATGCGCTGCGGCGCGCGTTGGCCGAATACGGCCTGTCGCTGGACGACGCCTGGCAATTCCGGGGCCAGTCGCGCCAGGCCGGCGGCCTGGCGGCGGCGCAGGCTTTCATCGCCCTCCCGCCCGCGCAGCGCCCAACCTGCGTTATCGCCTTCAACGCAGTCATGCACGACGGCTTTCTGCTCGGCCTGGCCGACCTGGCACCGGCCCTTCTGGCCGAAGTGGTAACTGGCGCCTCTGGCTCCTCCCTGCTCGCCCGCCTGTGCCCCAGCGCCCGTTACTTAGTGCAGGCACCATCGCACCAGATCGGGAGGGTGGTGAGCAATCTCTTGCTCGATATCCTGTCGGGCGTCACCGCCTGGCATACCGACTGCATTGTCGTCCCATGCACGCTTGTGGATCTAAAACACAGGCCAGCCTGATTCGTTCTCGTAGCACTTCATCTCAACCTAAGTCAGAGGAGGTAGCAGACATGTCCGAGTCAACGAAGATCAGCCGGCGCCAGTTCCTCACCATCTCGGCGGGGACCCTGACGGCGGCAGCCATCGCGGCGTGCTCCAGTCCGACGCCGGCCCTGGCGCCCACCGCGGCGCCGGCCGCCACCGCGGCACCGGCCGCCACCGGGGCACCGGCCGCCACCGCAGCGCCGGCTGCCGCCGCCGGCAAGTACAAGGAAGCGCCCATGCTGACCGAGCTGGTAAAGGCGGGGAAGTTGCCGCCGGTTGAGCAGCGCCTGCCGCCCAACCCCGTGGTGGTCACGCCCAAGAACGCCGTCGGCAAGTATGGCGGCACGTTGACCGGCACCGGCCTGGCGCCCGAAACCACCAACGACTTGCAGATCGGCCAGTACGCGGGGATGTTCCGCTTCTCGAACGATCTGAAGGTCGCCACGCCCGAGGTGGCGGAGAGCTTCGAGTTCTCGCCCGACAACAAGTCATGCACCATCAAGCTGCGCCAGGGCCTCAAGTGGTCCGACGGCCAGCCCTACACCGCCGACGATGTGATGTTCTACTTTGAAGACATCGTGTTCAACAAGGACGTCACACCGTCGCCGTCGAGCCAGTGGCGGCCGGGCAAGACGCCCATGACCGTGACGAAGGTCGACGATTACACCATCAAGTTCGACTTCGCAGTGCCCAACCCGGCCTTCTGCCTGATTCACTACTCGGGCGGCCCGATCGAGCCGCACTTCCCCAAGCACTGGTTCAGCCAGTTCCACCTCAAGTACAACCCGAACGCCGACACCGAGGCCAAAGCCAAGGGCTTCAACGGCTGGACGGCGCGCGTGCAGAAGATCGTGACGCAGTGGAACTACGGCGCCATGGAGCCGGGCACGCCGGTGCTCGGGCCCTGGCGGCCGGTTACCGTCGATAGCCAGCGGCAGCAGTACGAGCGCAACCCATATTACTGGAAGGTGGACACCGAAGGCAACCAGCTGCCATATATCGACCGGCAGACCGTCGAGTACGTGGCCAACCTGGACGTGGCCAACCTGAAGGCCGTCTCGGGCGCCAGCAGCGTGTCGGGCCTGGACTTGCAGCTGATCAACTACCCGGTGCTGAAGCAGGGCGAGCAGGTCGGCAACTACACCGTGAGGACGGTCAACTCGGAGCGCGGGGCCGACGTCGCGCTGGCCCTCAACACGTGCCACCCGGACCCGGTGCTGAACACGATCTTCAACGACGTGCGCTTCCGCCAGGCCCTGTCGCTGGCCATCAACCGCCCGGAGATTAACGAGATTGTGTTCCTGGGCCAGGCCACGCCGCGCCAGGCGACCATCAACGACTCGGCGTCATTCTTCAAGCAGGAATGGGCCGACAACTTCGCCCAGTTCGACCAGGCCAAGGCCAACGCGCTCCTGGACGCGCTTGGGCTCGACAAGAAGGGCGCCGACGGGATCCGCCTGCGGCCAGACGGCAAGCCGATGCAGTTTCAGCTCGAGTTCCTGCCCCAGGAAGGGCCGAAGCAGCAGACGGTCGAGCTGGTGGTGAAGCACTGGGCCGCGGTGGGCCTGAAGGTGGATGCGCAGCTGCGCGAGCGCGCCTTCCTGATCACCCGCTTGAATGCCAGCCAGCAGGACATGAGCGGCTGGCACGTGGACCGGCAGCTGGAGCGCGCCTCGTACGCCTACGGCGCCACGCAGAAGCTGGGCCCGGGCGGCAATTCGGCGATCAACTATGCCAAGCCCTGGACCGATTGGTTCAACACGGGCGGCACGATCGGCAAGGAACCGCCGCAGGAAGCCAAGGACCTGTTCGACGCTTACGGGGCGTGGCAGCAGACCGTGATGGGCACGCCGGAGTACACGGCCGCCGCGATCAAGGTGCACGACCTGATCGCGAAGAACCTGTGGGTCATCGGCGTCGTCGGCGAGGGCCCGCTGCCGGTGGTGGTCAACAACAAGCTGGAGAACGTCTTCCCGGCCAACGATAACAGCAAGATCTGGTGGGGTGCAGCCAACTGGTTCTGGCACACGCACCAGATGGAGCAGTGGTTCTTCAAGGCCTGAGATAATCCAAGGCGGCCTGGCGGCGTTGCTCCACAGCCGCGCCGCCAGGCGGCCGCAATGAGGATGATTGGCACAGTATGGCTAACCTACACGACAAGATCTACGCTTGCATCGCGGCCTCGCGCATCGGCTCTTCGATGGGCACCCTCACCGAGGGCTGGAGCGTAGCCCGCATCACCGAGGTCTACGGCAAGGTCGAAGACCTGGCCGCGAAGAAACCGCGCTTCAACGAGCCGGTCCGCCGGCGCGCCCAGCAGTGGTCCGAGCGCTACTTCATGCACTACCCCTATGAACAGGCGCCTGGGGCCACTGAAGACGGCATCGAGCGGCAGAAGCTGATCGCGCAGGCGATCATCGAGAAGAAGGGGCGCATCACCGCCACCGACCTGGCCGCCGTGGTCATACGCGACGTGGACGAGAAGCGCGACTTTGGCTACCGGATGTGGTATGGCGACGCGATCCTCTACCCGTTCGTCAAGGCCGGCCTGCCGGCGCAATACGTGGGCATGTTCTCGGCCTGGCCGGGGATCGTGTCGTTCACGCGCGCCTGCCATCCGATCGGGCTGGTCAACGCGTGCGACCCGGACGCGGCGGCGCATGACGCGCTGGAAGTGGGCATGCTCTACCAGCCGACGTGGAGCACCGGCCTGCCGAGCGCAGCCGGCTTCGTGGCCGGGGTCGCCGAGGGGTGCAAGGCCGGCGCGACGCGCGATAGCGTCGTGGCTGCCGTGCGCGAGCACTGCGGCGAGGCCTGCCGGGTCGAGGTCGATGCCTGCCTGGAGATCGCGCTCAAGCACTGCGACGCGTACACGATGCGCGACGAGATGAACGCACGCTACGCCGGCCTGCCGGGCGACTTCGGCGAGGAGCTGCTGGCCAAGGGCCTGGCGATTTTCTACGTGACCGCAGGCGACGTGCGCGCCACGATCCTGGGCGGCGTCAACTTCGGCCGCGACACCGACTGCGTGACCGCCATCGCGACCGGCTTCTCCGGCGCGCTGAGCGGCACCGCCACTATCCCGGCCGAGTGGATCGCCAAGGTGGACAAGGCGGAGAAGGAAGCCGAGCACACTGTATCGCATCTCTCATGCCTGGAGACTGCCGATGGGCTTTATGCCGCGGCCCTGAACGAGATGGAGCGGGCGCGGCGGAACATCGCAGCCCTGGAAGCAGCGATCGCCCAGGCGTGATGCTCTGATAGCGGGCGCCTTTGGCCCCTCCGTCGTCTGCGGTCCAGCCAGACGCAAGGCGCAGGGATGTGGAGGCGCCCGCAAGTGCCGGTCCTACGCGGGATAGACCAGGAGCGCGGAGCATGCTCGAATACATCGGCCGCCGCTTGTTGCTGCTGATACCGACGGTGATTGTGATCTCGATGATCTCGTTCATCCTCATCCAGTTGCCGCCGGGTGACTTCCTTACTTCGTACCTCATGCAGCTCGAAAGCCAGGGGCAGGTCATCGAGCCCTCGGTGATCAACAATCTGAGGGTTGCCTACGGCCTGGACCAGCCCATGCCCATCCAATACCTGAAATGGGTCGCCGGGATGCTGCACGGGCAGTTCGGCCAGTCGCTGGCCTGGAACGTGCCGGTCAAAGACCTGATCTGGGAGCGCCTGGGACTGACTTTTGCGCTTTCGATGTCGTCGCTGATCTTCATATGGTTGGTGGCCTTTCCGGTCGGGATCTATTCGGCGATCAAACAGTACTCGGTTGGCGATTACCTGTTTACATTCATCAGTTTCCTGGGCCTGGGCGTGCCGCCGTTCCTGCTGGCGCTGGTTGTGATGTGGCTGGCCTTCTCCAAATTGGGGATCAGCGTGGGCGGGCTTTTCTCGCCCGCATTCGAGACGGCGCCGTGGAGCTGGGCCAAGTTCGTCGACTTGCTCCAACACCTCTGGATACCGATGGTGGTGTTGGGGATGGGCGGCACCGCCGGCCTGATCCGCATCATGCGCGCTAACCTGCTGGACGAGCTGCACAAGCCCTATGTGACCACTAGCCGGGCAAAGGGCATGCCCGAGCGCGCGCTGATCGTCAAACACCCCGTGCGCGTGGCGCTTAACCCGTTCATCAGCACCGTGGGCTGGACGTTGCCCGGCCTGGTCTCCGGTTCTACGATCGTGTCGGTGGTGCTGAACCTGCCCACCACCGGCCCGCTTCTGTTGCGCGCATTGCAGTCGCAAGACATGTACCTGGCCGGCACCATTGTGTTGATGTTGAGCATCATGACGGTCGTCGGAACGCTGATCTCCGACATCTTGCTGGCCTGGCTCGATCCCCGCATCCGGTTGCAGTGAGGATAGTATGAGCCTCGCAACGTTTCTGAAGCGACGAACCAAGACGGCCTCCCCGATCGAAGAGGTCACCGACGAGCGCGCGTACGTGGCTTCGCAGTGGCAGTTGATGTGGTGGAAGTTCCGGCGGCACAAGCTGGCGATGGCCTGCGGCGTGATCGTAATCCTGATGTACGTGGTGGCGATCTTCGTCGAGCCGCTGGCGACCTACGACCCCGAACAGCAGGACCAACGCCAGGCCTACCGGCCGCCCACGCCGCTGCACTTCATTGACTCCAAGGGCCAGTTCCATCTGGTGCCTTTCGTGTATGGCACCTTCCAGAAACGTGACCTGGCCACGCTGGCCATGGTCTACACCGACGACACGAGCAAAATCTACCCGGTGCATCTGTTTATGAAGGGCGCGCCCTACAAGCTTTGGGGGCTCTTCCCGATGAACTGGCACCTCTTCGGGGTAGACGACCCGGGGCGCGTCAACCTGTTCGGATCCGATGGGACGGGACGCGATGTGTACTCACGCCTAGTCTACGGCGCCCGCATCTCGATGTCGGTGGGTCTGTTCGGCGTGATGATGAGCTTCATCCTGGGCATCGTGCTGGGGGGCATCTCCGGTTTCTACGGCGGCACCATCGATACTCTCATCCAGCGCGTGATCGAGTTCCTGCGTTCGATGCCGACCGTCCCGCTCTGGATGTCGCTCAGCGCGGCGCTGCCGCCCACCTGGCCGCCATTGAAGGTTTACTTCGCCATCACCCTCATCCTGTCGCTGATCGGTTGGACGGGCCTAGCGCGCGTGGTGCGCGGGCGTTTCCTGGCGCTGCGCGAGGAAGACTTCGTGATGGCGGCCAAGATCAGCGGCTCGTCGGAAATGCGCATCATCCTGCGGCACATGGTGCCGTCATTCCTGAGCCATATTATCGCCGCCCTGACTCTGGCCGTGCCGGACATGATCCTCAGCGAGACGGCGCTGAGCTTCCTGGGGCTGGGGCTGCGCTACCCGGCGATCAGCTGGGGCGTCTTGCTGCAAGACTCGCAGAACATCCGCGCGGTGGCCACGGCGCCCTGGCTGCTGTTCCCGGGATTGGCAGTGGTGCTGGCAGTGCTGTCGCTCAATTTCCTGGGCGATGGACTGCGGGACGCCGCCGATCCGTACGCACGCTGAGATGGATAGCGCGTGACTATGACACCACAGAACGATCTGCTGATCGAGATCAAAAACCTGAAGACCTACTTCGCCCTGGACGAAGGGACCGTCAAGGCGGTGGACGGGGCCACGCTCGACGTACGGCGGGGCGAGACGCTGGGGGTGGTGGGGGAGAGTGGCTGCGGCAAGAGCATGATCGCCCGTTCGATCCTGCGCATCATCGACCCGCCCGGCCAGATCGTCGACGGCGAGATCCTGTATTACCGCAGCCAGGCCGGCGCGCCGCCGGGCGCCAGCCACCAGGTCGACGTGATCGACCTGGCGAAGGTCGACCCGCGCGGGCCGCAGATCCGGGCCATCCGGGGCGCCGAGGTGGCGATGATCTTCCAGGAGCCGATGACGGCCCTGAGTCCGGTGTATACCATCGGCAACCAGATCGTCGAAGCGCTCGAACAACACCGCCAGGTCACGAAGAGGGACGGCCGCACCGAGGCCATCCGCTTGCTGCGCGAGGTGGGGATGTCGTTGCCGGAGCGGCGCGTGGACGAGTACCCGCACCAGCTCAGTGGCGGCATGCGCCAGCGCGCCATGATCGCCATCGGCCTCGCCTGCCGGCCCGCCCTGCTGATCGCCGACGAGCCGACCACGGCCCTCGACGTGACCACGCAGGCGCAGATCCTGGAGCTGATGCTGCGTCTCAAGACCGAGCGCGGCATGGGCATCATGATGATCACCCATGACCTGGGCGTGGTCGCCGAGATGACGCAGCGCGTGGCGGTGATGTACCTGGGACGCGTGGCGGAGGTGGCGGATGTGCGCACGCTCTTCCACAACCCGAAGCATCCCTACACGATCGCCCTGCTGAACTCGATCCCGAAACTGGGGCGCCGGGCCCGCGCCCGGCTGCAACCGGTCAGCGGCATGGTGCCGAGTCCCTATCACCGGCCGAAAGGCTGCCTGTTCCACCCGCGCTGCCCATCAGTCATGAAGGGTCTCTGCGATCAGAAGGAGCCACCGCTGATCACGCTGGAAGGCGGGCAGCGGGTGGCATGCTTCCTTTACGGAGGAGGCGGCGAGCGATGAACCAGAGCGTGACGACCGGCCGGCCGGTGTTGCTTGATATAAAACACCTGCGCAAGTATTACCCGATCCGCCATGGCTTGCTGCAGCGGGTGACCGGGCAGGTGAAGGCGGTGGACGATGTCAGCTTCCACATCTTCGAGGGCGAGACGCTGGGGCTGGTAGGCGAGAGCGGCTGCGGAAAGACGACCGCCGGGCGCTGCATCTTGCGGGGCATCGAGCCGAGTGGCGGCGAGATCCTGTTCATGCGCGGGCCGGGGGACGTGGTCGATGTGGCCCGCCAGGACCCGCAGTCGATGTCGACGCTGCGCCGCAACCTGCAGATGATCTTCCAGGATCCCTACTCGTCGCTGAACCCGCGCTGGACGCTGCTCGAGATCGTGGGCGAGCCGCTGCTGGTCAACAAGATCGCCAGGGGCAAGGATCTGGAGGACCAGGTGGCCGATATGCTCAAGCGCGTCGGCCTGCGGCCCGAGTTCATGCGGCGCTATCCGCACGCCTTCAGCGGCGGCGAAAGGCAGCGGATCGGCATCGCGCGCGCGCTGGCCACCCGTCCCAAGCTGGTGGTGGCCGACGAGCCGGTGTCGGCGCTGGACGTCTCGGTGCGCGCGCAGACACTGAACCTGCTGGAGGACCTGCAGCAAGAGTTCCAGCTCACCTATCTCTTCATCTCACATGACCTGAGCGTGGTAGAGCACATCTGCGATCGAGTGGCGGTGATGTACGTGGGGAAGCTGGTAGAGATGTGCGAGACCGAGGAACTGTATCTCAACCCGAAGCATCCCTACACCGAAGCCCTCATGTCGGCCGTGCCCAAGGCGGACCCGGACCTGAAGTCTCAGCGCATCGTCCTGGAGGGCGAGGTGGCCGACCCCGGGAACCCGCCGTCGGGCTGCTATTTTCACCCCCGCTGCCGCTATGCGTACGACAGGTGCCGGGTGGAGAGCCCAGCCCTGCGCGAGGTCGCGCCGGGGCACCTGGCCGCCTGCCATCGCGCGGAAGAGCTGAAGCTGAGCGTGGCGCCGGCATAGAGGGGACACAGTGCCGGGTTGTCGCTCTGGCTATCTTATAGTTGCGAGTTTCCGGGGTCGTGCTCCCGCCGGGCGGGACGCGGCCTGGATACAGCCTTTCTGGGGAGGATTGGAATGCCTACGTTGTACGAGAAGGTCTATGGTTGCCTGGCCGCGTCGCGGGTGGCGTCCTCGATGGGCGCCGCGGTCGAGGGCTGGCACGCCGACCGCATCAAGTCTACCTATGGGTGGGTGGATCGCTTCTACCCGTACTGCCATTACGGCTATCGCGGGGTGACCTGGGAACGCATGCCCGGCACCACCGAGGACGGCATCGAGCGGCAGAAGCTGATGTGCCGGGCGATCATCGCCAAGGGTGACCGCATTACCGCCGACGACCTGGGCAAGATGGCGGCCGATGTGGTCGATCCGGAGCAGATGTGGTACATGAGCGAGCCGGGCGACATCCGGCTGGTGAAGTTCCTGAAGGTGGGTGTGCCGGCGGTCGAGGTGGGCGGCCTCAGCGGGTGGCACGGGCTGAACGCCATGGCGCGCGCCAGCCATCCGATCGGGCTGATCAATGCCTGCGATCCGGCGGGGGCGTTCCAGGATGCCGCCGACGTAGGCCGGCTGATCTTCCCGCCGACGGACATCGGCCTGGTGTGGGCCGGCGTGTACGACGCGGCCATCGCGGCGGCGCTGCGGCCGGACGCCACGGTGGACTCGGTCCTCGACACCGCCTTGGGCTTCGCTACCGAGCCGATCAAGCGCGAGGTGGATCGGGCGCTCGAGATCGTCAAGCGGACCGGGGACTATGAGGCCGCGCGTGACGAGTTCTACACCATCTACACCGGCTCGGGGACGATGTATGCCATGTCGACGGCCAGCGAGACCGTGACGAAGGCGCTGGCGCTGTTCTGGCTGGCTAAGGGCGACGCCAAGATGGCGGTTCTGTATGGCGTGAACGCCGGGCGCGACACCGATTGCCAGGCGGCCATGGCCGGCGGCCTGGCGGGCGCTTTGTCTGGAATCGGGGCTGTGCCGCAGGAATGGGTGGAACAACTGGACAAGGCCACGGCTGCTAACCCGTACACCAACACGCAGTGCACGGTCAAAGAACACGCCGACGGCGTTTATGCCGCGATCCAGAATCGCGCTCGCAAGATGCGCGAGCTGGCGGAGCTGTTAGCGCAGTAAGTCCGTCGGTGATCGATCAGGAGTGAAACTGCATGGAAGACGTAATTTCTCGGGTGGCGGTGCTCGGCACGGGGCAGATGGGGCCGGGGATCGCCGTGGTGACGACCCTGGCCGGCTGCCAGACCACCCTGGTCGGCCGCTCGCCGGATGGCCTGGCGCGCGGGCGGGCCCGCTTCGAGACAGCGCTCGGGTTCATGGTCGAGAACGAGGTCGTGACCGACGCTGAGGCCGCGGCCGCGACGGCGCGCCTGGCGACGACCACAGACATCGGCGCGGCCGCCGAAGCGGACATGGCGATCGAATCCATCGTCGAACACCTGGCGACCAAGCAGGAGTTCTTCGCCAGGCTGGACGAGATCTGCCCACCCGAAATCATCCTGGCCAGCAACACCTCGGGCCTGCGCATCTCGGACATCTCGGCGCGCATGCGCCGCCCCGAGCGGGCGGTGACCACGCACTTCTGGAACCCGGGTCACCTGATGCCGCTGGTAGAGGTGATCCAGGGCGAGCGGACCGCCGAAGAGACGGTGCAGCGCACGTACAGGTTCCTGCTGCGCTGTGGGAAGCGTCCCGTGATCGGGCGCAAGGACGTGCCGGGGCAGATCTGCAACCGGCTGCTGCAGGCGGTGACCCGCGAGTGTATCTACATGGTGCAGGAGGGGATCGCGAGCGCGGAGGACGTGGAGACGGCGCTCAAGGCGGGGGCCGGCCTGCGCTTCCCGGTGTACGGCCCGCTGGAGCATGCGGACGCGATCGGGCTGGACCTGGCGCTCAAGGTGCAGACATCGGTGCTGCCCAGCCTGTGCAATGCGACAGAACCAGGCCAGTATCTCAAGGGCTTGGTGGGCGGGGGCAACCTGGGCGCCGCCAGCGGCCACGGGTTCCACAATTGGGAGGAAAGGAGCGTGGACGAGTTGCGCCGCACGCGCGACTTGTTCCTGGTGCAACGTATGAAAGAGGCGCGCCAATGACATTAATGAAGTGGTTCGAGAGCAAGGCACAGGGTCTGGTGATTGTTTCGCTGGGCCACGGCGACCTGTTGTTGGAGAGCTTGTGCCAGGTCGCGCGCGAGGCGGACATCCACACCGGCGTGATCATGACGGGACTGGGCAGCCTGACCCTCGGGCGCATCCACTCGGTGGTGACCAATGACATGCCGCCTCAGGACCGCTTTCTGGACCTGCCGGGGCCGCTCGAGGTCGTCGGCTTCAGCGGCATCATCGCCGGCTATGAGCCGCACGTGCACATCAGTCTGATGGACGCGTCCGGCAAGTTCTACGGCGGTCACCTGGAAGAGGGCTGTTCGATCCTGACGCTGTCGGAGATATCGATCCTGCGCGCCCCAGATATCCGCATCGTGCGCAAGCTGCGCGATGGTAATGCCATCAAGTTGCTGGACTGGGAGCCGCAGCCGTAACGGCAGGCCCGCCCCGCCAGTGCCATCCCCCCACCGCCCGCGGCAGCGACCCCACGCTGCCATCGCCGGGCTTTAACTCCCCCGCCGTCCCGTGCCCACTGCGCGGGGCGGCGAGGGAGTTAAA
>JADGQF010000002.1 GCA_017882045.1 Anaerolineales bacterium
CGTCGGGCGGCACCATACCGAAATCACTCTTGAAGCGCTCGCGCCAGGCTTCGGGCAGGTCGCGTATCGCCAGCTTGTCTTCAAGCAGCGCTAGCTCGAGGTCTAGCCGCAGCAGCACGTGCAGATTATAGGTGACTTCGTCCGCTTCGGTGCGTATCAGTGAACGTTCGACTTTGTTGATCGCCCGGTAGAATGTGTCGAGCGGTACTGTATTTAACTGTTGGGGGAAGCTGGCCTGTAATTGCGGATAGAAGTACTCCCAGCAACCCCGGCTGCGTCCGACCAGGTTTTCCCACAGGCGTGACTGGCTCTCGTGTACCCCGGCCGACGTGCCATGCCCCAGGGGAGTGGCCTCGTAATCCTGGCACACGCCCTGTTCGTACATACCGTGACCGGCCTCGTGCAGCGTGCTGAACAAGCCCGATGCCAGGTTGTCTTCGTAGATGCGCGTCGTGATGCGCACGTCGCCGATAGAAAAGCTGGTGGTGAACGGGTGGTGGGTGCTGTCCTGGCGGCCGCGCTGCAGGTCGTAGCCAAAGCGCTTGACCATTTCGAGCCCGAAAGACCATTGCGGGTCATGCGCGAAGTTCTGGCGCAAACAGGAATCATCGGCGGCCGGCTGTGCGCTGATCGCCTGCACCAAGGGTACAAGTTGCGCCCGTAGCTCGGCGAACAGCGGGCGAATCGTCGCGACTTTCATGCCATAGTCGGCCTCTGCAATTAGCGGATCGGCGATGTGCTCGCGCTCGGGGAAGCATTCGGCGTATTGGCGGCTGAGGTCGAGATTCTTCTCCAGGTAGGGCCGCACCCGGGCATAGTCGTTCGCCGGGCGGGCCTCCGCCCACACCTGGTATGTCTCGGCCTGGTGGCTGATAATCTTTGCCACCAGGGGCGTGGGCACCTGCACGTCTCGCTCGTAGCGGCGGCGCGTGACGCGGATCAGGCTGGCGTCATCCGAGTCGTAGGGTAAACTCTCCTCGTAAGGCCTCAGCTCGTCGAGTAGCTTTCCCATAGCCGGAGCGGTGAGCTTTTCGTGGCACAGGCGGCCCAATGTCGCCTGCTGGCGGGCCCGCGCCGGCGCCCCGCCCGGCGGCATATAGGTGGCGAGGTCCCAGTTGAGCACGGCATTGGCCGCTCCCAAATCGTTGACTTCCGCCAGCGCGCGTTTCAGTTCTTCTAGCTGAACATTCACGTGCTTCTCCTATCGCAATTGCTGCAGGATGCCGTCCAGCCGCGTCAGGTCCGCTGCCAGCAGGCGCGCCAACTCGCGCCCTGCCCCGACCAGGTAACTCTCCCGCTGATCGGGTGGCCGCGCCTGGGCGGCCGTGCGCAGCGCGGCGGCCAGCAACTGGTCCGCCGGCGCGTCAGCGGCGGCCAGCACGGTCCGCAGCCAGTCGTGGCGTGCGCTGAAACGGACTAACTCGGCATTATTGCAGGCATAGATCCGATCGAGCGTGCCGGGCGGCTGGGGGGGCAGCCGGTGGAAGATATCAGTCCCCCGCCCGAAGCCCACCACCAGGACATCCACCACGATCGGAATCTGCCGGTTCTGGCGCTGATCTTCGATGTACTCTTCGTTGTCTACCCCGGCAGCCACGAGTTGGCGCACGAAGGCATCATCTTCGATGGTTTCGTTGTAGATCAGGCCGTAGGCCACGCTGCCGTCGCTGCTCAATGCCTTAACCAGCGCGCCAAACTCAGGCGCCATCTGGTTCTGTTCGGCAATCAAGCGCGTGCAGCCGATACTGAAGTTGGTGGTACTCGATCGCAGCACCCGGCCGACCATGATGGGCTGATCGCTCATTATCTCGCTCCGTTCCATCTCACCCCGTTCCCTGCTTCTAGCGCCGTCGCTAGCGCCGCCGCGCCGCCATCAGCCGCTTGTACTCGGCTTTGGCCGAGGTAGCCGGCGTGATCCCGCAGCGTAGCATGGCCTGTCCGAGCATCGCTTCCAGGTTGGCACGTTCCACTGTGCCCACCACGGCCAGTTCATGGGCACGACCCAGCACGTACGGGAAGCCGTTCAGCGCGCAATCCTGGTAGATGGCGTTTTGTGCGGTGTCGAGCGTGGACGGGTCTCTCGCTGCCCAGACCGGCATCTCGATGCGGGCAATGACTGCATTCTGCAGGCCCGGCCGGTGGCCCATGTTAGCGTAGAAAAACGCAACCCGCTGTCCCTGTTCACCGAACCGGTCGTTGATCTCTGAGGTGGAGGCGAACATGCCGCTACGTTGGTTGGGAGCCAGTCCGGCAAACAACAGCCGGTCCGTGAGCAGGCGAAACTTGCCGCTACGTACCGTCTGTCTGTTGATTTGCTCGACGTTCTGACCGGCTAACTCCAGGGTGCGCAGCACATAGGCGCTGCCCGGTCGGTCCACGAAGCCGACGGGGATGGCGCGCGCCCGCTGCAACCGGGTGAACTGCCCGGCCAGGTAACCAACCTCCTGCCGCAGGGCGTCGTTGGCGGTGCGCTGCGGCATCCAGGGCAATAGCGGGCCATCGCTCAGGGTCAGGATCGTCTGCGCAATGTCTCCGCCCAGGGCGCTACGTTCGGCCTCAGCCAGCTCAGCCAGGGCCGCCAGCTCGAGATGATCGCGCTGGCGGTTGATTTGCTCCGGATCGAGCAGACGGCCGGTTTCGTCGTACAGATCGCTGTCTTCGAAGAAGATCTGGGGGATGCTCTTAACGCTTGGCGCTTGCCCGCTGCCCTGGCGCAGCACTATGCTGCCCGTGTTGAGCAGATAATAGGTGGCGATGGCGTGACGGTCAGGATAGATCTGGCTGCCATCGGCGGCGATGAGGATGGCGGACGGCACGGCGCCCGCAGGCTGCACGGCGCCCGCCGGCGTGTGCCGCTCGTCCAGGCGCTCGCCCAACGGCTCGGCCCCGCGCCACGACTGGTCCACATCGTGCGCCTGGCGGATTTTGGCCCTGAGCTCGTCGGAGACCTGGGCATGCTCGGCCAGCATCGCCTGTGCCTGCTCGATCAACTGGCGGTGACGGTTGAAACGTTCGGCTATGGCCTGACCCATCTGGTCAACCTGTCCGCTGAGTTTGTTGAGCTCCAGTGCCACCCTCGCCTCCCGAACAGATTTTCGCACGTCCTCGCCGATTATAGTCCAAACTCCAGGCTGAAGCAAACGATTGACAAAACACGCACGCTGGCATACAATTCCTATTAACTTTTCTCGGCCATTCATAAGGAGAGATCCTCCGCATGCGCAACCCTTTTCGCACCACCATCGGCCAGTTCAGCAGCGCTGGCGGGCGCGCCCAGCCGCGGGCAGCCAATGTGCGTGCCGTGGAGCCTGCAGCGGATCTGAGCGGCGCCGAGCGCGGCAACCTGTATATGCTGGTGGAAGTCTCGGGCAGCGGCGGCGGGCACGCTGCCCTTTACCGGCAGTTGTTGAACGCAGCTCAAACGGCTTTTTATGAGGCCGAAGGCACATTGCCTTCGGCCCTTGTGCGGGCGGTGCGCAGCGCTCATTCCGCTCTCCGGCGTGCCAACGAAGAGCTGTCCGAGGCGGACTGGCGCGCGGGCATCACCTGTGCCGTTCTGCACGGCGAAGAGCTCACTATCGCCCAGGCCGGTCCCGCCTTGATTCTAGTCGCCCATCCTAAGACTGTGGATATGTTTCCCGACGGCCCAGAGGACTTCACGCCGCCCCTTGGCGGTGAAGAACGGCCGGATGTCCAGTTGCTTCGTACTCCCATTGAGCCGGGCAGCACCATCCTGATCGCGCAAAGTGCCTGGCTGGAGCGCGTCGCGCCGGACAGGTTGGCTTCGGCTACCACGCTCGACAATGCCGGTCAGATCGTCGATTACCTGGTGCAACTCGCGGGAGACCTCGAGCTAAGTGCGCTGGTCGTGACGCTTACCAGCGCCTTGCCCGAGGTCCACGATATTCCGGCCAATCCTGCCCTGACCTCTGCGCCCAAGGCCCCGGTCACTTCAACCCGCCCGCCTGCCACAGCCGCGCCCGCCGCGGGACGTTCCGAAGCGAGCGCCCGCGGCGGGGGGCGCCCGCGCCCGGCGCCCCCCGCCGAGCCATCGGCGCCGCCTGCCGGCACTGGTCTAGCCGCGTCTGCCGTTGAGGCAGCCGGCGGCGCCAGGCGCTGGACCCCTCCCAGCGCCGCAGTTGCAACCAAGCGCGCGCAGACGCCGGAGGCGCCCGGCGGAGCCGAAGACGAGGCGCTTGTCGAGGAAGAAGACGCACCGCGCCGCAGCGTGTGGCCTTTGATACTCGCGCTGGTGGTCATCCCGGTGCTGATCGTCCTTCTGGTTCTCGCCATGCTGTGGTGGCGCGGTCAGGCCAATGAAAAGACCTTCCAGAGTTACCTCCAGGGCGCGAACACGGCCATATCTGAAGCGCAAGGCTTGCCCGACGAAGCTGCGGCCCGCCTTCGCCTCGCAGCGGCTCGCGACTACCTGGATCGTGCGAGCGGCATGCGTAGCAATGACCCTGCCCTGGCGGCCGCCCAGGGCAAGTATGACGAGATTATGGATCGCCTCAACAAGGTGACTCCGCTCTACGGTGTCATCTCTCTCTATCAGTTCAAGGGGACGGAACACAAGCTCGACCGGGTGGTGAGTAACGGTATCGATCTTTTCGTGCTCGATCGCGGCGCGCAGGTGGTCGATCATTTTGCCCTGTCGGCAACTGGCGACAGTGTCACTCCTTACCCGAACTACGTCGTGATCAGTAAGACCCAGCAGCTGAAGGATGGAGTAGTGGGAGACCTGGTCGATATTGCGTGGGCAGAGGCCGCCGTGACCAATCAGCACAGCCAGCTTCTCACGCTCGACGCCAGCGTCGGTCTCGTTGGTTACGATTCGCGTCTCGGGGCAGCCCGGGTGCCGGTCACGGGGCGCGAGCAATGGAGTTATCCTGAGCTTATCACCAGCTACAATGGTAACCTGTACATAGCCGATACCAAGGCTAACCAGCTCTGGCGCTATCGGCCCAGCGACAATGGCTACGAGAATGCCCCCGAACCGTACTTCGCAAAAGGCAAAGAGGTCGATCTGACCGGGCTGCGCTCTTTGGCCATCGACGGCAACGTGTGGCTGCTTTTCGCGGATGGCCGCCTGCTCAAGTTCTTTGCCGGGGAAGCGCAGTCGTTTGAGCTCAACGGCCTGCCTGACAAGCTCAGATCGCCCGCGGCCGTGGTGGTCTCGCGAGAGGGCGATCAGCTCTATATCGCGGACGGCGCCAATGGGCGCATACTGGAGTTCAGTAAAGACGGCAAGTTCCAGCGCCAGTTCCGTGCGGCAGAGCCAACCGCGTTCAAAGACCTGCGCAGCCTTTACCTTGATGAAGGCACCCGCTTGTTCTATATCCTGGCCGGCGATCAGCTCTACAAGGCAGACCTGCCCCAAGCCGCCCAGTGAGCGTCTAGTTTGTGCATCTTCGGTGTCGGGGTTATAATCTCGCCCCAATGAAAAACATGCAAACCCGGCACCTGCAGTCCAGCGGGCGGCCAACGCGCCTGTGGCCCAGCCTCCTGCTGGGTTCTCTGCTTGCCCTCTTCCTGGTCGCTTTCCTATATTCGGGATATCTCTTCCTCGCGTGGGGACGAACGGTCGCCGCTTCAGTGCCCGATCTGCCCGCACTGTCCTTGCCCAGCCTGGTACGATCTGCGTCTGCCCGAGCGCCGGTCGCGAATCAGCCGGCCGACCTGTTCGTACAGGCGGCGCCGCCGCAAACTGGCAACCCCCGTCTGCCGGCCAGTGGACGCGTGACCATCATTATGATGGGGGTAGATAACCGGCCCGATGAGCCCGTCGCCCGCACGGACAGCATCTTGGTCTTGACGCTGAACCCAAAGAGCGGCGCCGCCGGCATGCTTTCCTTGCCGCGTGACATGCTGGTGCACGCCTCGCTCCTCGACCAGGACGTGAAGATTAATACCATTCATGTCCTGGGTGAGATCAACAACTACCCCGGCGGCGGGCCGGTCTTGCTCAGTCAGACCGTCTCCGAACTGCTTGGCTATCCGATCGATTATTACGTGAGGGTGAATTTCGACGGCTTCCGCCAGATCATAGATCTCATCGGAGGCATCGACATCGACGTAGCCAAGGAGATCTGGGACGACAAATACCCGGACAACAATTACGGCTATGACCCGCTGTATATCCCTGCCGGACGCCAGCACATGGACGGCGCCCTCGCCCTCAAATATGCCCGCACCCGGCACGGCGATAACGAGTACGAACGCGCAGCCCGGCAGCAGCAAGTCATACTGGCCGTCAAAGACAAGATCATGCAACCGGGGCAACTGGCATCATTGCTGCCGCGCATGCCTGGGTTGGTGCTGGCGCTCGGCAAAACCGTCCAGACGGACATGCCCATCGACAAGGTGCTTACCCTGGCGCGCAAGCTGGACCTGGTTAACCTGCAGAGCCCGACACGCGTTGTCATCGATCAGACCATGGGCCAGACCATCCCCGATGACCCGAAGTTCGGCTTCATCCTAATCCCTGATCTGAACAAACTGCACGCCGCGGCCGCGGCCGTCTTCGCCGACACTCCCGCGAGCGCAGGCGACGGCAACGCCGTGGCAGTTATTCCTCCCGACCAGCTCGCGCAGGTGCGCCTGACCGTATTGAACGGCAGCCCACAATCCGGCCTGGCCGCGACCGTGGCGACCGGCCTCGCCAATGCCGGCTTCAATTCAGTGACGGTAGGTAATGCCGAGCAAGCCGACTATCCGCAAAGCTGGCTGATCCTGCACGGCGATCAGCCGGCGCCCGTCCGTGACCTCCTGGCCTGGCGTTTCGGCATCCAGCCCGGCCACATCCGCAACGATCCTTCGTCGCCCGATACCGACTTTACCCTGATTCTCGGCGCCGACCAGTCGACCGCCGCCGCTGGCCAGTAGTAACGCGGCTCTTCACCCAACCTTGCGCACGGGCCAATACCTGGGATTATGACACGCATCATAGTCCCTAAACAGCGAAAGTGATAGGGTTCACATACGATAACGGATAATTTCATTGCGAGGACCGAAAGCTACATGATCAGCGAACTAACCACACTGGACCTTTCTCCGTTGGATGGCATTCTGGAGAAGTATGCCGGGCAAAAAGGCGCGATCATTCCCATTTTGCAGCATGCCCAGGAAGTCTACGGATACTTGCCTCCCGAGGTGCTGAAGGAGATCTCCCAGCGTACCCACATCCCACTCAGCCGTATTTACGGCGTGGCGACCTTCTACGCGCAGTTCTACCTTACCCAGCGCGGCCGCCATGTGATTCGCGTTTGCGATGGGACGGCCTGCCATGTTCGTGGTGCGGCCAAGATCATCGATGAATTGGGGAATGATCTGCATATTCTGCCCGGCCAGACCACCGATGACTATCGAGTGACCTACGAGGTCGTTTACTGCCTGGGCTCGTGTGGCCTGGCGCCTGTCGCCGTGGTGGACGAACATGTAGAAGGCCGGTTGACGCCGGCGCATTTGATCGAAACGGCGCGTTCCCTGAAGTAAGCCAGTCGGTCACCCGTGATAAATCAGGGAGTGGGGGAGTGGGAGATTGGAGAGCGGGCAAGGACGTTGCCCTGCCTCCCAGTCCCTCACTCGCCCTTTCGTCATTTCCGCTCCGAACAGGAGGCGCAACCATGTTGACGTTCAAGGCCGACCAGCCTGTCGCCGGCAATGCTCTGCTTAGGGCAATCCAGGAGCAGAGCGGGGCACGCGTGCAAGATTGCTACCAGTGCGGCAAGTGTACGGCCGGCTGCCCGGTGTCGTCCTTCATGGATCTGATGCCCCGGCAGGTCATGCGTGCCGTGCAGTTGGGGCAAGCCGACCTGGCCCTGCATTCCTCGACCATCTGGCTGTGTGCGAGCTGCGAGACCTGTTCAGCGCGCTGTCCCATGGAGATCGATGTGGCGGGTGTCATGGACGCATTGCGTCACCTGGCTCTTGCGCGCGGCATCCAGCCGGCTGAGAAAAATGTCGTGCTGGCCCACCGCGTGTTCCTCGAATCTATCAAGCGCCTGGGGCGCGTCTATGAGGTCGGCGTTGTCGCCGGTCTCAACCTGGGTACCTTGCATCCGTTCGCTAACGTCGTCGACGTCGGCCTGCCCATGTTTCTGCGGGGCAAGCTCAACATCATCCCCGAGCGAGCGACGCGCGGCGAAGTGAAGCGCATTTTCGTCAATGTCAAGGGAACCTGAACCATGTACACCTACAGCTACTTTCCCGGCTGTTCGCTCCACGGCACGGCCAAGGAATATGACCACTCGCTCCGCCTGGTAGCCGGCAAGCTCGGCGTCGAGCTGCAGGAACTCGAGGATTGGAGTTGCTGCGGGGCAACTGCCGCACACAGCACAGACGAGTTGCTGGCCCTGGCTCTGCCCGCGCGCAACCTGCGCCTGGCTGCCATGACCGGTCGTCCGCTCCTGGCCCCGTGTGTCATGTGCTTCAACCGCATGCGCGTCACACAGCACCAGCTAGAGAACCCGGCCAGGCGCCAGGCCGTCGAGGCTATCCTGGCTGAGGCCGCCGGCCGGCCGGTCGGCGAACCGGCAACCGCACCATCCCAACCGCCCGTCGAGGTCCTCGGTCTTCTGCAAGCGTTCGGCAACGATGAGATGCTCGCAGCCATCGAGGCTGCGGTCACCCGGCCGCTCAAGGGATTGAAGGCCGTTTGCTACTACGGATGCCTATCGGTGAGGCCGCCCGAGATCGTCCACCCCGACAGCCTGGAGAATCCGCAAGTCATGGACCGCCTGATAGCGAAGCTGGGGGCGGAAGTCCTTGATTGGCCTTTCAAGACCGAATGCTGCGGCGGCAGCCTCGCGCTGGCGCGGATCGACATTGTCCTGGCCCTCGGGCGGCGCTTGCTGAGCATGGCACGCAGCGTCGGCGCCGATTGTGTCGTCACCGCTTGCCCGATGTGTCATAGCAACCTCGACACCCGCCAGAAGCAGATCAACGCAAAGTTCGGCGAGTCTTTCAAGCTGCCGATCTATTACGTGACCGAGCTGATGGGCCTGGCCTTCGGTTATTCTGCCAGCGACCTGTGGCTGAACAAGCATTTGACGGCCTGAAAGCCGGGAGTTAACCCATGGCACGCATTGGTGTCTTCGTATGTCGCTGCGGTTCGAATATCGGCGCTACAGTGGACGTGAAAAAGGTAGTTGAAGCGCTCGGGCAGACGCCCGACGTGGTCTTCGCGACCGACTACATGTTCATGTGCTCTGAACCGGGCCAAACACTGATTCAGGACGCCATCCGAGACCACAACCTGGACCGCGTGGTAGTGGCCGCCTGCTCGCCAACGATGCACTTCAGGACCTTCTCGAGCGCGATCCAACGCGCGGGCCTCAACCCCTACATGCTCGAGATGGCCAATATCCGCGAGCAATGCTCCTGGGTGCACCCGGACAAAGCCGTTGGCACGCCCAAGGCGACCGATATCGTGCGCATGGCCGCGGCCAAGACGCGCTGGTTTGAGCCGCTCTACCCGCGCGAGATCGGCGTCACGCGGCGCGCGTTGGTGATCGGCGGCGGCGTGGCCGGTATCCAGGCTGCCCTTGACATTGCCAATGCCGGCGTACCTGTCGTCCTGGTCGAGCGCAGCCCATCCATCGGCGGGCGCATGGCGCAGCTTGACAAGACCTTTCCCACCCTGGACTGCTCGGGCTGCATCTTGACCCCGCGCATGACGGAGGTCTCGCAGCACCCGAACATCACGCTCCGCACCTGGTCTGAGGTGGCGACAGTGCGCGGCTTTGTCGGTAACTTTGAAGTTGATATCCTGCAGAAGCCACGCTACATCGACGAGAGCAAGTGCACTGGCTGCGGCGAGTGCCTCACACGCTGTCCGTGGAAGGGTTTCCCGTTGGAGTTTGACGAGGGCCTGGGCACCCGTTCGGCCGTTTACCGGCCCTTTCCGCAGGCCGTGCCTAACAAGCCGGTAATAGATCCCGAGACTTGCATGGCGCTCAAGTCGATCGCTGAGGACGCCGACCGCCGCCCTGACCCGCTGACGGGCGCCGCGCCCAAGCGCAAGCCCAAGTGCGGATTGTGCCAGAAGACCTGCCCGCGCGAGGCCGTCGATTTCTTCCAACAACCTAAGATCATGACCGAGAAGTTCGGCGCGGTCGTGCTTGCCAACGGTTTCCGCCTGTTCGATCCCACCGTTTACGGTGAGTATGGCTACGGACGCTATCCCGATGTGATTACTTCGATCCAGATGGAGCGGCTGATGAACGCCGCCGGCCCGACGGGCGGCGAGATCCGCCGGCCTTCCGACGGCAAACACCCGCGTAGCGTGGTCTTCCTGGCCTGTGTCGGCTCGCGCGACGAGCATGTCGGCCGGCCCTATTGCTCGAAGATCTGCTGCATGTATACGGCCAAGCACGCGATCATGCTCAAGGAGCACGACCCGCATGTGCAAACCTACGTGTTCTATATGGATGTGCGGGCCGGCGGCAAGGGCTACGACGAGTTCGTTCGCCGGGCCCAGGAGGAGTACGGCGCCTGCTACATCCGCGGCCGCGTGTCCAAGATTTACCCGGATGGCGATCATCTGGTGGTGATGGGCGAAGACACGCTGATGGGCATGCCGGTTCAGGTCGAGGCCGATATGGTGGTGCTGGCCACCGGTGTGCAGCCGCAGGCGGATGCCGGCGACATGGCCCGCAAGCTGGGCATTTCCTACGACGGTTACGGTTTCATCAACGAGTCGCATCCCAAGCTCAACCCGGTGGAAAGCAACACCGCCGGCATCTTCGTGGCCGGGATGACCATCGGACCGAAGGACATTCCGGAGAGCGTCAGCCAGGCCAGCGCGGCCGCAGCCAAGGTGCTGGGCTTGCTCAGCCAGCCGACCATGCTCGGCGAAGCGATGATTTCCGCCGTCAGCCAGGCGCGCTGCACCGGCTGCTTCACCTGCGAGCAGGTCTGTCCATATAACGCGGTCGAGAGAGTGACCTTGCGCGACGGGCGCCAGGTAGCGCAGATCAATGAGGGTCTGTGCAAAGGCTGCGGTGTCTGTGCCACAGCTTGCCCTGGCAAGGTGATCAATCTGCGCGGCTTCAGCGACCAGGCGCTGCTGGCGCAAATGAACGCGCTGTTCACCCTTCCCGAAGTCGTGGCCGTGGACTAGCGATCAGCGAGAGATGATAACTATGCCTGATACACCGTTCGAGCCCCGCATCGTTGGCTTTCTGTGCAACTGGTGCAGCTATGCCGGAGCCAACCTGGCCGGTACCAGCCGCATCCAGTACGAGCCGAACATTCGCATCATCCGCGTCCCTTGCAGCGGGCGCGTTGACCCGCTCTTCGTGGCCCGCGCGTTCCAGGAGGGCGCGGACGGGGTGATGGTGCTCGGCTGCCATCCCGGAGACTGCCATTACCGCGACGGCAACTACTATGCCCGCCGCCGCTTCAACCTGATGCATGGCTTCCTGGACTTCCTGGGCATCGACGAACGGCGCCTGAAGATCGATTGGGTGTCGGCAGCCGAAGGAAAGCGCTTCGCTCAGGTGGTGAGCCAGTTCACGGACCAGGTGCGAGACCTCGGTCCGGCCACGGTCCGCCAGCCGGCGGTGTTGGGTGGCTAGTGGGGAGGCGCCTTTGATCGAGCAAATCTGCTCCATTGCCGAGCAAATCCTGGCAGACAAGACTGTGGATGTGGTGATCGGCTACGAGGCCGGCACCCGCGGCGCGGTGCGCCCGGCGTTCATCCGCTCGGCTGCCGAAGCCGGACGCCTGGTCTGGAACGATGCTTGCACACATAACCTGGCCAACTACGTGCGCGAGAAACACGTGTCGCCCAAGAAGGGCGCCCCGCCGGCCAAAGTGGGCGTGATCCTGAAAGCCTGTGACGCGCGCGCTCTCAACGTCCTGCTGCGCGACAACCAGGCGCCGCGCGCCGACCTGTACCTGATCGGCGTCGCCTGCCAGGGTATGCGCCAGAACAGCGGCTTCGCCGGGCGCGACCTGGGTGACCTGGAGCTGCGCTGCCAGGACTGCGCCGAGCGAGTGCCGGCCGGCTGCGACGTCGTCGTTGGTGAGGCCCCGGCCGCAGGAGTCGCGCCGGCTTCGGCGATCGCGCGTGAGCTCGATCGTCTCGCCGCGCTTTCGCCCGCCGAGCGTCAGGCCTTCTGGGATGCCGAGTTCGCGCGCTGCCTGCGCTGTTATGCCTGCCGCCAGGCCTGCCCGGCCTGCTACTGCGTCGAATGCACCGCCGAGCAACTGGAGCCAAGCTGGATCGGCGTCGCCATCCGCACTCCCGAGAAGCGCTTCTTCCATACGATGCGAGCCTATCACCTGGCCGGGCGCTGCGCCGGCTGTGACGAATGTGCCCGCGTCTGCCCGGTGGGCGTGCGCCTGGACCTGCTCAATGCCTGGTTCCGGCGTGAGATCGAGGGCACCTACGGCTACCGGGCCGGCCAGGATGCTACCACGCCTGCGCCGCTGGCCAGCTTCGTGCCCAGCGAGAGCCTGGATCTCTAACGGAGTGACTATGAACTTCATCACCGACGCGCAGCTACGTGGCTGGTTGGCCCAACTGATCGCCGAAAGCACCGTCATCGCACCCCGCCGGGCCGGCGAGGATCTGCTGCTTTATCAGCCGGTTGAGGACCCGGATGCGATCTGCTACGATTTTGGTCGCAGCACCGTGTCACCCCGGGAATTCTTCCTGCCGGCCACAGAGGCGCTCCTGACGGTGGAACGCGTCCGGCAGGCGACCGCCGGGGACGGGGCGACCGCGGGAAACGCGACGGTGGCCGGGCAGTGGGAAGTGAAGCTCACGGAGCCTCATTTGCAGCATGACCAGGTCTTGTTCGCCGTGCGACCCTGCGACGTGCACGCGCTGACCGCCCTGGATGCGCTAATGCTGAAGGAGCCGGCGGACGCCTATTATGCAGAGCGCCGTGCCCGCACGACCCTGATCGGCCTGGCCTGCGAGCAGATGGGCCCCAGTTGCTTCTGCACCAGCCTGGGCCTCTCCCCCGACGACGGCGCCGGTATGGACGTGATGCTTTACCGCGCCGACGGCGGATATATCCTGGAAATACTGACGGACAAGGGCCGGGTTGCCCTGGCAAGCCAGGCGCCGGTTGACTTCGAAGGATCCCGACCGCAGCGCGCGTGGCCGGAGGCCGCTTATCAGGTGCCGCCGCGGGCAGTCTGGACGGAGCGCTTCAACGATCCCTACTGGGCAAGCTTGGCCGAGCGCTGCTTGAGCTGCAAAATCTGTTCTTACATTTGCCCGACCTGCCGTTGCTTCGATGTCCGTGACTATACCGTCGCCCAGGCCGCCGGCTACCAAAAGATTGAGCGCCTGCGCTGCTGGGACTCGTGCATGGCTGAAGGCTACCGGCGCATTGCAGGCGGACACAACCCGCGTGCGGCCAAGGCCCAGCGCTTGCGCAACCGCTTCTACTGTAAATTCGACTATTACCCCGCCGACTTCGGGCCTTTGGCCTGTGTCGGCTGCGGTCGCTGCGTGGACCAGTGCCCGGTCAACGTGGACATCACCGAGGTCTTGCAGGACGTTGCCGCGAGGTAGAGCATGATAGACAATCCGTATCTTCCCCATCTAGGACACCTGACCGCCGTCGAGCCGCTGGGTACGGGCATCAAGCTGTTCAAAGTGCAGTTCGATGACCCTGCGGTGGCCCGCCAGTTTGTGTACGAGCCGGGACAGTTCGGTTTTCTCTCGGCGTTCGGCGTCGGCGAGGCCCCATTCGGCATTACCTCGGTGGCCGGCATCGACCAGACCGTGGATTTTGCCGTAGCCAAGGTGGGCACCGTAACCCACGCCTTACACGAGATGAACCCCGGCGACGTCGTGGGTGTGCGCGGGCCGATGGGCAACTGTTTTCCCATGCCAGAGATCAAGGGCAAGAACGTGATCGTGCTCGGCGGCGGCATCGGCGGTGCACCCCTGCGGCCCGTGATCACCTCCATCTTGAACGATCGTGATAACTACGGTAACCTCAGCATCCTATGGGCCGCGCGGAATCCCAGCCTGCTCGTCTTTACCGATGAATACGATGTCTGGCGCCAGGCGCCGCGGACCCAGTTGCATCTGACTGTCGACGAGGGCAACGCCAGTTGGTCAGGCCACGTCGGTCTGATCACGCAATTGCTGCAGAAGGTGGCCCCTTCGCCCGACAACGCTACGGTCATCATCTGCGGCCCGCCGATCATGATCCATTTTGCGATCATCGAGCTGCAAAAAATGGACTTTACATCCGAGCAGATCATCACGACCCTCGAAGCCAAGATGAAATGCGGCATAGGCAAGTGTGGCCGCTGCAATATGGGCGAGAAGTATGTCTGCCTTCACGGCCCCGTGTTCCGCCACTCGGAGATCAAGGACTTTCTGGAAAGCTTTGTTTGACGGGCAGGTTGACGAAATATGCCGCAAAACCTCGAAAGAAGTATGTATGCGCCTGAGCGAAATCCTTGCTATCACGCAGGCCGAGTGCCTGTCGCCTGACGCCGACCTGGATCGGGAAGTCAATGGCGTCTTTGCGTCTGATCTCATGAGCGACGTGTTGCGCTATGATCTGGCCGAGGGACTGCTGATCACCGGCCTGGCGAACCCGCAGGCGATACGAACGGCCGAGATGGCCGACGCGACTGCTGTCCTGCTGGCGCGCGGTAAGGTGCCCCCACCCGAGATGATGCAGTTGGCGGAAGAGACCGATATTCCGCTGCTGAGCACGCACATCACCATGTTCGAGACCTGCGGCCGGCTGTACGTGGCCGGGCTGCCCGCCGCCATTCCGCATAACGGGCGCGCATGACCTCTACCCCTGAAGTCTATAAGGCCCAGGAACTGCTCTACGAGCTGAAGATTGGCGACGTGATGATCCGCCGTGTCATCACGGTCGAGCCGGGCACGCGCATGCGTGATTTCAAGAATTTGATGCGCGATAACCGTATCTCGGGCACGCCGGTGGTTGAAGACGGGAAGCTGGCCGGCATTGTCAGCATCGAGGACCTGATCCGGGCCTTAGAGCAGCGCGACATGGACGCGCCGGTCAGCCAGTTTATGACGACCCAGCTCCACACCGTCGACGAGCACGATTCGGTCGGCCGGGCCTTGAAGAAATTCGCCCAGACCCGGGTCGGCCGCCTGCCCGTTGTGGACGAGCAGGGTGGGCTGGTGGGCATCATCACGCCGGACGACGTCACGCGCGGCGTGCTCAAGGCGCTGCAGAACGCTTACCATGAGGAAGAGGTGCGCCGCTACCGGGCCAGCCACATCTTTGAGGATATCGCCTCCGACAAGACCAGCCTGGTGTTGCGCTACAATGTCCCGCTGCGCGATTTCGACCAGGCCGGGCGGGCTTCGAGCCAACTCAAACAAACGCTTAACCGCCTGGGCATCCATCCGCGCATCGTACGCCGGGTCGCGATCGTATCGTATGAGGCTGAGATGAACATCGTCATCCACAGCACCACCGGCGGTACGTTGGTAGGCGAGGTGACGCCGACGGCCATCTCCTTGCTGGCCGTCGATCAGGGGCCCGGCATCCCCGACATCAAGCTGGCCCAGCAACCCGGTTTCTCTACCGCGCCGGATTGGATTCGCGAGATGGGGTTTGGCGCCGGGATGGGCCTGGCCAATATTAAATCCGTCGCCGACGATATGCACGTGACCTCGTTGGTCGGCGAGGGCACGAAATTGACTGCCGTCATCTACCTGAACCCATCAGAAGGGAAAGCCGAATGAAGCTGAGCGAGATTGTGCGGAAACTGGACTTGAACGTGCAGGCCGGCGAGGACGCACTGGACATCGAGGTCACCGGTGGTTACGCCGCCGACCTGTTGAGTTGCGCCATGGCCGGCGCCCGCCGCGGTAACCTCTGGGTGACTCTGCAGGGCCATCTCAATGTGATCGCCATTGCCACCCTGGACGAACTGGCCGGCGTGATCGTCAGCGAAAGCAAACCTGTTGCTCACGACGCGCTCGCCAAGGCGCAGGAAGAACACCTGCCCATCCTTACTACCTCGATGACGACGTTTGAGGTGGCCGGCCGGCTCTGGGAGATCGGGATAAGGGTGTAGGCCACATGTCTCCCAGGACGGACCCTGGGCCAGGACGGGCGGCGCCACTTGCCTCTGCGGCCGGTGCGCAGATCCAGGGTCCGGGTCCGGCCATACTGGCCGACCTCCACCTTCACACCGTTCTTTCGCCCTGTGCCGAGGTGGAGATGATCCCGCCGCTGATCGTCCGCCAGGCGCTGGCCCTGGGCCTGCGCCTGATCGCGGTCACCGACCATAACGCGGCCGGCAACTGCTCGGCGGTGATGCGCGCCGCGGCGGGGAGTGGACTGGCGGTCCTACCGGGCATGGAAGTACAGACCAGCGAAGAGATCCATGTCCTGTGCCTGTTCGATACGCTCGAGCAGGTCTTGACCTGGCAGGGCACTGTATTCGATCACCTGCCCGACCGGCCCAACCCGGAAGACGTGCTCGGCGCCCAGTACCTGGTCGACGCCGAGGGCGATTACCTGCGTACTGAAACTCGTTTGCTTCTCACCTCCAGTGATCTGTCCCTGGACGAGGTGGTACGGCGGGTACGTGCCCTGGGCGGCCTCCCCATCCCGGCCCACATCGACCGGCCTTCCTTCAGCCTGCTGGCCAACCTGGGTTTCGTGCCACCGGCCCTCGACGTTCCGGCGCTGGAGCTCTTCCGGCTTACCGACCCTGCGGCGGCCATCACACGGCAGCCCGAGCTTGCCGGCTGGCCGCTTATCCGCGACAGCGATGCGCACCAACTGAACGAAATGGCCGCGCGCCTGCAGCTTACCCTTGCCGCTCCCACGGTTGGCGAACTGGCACTGGCCTTGGCCCATCGAAACGGCCGAGCGTTTTCACTGGTTTAGAAGCGGAGGTCAGGGCCTCTTCTGCGCCCGGTGCACTCGCCCGCGTTCCCATACACGTTCTTTGGCGCGGGATATGATTAGCATCATGGTCCCAGCTTACCCCAGGTGATATTGTTCGTGCCGATAGTAAGTGATATTGTTCACGGATATTGACCACACCCAGGCGGAGATCCGTGGGTGGACGGCAGGTCGTCCGGCGCCGGGTTGGCTTACCTTGCAGGCATGATGGGCCCACGAGCGCTGGCTGGAAACAGGTGCGACGGTGCGCGAGTTAGCCTTGCACGTGCTGGACATTTTAGAGAATGCGGTGGAGGCCGGCGCCACCCGGGTCGAGCTGACGATCGAAGAAGATCAGCCGGGGGGTTGGCTGACGATTACGATACGCGACAACGGCCGCGGCATGGACGCGGCTACTCTCGCGCAAGTCACCAGCCCGTTCTTTACCACGCGCAATACGCGCCATGTGGGGTTGGGCCTGCCGCTGTTCGCAGCCGCAGCCGAACGAGCCGGCGGCCAATTGGTTGTCGAATCCGCGCCCGGCCGGGGCACGACAGTGCTGGCGACCTTCGGCTGTTTTCATCCGGATCGCCAACCCCTGGGCGACCTGCCCGGCACGCTGTTGGCCTTCTTGCTGTCGCAGCAAGCACCAGATCTGCACTACCACCACCGGGTGGATGAAGACGCTTTTGACTTTGACACGGTTGATATCCGGACGGCCCTTGGCGACGTCCCGCTCTCGAACCCCACCGTCCGTTGGTGGCTGGCCGGCTTCCTTCAGGAAGGTGAGGCGGAGATGGCGGCGGCCCGTTGGGAGATCGCCGTCGGATTCTAAGAGGAGTATTTGAATGCCAAAACTGAAAACCCTTGACGATCTCAAGCGCGTGCGTGAAGAGGCGCAACAGTCCATGAAGGTCCGCATGGACACGGGCACGACTATCACCGTCGGCATGGGGACCTGCGGCATTGCAGCAGGCGCACGCGAGACCATGCACGCCATCCTGGAAGAACTGGCCAAACGCAACATCGACGCCCATGTGACTACCGTCGGTTGCATCGGCATGTGCGTGCGTGAGCCCCTGGTCGACATCGAGCAGGCCGGCCAACCCCGCATCACCTACGCCAATGTCAAGCCCGACATGATCCCGCACCTGATCGAGGAACACTTGATCAAGAACAAGCCGGTCGAGGAGTGGGTCATCGGGCGCATCGCGCAAGCGGGAGCATAATAACCATGGCTACATTCGAATCTGTTGAGGCAGTCATCAAGCGGGCTATCATCCTGGAAGACGAGGCGGCGACCATGTACGCGAGCGCGGCTAAGGCTGCGAAGAACGCCCCCATCCGCCAGCGTCTTGAGGAGATGGCCGCGCAAGAGCGCGGCCACAAGGCCAGGCTGGAGGAAGTGCTCAAGGGCAACGTGCGCTGGGCCATACGCAAGTCCAAGTCTGAGCCTGTGACGGACCTGCGTCTGAGCGATCACCTGGAATCCAAGCCGCTTGACGCGGGCGCCGACTACCAGGACGTGCTGCTGTTTGCGGCACGGCGCGAGAAGGAGGCCTACGACTTTTACAAGGCAATGGCCGAACTGGTCGACGACAAATTCGTCAAAGACGTCTTCGAGATGCTGGCGAACGAAGAACTGCGCCACAAATTCGAAGTCGAGAAGACGTACGAGGAGATCGTCTACCAGGCGTTCTAACGTGGTTGCGGCTGCGTGATACGTGCTGTGTGATGCATGAGAAACTCATGGATCACGGCTTACGGTTCACGCATCACGCATCACGCATCACGAGGATTTAGAGCATGGATCAAACGAATCTGATAAGTATTCAATCGCTTGAAACCCACTATCGCGCCGACGTGCTGGTCTGCGGTGGAACCGGATGTCACTCCTCAAATTCGCAGCTAGTGCTCGGCGCCCTTGAGTCGGAGGTCAGCCGGCGTGGCCTGAGCGGCGAAGTGCGGATTGTGCCCACCGGCTGCCGCGGCTTCTGCTCCATGGGCCCCGTCATGATGGTCTTCCCCGAAGGCATCCTGTACTGCCAGGTGCAGCCCAGCGACGTGCCCGAACTGGTGGAGGAGACGCTTATCAAGGGCCGCGTCGTCCAGCGCCTCAGCTACCAGGAACCGGTCGACCAGAAGACGCTGCCCTTCTACCACGACATCCCGTTCTACGGCAAACAGATCCGCATCACCCTGCGCAACTGCGGCATGATCAACCCGGAGAACATCGACGAGTATATCGCCCATGACGGCTACCAGGCCCTGGGCAAGGCCCTCGCCACGATGACGCCGGATGATGTGATCCGCGAGATGAAGGATTCCGGCTTGCGCGGTCGGGGTGGTGCGGGCTTCTTGACCGGTCTGAAGTGGGAATTCTGCCGCAAGGCCCAGGGCGGTCCCAAGTACGTGATCTGCAATGCCGACGAAGGCGATCCGGGCGCGTTCATGGACCGCTCCATCCTCGAAGGTGACCCGCATTCCCTGGTCGAGGGCATGACGATCGCCGCGTATGCGATTGGCTCGCGCGAGGGCTATATCTACTGCCGCGCCGAGTACCCGCTGGCCATCGCCCGCCTGGAGACTGCCATCGCCCAGGCGCACGAATACGGCCTGCTGGGCGAGAACATTCTGGGCTCTGATTACTCTTTCGATTTGTACGTCAAGCAAGGCGCCGGGGCTTTTGTCTGCGGTGAGGAAACGGCTTTGATGGCTTCCATCGAGGGACGGCGCGGCGAGCCGCGTCCTCGCCCGCCCTTCCCGGCCGTCTCTGGCCTTTGGAACAAGCCTTCCAACGTCAATAACGTCAAGAGCTATGCCACGACGCCGCAGATCATCCTGCGCGGCTCTGATTGGTTCAAGGGCATAGGGGCCCCCAAGTCACCCGGCACGGCCATCTTCGCCCTCACCGGCAAAATCCGCAACACGGGCCTGATCGAAGTGCCGATGGGCATGCCGCTGGGCGAGATCATCTTCGACATCGGCGGCGGCGTCCCCACGGGCAAGCAGTTCAAGGCAGTGCAGACCGGCGGCCCGTTGGGCGGTTGTCTGCCGGCCTCGGCCCTCAACACGCCCGTCGACTTTGACTCGCTGATCGCCGCCGGCGCCACCATGGGGTCGGGCGGCATGATCGTCGTCGACGAAGATACCTGTATGGTGGAGTTCGCCAAGTACTTCCTGGCCTTCGCCTCGGCGGAATCGTGCGGTAAGTGCGTGCCCTGCCGCGTCGGCGGCCAGCGCATGCTCGAGATTCTGACCCGCATCACCGAGGGCAAGGGCACGCGCGCCGATGTGGAGAAGATCAAGGAAATCTCGCGCAACATGCGGGAAGCCTCCTTGTGCGCTCTCGGCCAGGGTACGCCCGGCCCGGTGATGGCCGCCCTGCGCTTTTTCGAGGAAGAGTTCCTGGCCCACATCGACGAGCAGAAGTGCTCGGCCGGCCAGTGCAAGCCGCTTGTGCGTGCCAAGTGCATCAACGCCTGTCCGGCCGGCGTCGAGAGCCCGGCCTACCTGGCGCTGGTCAGCCAGGGCAAATACGCCGAGGGCCTGGCGATCCACCGCGAGCGCAACCCGTTTGCCCTCATCTGCGGCCGCGTCTGCCCCGCTTTCTGCGAGCAGAAGTGCCGCCGCGGCGATATCGACGACCCAATCGCCATCCGCCTCGTCAAGCGCTTCATGGCCGACTATGAGACCGGGCATCCCTGGACACCCGAGCGTCTTTCACCGGCCAAGTCCCAGCGGGTGGCAGTGGTCGGCGGCGGCCCGGCCGGCCTGACGGCCGCGCTGCGCCTGGCCCAGCGTGGCTACAAGGTCACCGTCTACGAGAAGCTGCCGGTGGCCGGTGGTATGATGACCGTGGGCATCCCCGAGTATCGTCTGCCGCGCGAACCACTCTTCGCTGAGATTGACAATATCAAGCGCGCGGGGGTCGAGATTCGCTGTGGCCAGGCGCTGGGCCGCGATTTCACGATCGACCAGCTTTTCCAGCAGGACGGCTTCAACGCCGTCGTTCTGGCCGTCGGCGCCCACAAGAGCCGCCGCCTGGGGATCCTGGGCCAGGAAAAGCAGGGTGTCCTGCCCGGCACCGATTTCTTGCGCGATGTGTCGCTGCGGCGCGCCGATCCCGCCGTAACCGCCCCCATCGTGGGCAAGCGCGTGGCCGTGGTCGGTGGTGGTGACGTCGCCATCGACGCCGCCCGCACCGCCTGGCGGTTGGGCGCCAGCGAGGTCCACGTCATCTATCGCCGGCAGTACCAGGATATGCCGGCCCATCCCGAAGAGCTCGAAGCAGCGGCCAAGGAAGGCATCCAGTTCCACTTCCTGGTCAATCCCGTGCGTTTGCTGGGCGCCGAACGCCTGGCCGGCGTCGTCATGCAGCGCCAACGCCTGGGCGACTTCGATAACAGCGGTCGCCGGCGACCCGTGCCGGTAGAAGGCGACGAGCTTACCCTCGACGTCGACGTGCTCATCCCGGCCATCGGCCAGACGACCGATCTGTCCTGGATGAAGGAGGATGGCATCGAGGTCACCCGCAGCAGCACCTTCGTGGTCAAGGACGCCTTCAACACCACCCGGACCGGCGTGTTCGCCGCCGGCGACGCGGTGAGTGGTCCGGCGACCGTGATCCAGGCCGTCGCACAGGGCAACCTGGTCGCCGTTGCCGTCGATCAGTGGCTACAAACCGGCCAGATGGTCAAGCCGCGCTACGAAACGGCTCGCCCTGACATCGTGCAGTTGACCAATCTGGACGACTACGCCAACGCGCGCCGTCCCGAAGCGCCAGAATTGCCGGTAACCGAGCGACGCGGCAACTTCTGCGAAGTTGAGCTTGGGTTCGACGAGGCCACAGTGCGCGAGGAAGCCAAACGCTGCCTGCGCTGCGACCTCGAATGGATGGATGTCATGGGCATTGCTAGGCCCCAGCTTGAGAAAGTTCAAGCGTAATACATCACATAGGAGAGAGGAGGCCGATGACCCGATGGCTTGCCTGAATATCACAATCAACGGTCGCCAGATCGAGGCGCAAGCAGGGCAGACTGTCCTGCAAGCGGCAACTGCCAACGACATTGAGATACCGGTGCTCTGCAACCATCCGGCGTTGCAGCCCCAGGGCTCCTGCCGCATGTGTCTCGTCGAAATCGAGAAACAGCGCAGTCTCCAGCCCGCCTGTACCTTCCCGGTTACGGACGGCATGGTGATCAAGACCGAGTCGGAGAAAGTGCAGGCGGCACGCAAGTTCGTGCTCGAGCTCCTTTTCTCCGAGCGCATCCATTACTGCATGTACTGCCCGATGAGCGGCACCGACGAAAGCACAGACTGCGATCTGCAGCGCCTGGGCTATCGCTACGGGCTGACCCACTGGGAGTATGCACCAAACTACAAGAAGCGCTGGCCGGTCGATGCGTCCCGCACGTACTTCATCCTCGATCACAGCCGCTGCATCCTCTGTCGCTGCTGCGTGCGTGCTTGCGACGAGATCGCAGCCAACCACACCATCGGCGTGAAGGACCGCGGCGCTCGCACCATGATCATAGCCGACATGGACGTGCCTTTCGGCGCCTCATCCTGCGTTTCGTGCGGCACCTGTCTGCAGGTCTGCCCGACCGGCGCTCTGATGGACCGGCGCAGTGCGTATATGGGCCTCCATACGGACGTGGAGCACGTCAAGACTACCTGTATGGCCTGTCCTGTTGGCTGTGGCATCGAAGCCATCACCCGGGACAGGCTGTTGCTGCGCGCCGAGGGCGACTGGGATGCCGCCAACGCGGGCTTGCTCTGCGTAACCGGCCGCTTCGAGGTCGTCGAGCCGCAGCCCGCGCGCATCCAACAGCCGATGATCAAGCGCAACGGCGATTGGGTCAATGTGACCCTGGACGAGGCGTTGGACGTCGTCGCCTCTCGCCTGAAAAGCGCCGGCCCGGTTGCCGGCCTGGTGACGCCACGCGCTACCGGCGAGACTATGACCGCCTTCCACCGCTTCTTCGAGGAAGTCCTGCGCAGCGACCAGGCCGGCTTGCTGTACGGCGAGATGCCTCCCACTGGCTTCGGCGCCCTGGCTACGCTGCAGGATCTCTCTAACGCCGACTGCGTGGTTGTCGTGAACGGCGAGCCGCTGCAGGACCAGAAGGTACTTGGCTACATCACCAAGCGGGCGGTGGATCACGGCGCGCGGCTAGTGGTTGTCAACGACGCACCCACCCAGCTCGATCCGTGGGCCGGTGTCACGTTGCCCCTGGCAACCATCGCCGAGATCGCGCCCATGGTGGATGCCGCGCAGCATCCGGTCGTCCTCTATGCCGGTGGCCTGGCTCCTGCCGCCTACGATGTTCTGCGAGCGCTCCCGGCGCAGACCCGCTTCCTGCCGCTTTACGAGGGCACGAACACCGCCGGAGCGGCCAGGCTCGGCCTCAGCGCCCGCCGGGTGCAAGGCTCGGCCCTGTTCCTGCTGGCCGGCGACGAGGCGAAGGCCGACCATGGCCTGACCTTGCCTGAGACGGCTTTCACGGTGGTGCAGGCCGCCTACCACACCGCCTGGACCGAAGCGGCTGACGTCGTACTGCCTGCCCCGGTCTGGACGGAGCAAACGGGCCACATCGTCAACGTCGAGGGCCGCGAGTTGCCTGTCAATCCGTCTACCACGGCCCCGCAGGGCATCGAGCCCGTCGAGAGCGTGTTGATCAAGCTTGCGGCGCACTTGGGCCATGGCCTGAACTGACGGAAGGAGACCGAAATGGCCGATCAGAAAGTAACGGTTGCGAGTGACTGGCTGGCCGGATGCGCCGGTTGCCATATGTCATTGTTGGATATCGACGAGCGCATCGTGGACCTGGTCCAGCTCGTGACGCTCACCTCCACCCCGGTGACCGACCTCAAGCACCCCGCCAAAGAAGGCGTTACGGTCGGCATTCTTGAGGGAGGGGTCAACAACTCGACCACGGAGAGCGTCGCCAAGATGTTCCGTGAGCGCAGCAAGGTGCTTATCGCCCTGGGCGATTGCGCCGTCTTCGGCGGCGTGCCCACCATGCGCAACGCCTGCGGTATCAAGGAAGCCTTGCAGCGGGCTTATGTCGAGACCGAAAGCACCGTGGACGGACAGGTGCCGCACCACGAAGATATCGCCGTCATGCAAGACTGTCGCGCAATCGACCAGGTTGTGCCCATCGACGTCTACTTGCCCGGCTGTCCTCCTTCTGCAGATGCGATCTGGTATGTGCTGACCGAGTTGTTGGCCGGTCGCATGCCTGAATTGAAGGGGAAGTACCTGGACTGGCACTAAGGAGGACTGATATGGCACAAAAAATCATGATCGAGCCCGTGACGCGTATCGAGGGCCACGCCAAAGTGGGCATCTACATCGATGATGCGGGCAAAGTTGAGCGGGCGATCTTCCACGTCAACGAGTTCCGCGGCTTCGAGAAGTTCTGCGAAGGCAGAATGTTCTTCGAGATGCCGCTGATCACCGAGCGCATCTGCGGTATCTGCCCGGTCAGCCACCACCTGGTCTCGGCCAAGGCGTGCGATCAGATCGTGGGCGTCGAGCCGCCGCGGCCGGCCAGCCTGCTGCGCGAGCTCATGCACATGGGCCAGATCATCCAGTCGCACTCGATGCACGTCTTCGAGCTTGGCGGACCTGACCTGTTATTAGGCTTCGACTGTGACCCGGCCGTGCGCAACGTCGTCGGCCTGTATGGCGCCAATCCCGAATTGACCGTCAAGGCCATTAAGCTGCGCAAGTACGGCCAGCAGATCATTGCCCGCCTGGGCGGGCGTCGCATTCATCCGACATTTGCCGTCCCCGGAGGGGTGAACGCGGCCCTCAAGCCTGCCGACCGCGAGGCAATGCTGGCCGAGCTAGACGAGATGCTGGGTTACGTGCAGGACGGCCTGGCTGTGATGCGCGACTGGGTCGAGGCCAACGGCGAGGACCTGGCCAAGTTCGGTGTCTTCCCGACCGGCTACCTGGGCATGGTTGACCAGGACAATGCCGTCCAGTTGTACGACGGCGACATCCGCCTGGTCGACCAGGGACGGCAGGAGCTCGAGCACTTCGACGGGCGCAAGTACCTGGACTATATTTCCGAGCACGTCGAGCCGTGGACCTATCTTAAGTTCCCGTATTACAAGAAGCTCGGCTGGCCTGACGGCGTCTACCGCGTCGGCCCCCTGGGGCGGCTCAACGCGGCTCAGAAGATGGCGACGTCACTGGCGCAGCAGGAGTACGAGCGCTTCCAGGCCCTGCGCGGCGGCGAGGTCATCGAGGGCACGCTGTACTATCACTATGCCCGCCTGATCGAGGATCTCTATGCCGTCGAGCACACCCGCGAGCTGTTGGAAGACCCGGACATCCTGTCTACCGACATCCAGATCAACCGCCCGGTGACCAATTTCGAGGGCGTAGGCGTCATCGAAGCCCCGCGCGGCACGCTCTGGCATCACTACCAGGTCGACGAGAACGGCATGTTGACCAAGGTGAACCTGATCGTCGCCACCGGCAACAACAATTTCGCCATGAGCAAGGCCGTGGATTCGGTTGCCAAGACCTATATCGACGGCAATAACGTGACCGAGGGCGCGCTCAACCGGGTCGAAGCCGCTATCCGGGCGTATGACCCATGCCTCTCCTGCTCGACCCACGCCATTGGCCAGATGCCGTTGGAGCTTATAGTTTACGATCGCTCGGGCAACGAGCTCAAGCGCATCGTCCGCGGCTGATCGCAAGACCGAATAGACCGAATAGGAAGTAGTGGACCAGGTAGCAAGTCTGTTACCTGGTCCTTTTTGTATCTCTTTCCAGGGTTTATAATATCAGCAAGCCGTCACAGATGAAGATCGTCGCCATCTAACGAGGAGGTTCTTATGCCCAAAGCAGTTGTTTTGGTTGGCGCCCTGGATACCAAAGGCGAAGAATTTCGCTTCGTCCGTGACCTGATCCAGGCACGCGGCGTCGAGACCGTCGTCGTGGACTTTGGCGTGCTGGACGACCCGCCGTTTCGGCCGGATATCAGCAGCGACGAGATCGCCCGCGCGGGCGGCAGCAGCATCGCCGAGCTCCGCTCGTCCAAGGACAAGGCCTGTGCCATGCAGGTCATGGCGGACGGCCTGGCTGCCGTCGTGAAGCGGCTGTTTGACGAGGGCCGCCTGGGCGGCATTCTCGGCATGGCAGGTGGCGGCGGCACGTCGATCGCCACCACTGCCATGCGCGAGCTGCCCGTTGGCGTGCCCAAGTTGATGGTGTCGACAGTTGGCGGCGGCGATGTGTCAGCGTACGTCGGGCCGAAGGACATCACGATGATGCCTTCGGTGGTGGATGTGGCGGGCACCAACTCGATCAGTCGCCGTATCTACGCTAACGCGGCCGGCGCAATCCCGGCATGGTCACCCAGGCCGTCCCGGAAGCAGCCGGCAGCAAGCCCCTCATCACAGCCAGCATGTTTGGCAACACGACGACTTGCCTCAACCGGGCGCGCGAGGCGCTGGAGAAGCAGGGCTACGAGGTGTTGGTCTTTCATGCCACCGGCACCGGCGGCAAGACGATGGAGAGCCTGATCGCAAGTGGCTATATCACCGCCTCTTTCGACATCACCACGACCGAGTTAGCGGACGAAGTGTGTGGCGGCGTCTTCTCGGCCGGTCCGGATCGCCTGCTGGCCGCCTCGAGCGCTGGCATCCCGACTTTGCTGGTGCCCGGTTGCGTGGACATGTGCAATTTCTGGGGCATCGACACCGTCCCTGAGAAGTACCGGGGCCGCAATCTCTGCCAGTGGAATCCCAATGTCACCCTCATGCGCACCAACGTCGAGGAAAACGAGGTGATGGGCCGGATGATTGGGCGCGCCGCGAACGAGGCGCGCGGCCCGGTCACCGTTCTGCTCCCGCTAATGGGCGTCTCCATGCTCGACAGCCCAGCGAATATGTACTGGGACCCGCAGGCCGATGCTGCCTGCTTCAATGCGATCAAGGCGGGCCTAAAACCCGGCATCCCGGTGATCGAGCTGGACTGCAATATCAACGACCCGCAGTTCGCGGATCGGGCGGTCGAGCTATTGCTGGGAATGATGTGACTCAGGAGGTAACAATGGCGTTCATTACTCGTTTACAGGCATTAGAAGCGCTGCGCGCGCAGGTCGCCGCCGGCAAACCGGTGGTGGGCTGCGGGGCCGGCACGGGCATCTCGGCCAAGTGCGCTGAGGCCGGCGGGGCCGACCTGAACATCATCTACAACTCGGGACGGTACCGCATGGCCAGGCGCTGGCGCGTAGGCCGGGCATTGCCGGCTTCTTCGGCGCTACCAGCATCGAGCGTCTGCCCACCGAACGTGCGATCACCGGCCAGGTCAAGGCGTTCAAAGGCCTGCCGGTAGGCTGAGCAAACGAGGATCCCTGGGGGCCATGTGCCCGGCGGCGCTTCGTTGGCCGCCGGGCCTATGGCCCTCTCTTTTATGTTCTGGACGGCACCAATTATTAAGAATTCTTAATATCCTTAATAGCCAGATTTATGATATTATAATATAATCTGAACCCCGTGAGGAGGATTGCATGTTGCGCTCCCGCGTAGTTGCCATATTAGCAGTCATGCTCTCTTTGGCTGCGGTGATTGTGCCGCCAGCCGGGCCGGTCGCCGCCGCGGCGTCGCTCAGGGCAACGCGTCTCAATGACCTGGGGACGCTGGGTGGGAACTACAGCGAGGCTTTTGCCATCAACGCGCTCGGGCAGGTTGTGGGTGTCAGCACGACGACTTCTGGGGAGCGGCATGCCTTCTTCTGGACGGCAGGGCGCGGCATGCGTGACCTGGGCACACTGGGCGGATCCAGCAGCACGGCCAGGGGCATCAATCTGCGCGGACAGGTAGTAGGTTGGAGCACCAGCGCTGACGGGCAGGACCACGCCTTCATCTGGACCGCGACAGGCGGTATGCGCGATCTGGGGGCACTGGGACGCCCGCGCAGTTACGCTTATGGCATCAATGACCGCGGTCAGGTTGTCGGCTACACCGCGGCGCTGGCGCAGGATCCACCATTCAGTCGCATTTCCCACGCGGCGTTCATCTGGACGGCTGCGGCCGGCATGCACGATCTCCGCGCGCCGGACGATCAGTGGAGCGAAGCCTGGGACATCAACAGGAGCGGGCAGGTCGTCGGCTCACGGGGCGGCCGGGCCTTCCGCTGGACGGCCAGGGACGGCATGCAGGACCTGGGAGTGCCGGACGGGCGGGCCCGGAGCTATGCAAACTCCATCAACGATCGCGGCCAGATAGCCGGCTGGAGCGAGGGTCTGTCACCTACTCGGGATGCGCGCCATATCCTCACCTGGACGGCCGGACGTGGCCTGCGCGACCTGGTCGCCACGCCTGATGTCGACGCGACGGCCCAGGACATCAACGCGCGCGGCCAGCTTATTGGCGAGACGCTGAACGGCCCGCTTTACTGGACCGAGAGGGACGGCTTGCAGCACGTGACGCTGGCCTCCCTGGGTGGCGCAGACTACGTCAACGCCATGAACAATCGCGGCCAGTTGGCCGGCTGGAGCAGCAACGCTACAGGCGAGCAGCACGCCTGTCTGTGGACGCTGAACGATTAGGCCGCTTCGCGTTCCCGGTCGTTCTGTGCTAAAATGTCCACTCATGCGTACTCTTGTGATTGGTTACGGCAACCCCAGCCGGCGAGATGATGGCATCGGATTGGCAGTCGTCAACGGGCTGCGCAAGCGTTTGGGGCGCGCGCCCCTGGACGAGGGCGCCGACGGCTTCGACGAGCTGGGCCAGGCGCTCGATACGCTTTTCCTCCAGCAACTGGCGCCAGAACTTGCCGAAACCCTGGCTGACTACGACCAGGTGTTTTTCGTCGATGCGCATGCCGGCAACTACCCCGAGCTGGTCCACCGCGAGCCTATGCAGGCGCTAGCCGGCCCTTCCTTCGTTTCCCATCACATGAAACCCGCCATGTTGTTAGCCCTCACGGCCCAGCTTTACGGCGCGCGCCCGGTGGCCGAGCTACTTTCGGTGCGCGGCTTCGACTTCGACTTCGGCTCGACGCTTTCTCCAGCCAGCGCCGCAGGAGTGGCCCAGGTGGTCGGCGAGTTGTGGCATATAGCACATAATGATGCGGGTCATTGACCGCGGGCGGGCGCTCCTGTAAGCTTCCCGCGTACCTGCGCGTGCGGCTACTGCGCGCGCAACATCCGGCAAAGGAGTCTCCGGCATGGGCGAAACCGGAACGGCGGTCGATCTGGCGTCGATGGAGGTTGTGTTTTCCGAATACGAGGGCCAGCAGGGCGCGCTGATCCCAATCTTGCAGCGCGCGCAGGCTCTCTACGGCTATTTGCCGCCCGACGTCCTGCAGGGCATCGCCGACCGTCTGAACATCTCCCTGGGTAAGGTGTATGCCGTCGCGACATTCTACGCGCAGTTCTACCTGGAGCGACGCGGCCGGCACGTGCTCAAGGTCTGTGATGGCACCGCCTGTCACGTCAAGGGCGCACCTGCCCTGATGACCGCGATTGAGGATGAATATGGCGTTGGCGCCGACGCCACCACCGAGGACGGCCAACTGACGGTCGAAATTGTGTATTGCATGGGTTCCTGTGCCCTTGCCCCCGTGGCGGTCGTCGACGGCCACGTGATGGGCCGGATGCGCCGGGAGACGCTGCTGCGGCAAGTCAAGCGGCAGGTATCCGGGGGCACAGCAGCCGGCGGCTCAGTAGCCGGCGGGCCGGCAGGTGGGCCAGAGGCCGGTAGCTGAGTGTCCAGAGGAGAACGCATGGGCGACATAGCAGAGCGTGTGGCGCTACGCCGGGCGGCGGCCAAAGACCTCTGGCAGGGGAAGGTCGGCGCAGAGCTGTATGTCACGGTCGGTATGGGGACCTGCGGGCTGGCAGCCGGCGCCCAGGATACAGTGGCCGCGGTCGAGGCCGAGCTGGCCCGCCGCGGCAAGCAGGCTGCGATCAGTCCCGTCGGTTGTGTGGGCATGTGCTCCTACGAGCCGATGCTTGAGCTGCAGTCCTCGGACCATGGGCGGATGAACTACGGCCAGGCCAGCGCCGAGAACGTCCCCGAGATCTTCGCCGCCTATTTTGACGGCGCCCCCCTGACCAACGCAGTGGTGGTCGGCGAAGTGGTCCCGGTCGCGACCATCGCGTCGGGACACACGTTGCAGTCCCTCAGCTTCGTTCACCCCAAGGAACACACGCGCATTCCCTTCCAGGAAAAACAACTGCGTGTGGTTCTGAGCAACTGCGGTTTGATCGACCCGGAGTCCATCGACGACTACCTGGCCATGGATGGCTATTCCGCCCTGGAGATCGTTCTGGCCTCAATGAGCCCCGAGGATGTGATCAACGAGATGGTAGGCTCGGGGCTGCGCGGCCGCGGCGGTGGCGGATTCTCAACCGGCACGAAGTGGAAACTGGCCCGCCAGACGCAGCGCTGGCCGAAATACGTTATCTGCAACGCCGACGAGGGAGACCCGGGCGCATTCATGGACCGCTCGGTCCTCGAGGGCGACCCGCACTCGCTGGTAGAGGGCATGATCATCGCCGGCTATGCGATCGGCGCCCAGACCGGTTATATCTATTGCCGGGCTGAATACCCGTTGGCTATCCGCCGTCTGCAGATCGCCCTGGCCCAGGCCCGCGCGTTGGGGCTGCTCGGCGAGCATATCCTGGGTTCCGACTTCAGCTTCGACATCCTGATCAAAGAAGGGGCCGGCGCCTTCGTCTGCGGCGAGGAGACGGCTCTCATGAACTCGATCATGGGTGAGCGCGGCCAGCCCTGGCCGCGGCCGCCCTACCCGGCCGTCGCCGGCCTGTTCGGCCAGCCCAGCAACGTCAATAACGTCAAGAGCTACGCCTACGCGCCGCGCATCATCCGGTTGGGCGCAAAGTGGTTCAAGGGCCTGGGCACCGAAGGCAGCCCTGGCACAGCGGTCTTTGCCCTGACCGGCATGGTCAATCGCACCGGCCTGATCGAGGTCCCTATGGGGGTCACCCTGGGCCAGATCATCTACGAGGTGGGGGGCGGCATTCCCGGGGGCCGCAAATTCAAGGCCGTGCAGACCGGCGGGCCGCTGGGCGGTTCCCTGCCAGAAGCCTACCTTGACACCCCGGTCGACTTTGACTCCCTGCGTGCGGCGGGCGCGACCATGGGTTCGGGCGGCATGATCGTCGCCGACGAGACGACCTGCATGGTCGAGTTCGCCACGTATTTCATGAAGTTCATTTGCGCCGAGAGTTGTGGCAAGTGCCCGCCCTGCCGCCTGGGCAGCACGCGTATGCTCGAGATCCTGGAGCGCATCACTGCGGGCAAAGGCGAGTTGGCGGACATCGAGCGCATCCGCCACCTGGCCGAGGGCATGCAGAAGGGCTCGCTATGTGCGCTGGGGCAACTGGCCCCTTCGCCCGTGCTCTCCGCCCTACGCCACTTCGAGGACGAGTTCCTGACGCACATCAAAGAGGCGCGTTGCCCGGCTGCCAGTTGTCAGATGCTGGTGCGCTCGCGCTGTGTCAGCGCCTGCCCTGCCGGCGTCGACGTCCCGGCGTACCTGGCGCTCATCGCCCAGGGCCGCTATGCGGAGGCGCTGGCCGTCCATCGCGACTCCAATCCTTTTGCCCTCGTCTGCGGCCGCGTTTGCCCCGCTTTCTGCGAGAAGCGCTGCCGGCGAGGCGACATCGACGAACCGATCGCCATCCGCCAGGCCAAGCGGTTTATGGCCGATCATGAATTCGAGGTGCCCTGGCACCCGCCCAAGCTGGCGCCGGAGAAGAGCGTCAAAGTGGCGGTGGTGGGCGCCGGTCCGTGTGGGCTCACGGCAGCCCTGCGCCTGGCACAACGCGGTTACCAGGTGACGGTGTTCGAGCGCATGCCACTGCCCGGCGGCATGATGACGTATGGCATCCCCGCCTATCGGCTGCCGCGCGAGGCGCTCTTTGCCGAGATCGACAATATCTGGCGGGCAGGCGTCCAGTTCCGCACAAATATGGAGCTGGGCACCGACTTCACCATCAAGAGCCTCAAAAACGAAGGCTACCAGGCAATCATTTTGGCGTTGGGCGCTCATCGCAGCCGCAACCTGGGCGTCCACGGCGAGGATCTGAAGGGTGTCTACCATGCCGTACAGATGCTGCGCGACATCGCTTCTGCCCAAACACCTGATCTGGCCGGTAAGCGCGTGGTGGTGATCGGCGGCGGTGACACAGCCATGGACGCAGCCCGTTCGGCCTGGCGTCTTGGCGCGCGCGAGGTTCACTTGGTCTATCGTCGCGAGCGGGCCGATATGCCGGCTACGCCTGAAGAGATCGAGGGAGCCGAAGAGGAGGGCGTTCGGTTCCACTTCTTGCTCACTCCGGTGGCGGTCCTCGGCGACGAGCAAGTCGTGGGCGTGCGGCTCCAACGCCAGCGCCTGGGTGATTTTGACAGCAGCGGTCGCCGCAAGCCCGTCGGCGTTCCGGGCAGCGAATTCGACATGCCGTGTGACCTGCTGATACCGGCCATCGGCCAGATCACCTGGGTGGAGGACGAGAGCCTGGGTATCCATCGCCGGGCGACGTTTGAAGTAGGCAAGGCTTTCGATCTCAACGTGCCGGGTGTATTCGCCGCGGGCGACGCAGTGGGCGGCCCGGGCACAGTGGTGCAGTCGGTCGGCCACGGCAACCTGGTGGCGCAGGCGGTGGACGCCTACCTGGTCACGGGCGAGCTCAAAGAGGTCTACGCCCGGCCGGTCCGCCACGACATCCCACAGCTCTACGACCTGGACGACTATGCTGACGCCCGCCGCCCCCGGCCAGTCATGCTTTCGGCGGAGGAGCGCCACCGGCGTCAGCGCTTCGACGAGGTCGAAATGGTCATGGACGAGCGCACGATCCGCGAGGAGTGCAAGCGCTGCCTGCGCTGCGACCTGGAATGGCTCGAACGCATAGGAGAGCCACTTCCCTGAGTTTGCGCTATCTTGAGCACTTTGCTTGAGCACTTTGCCGGAGAGAATACATGGCGGTTACACTTACCATCAACGGCCAGCGAGTCTCGGCCTCTGAGGGCAGCACCATCCTGGAAGCGGCGCGCGCGGCCGGTATCCGTATCCCCACGCTCTGCCATCATCCCGATCTCAGTAACGTCGGCGCCTGCCGTATGTGCGTCGTCTCGGTCGAGAAGGCGCGCGGCGTGCAGACGGCTTGCACCACGCCCATTTTTGAAGGCATGGTGGTCGATACCGAGTCCAAGGACGCACGTGCCACGCGCCGCTTTGTGCTGGAGATGCTGCTCGGCGATCATCCGAATGAATGCATGAAATGCGAGGTCAACGGCGATTGCGAGCTGCAAGACCTTGTCTACGAGTACGATGTGCCCTGGCCCGAGCATGCTGGGCGCCGCCACGCCTACCCGATCAATCCCGATCCCAGCCCGTTCATTTTTGTCGACCGCAATAAGTGCATCCTCTGTACCCGCTGCGTGCGGGCTTGCGCCGAGATCCAGAACCGGGATGTCTGGAATATCGCTCGGCGTGGGTTCGAGAGCAAACTGGTGGCGGGCGCCGACCAGTTCCTGCAGGAGGCGCGCTGCGAGAGTTGCGGCCAGTGCGTGGCATACTGTCCCGTTGGCGCCCTGTACGACAAGCTGAGCCTGGGGGCGGGCCGTCCCAACCAGATTACCAAGGTGCGCACCACGTGTTCTTACTGCGGGGTCGGCTGTAATTTCGACCTGAACGTGCGCAACGGCAAGGTCGTGCGCGTGACCAGCGCGCCGGACGCGCCTGTCAACGGGATGGCGATGTGCGTCAAAGGGCGTTACGGCTATGACTACGTCCACCATCCGGACCGGCTCACACAGCCGATGGTGCGCGCCCAATACCTCGACTCCCAACAACTGCAAACACGCCTGGCCGCCGGCGAATGGCGCACTGTGACACCGGCGCCCTCTGCGCCCCGTGGCCTGGACGCGGCCGGCGAGGCACGACGCCGCCGCCGGACCGGGAACGGCGGTGACGCTGGCGCTGTGTCACAAGCGCGCGCTGTGGTCGACCACCGGCCCTCGGGTTGGGTTGAGGTCGATTGGGACACCGCCCTGGATGTGGTGGCCCGCAAGCTGACGCTGGTCAAGCGCGAGAGCGGCGGCGACGCGGTCGCCGTGCTCGCCTCGGCCAAGTGCACCAACGAGGAGAACTACCTGGTGAACAAGCTCACCAGGCAGGTGATCGGGACGCACAACATCGACCACTGCGCGCGCTTGTGACACAGCGCCACCATCACCGGTCTGGTGACAAGCTTCGGCAGCGGCGCAATGACGAACTCGATCCGCGATATCACTGAACAGAGCCGGTCGATCTTTATCATCGGCAGCAACACGACCGAGCAGCACCCGGTCCTCGGCATCAAGATCCGGCGCGCCAGGCGCCAGCGTGGGGCCAAGTTGATCGTCGCCGACCCGCGCCAGATTGACATCGCGACCTACGCCGACCTGCACCTGCGCCACAAGCCCGGCACCGACATCGCCTTGATGAACGGTATCATGCACATCATACTGCGCGAGGGCTGGCAGGACGAGAAGTTCATCGCCGAGCGCACTGAGGGCTTTGAGGCCCTGCAGGTGGTGGTTGCCAAGTACACTCCCGAAGTAGCCAGCGAGATCACCGGCGTGCCGGTGGAGCAGTTAGAAGCTGCGGCGCGCATGCTGGCGGAAAACCGGCCGGGCGCCCTGCTTTACGCGATGGGTATCACGCAGCACACGGTGGGCGTTGCCAACGTCGTCACCTGCGCCAACCTGCAGATGCTGCTGGGCAATATGGGCGTGCCCGGCGGGGGAGTCAATCCCCTGCGCGGACAGAACAACGTCCAGGGTGCCTGCGACATGGGTGGGCTGCCGAACACCTACCCGGGCTATCAGTACGTCACCGACGCCACGGCGCAGCGGAAGTTTGAACAGGCGTGGGGTGTGCCGCTGTCGGACAAGGTCGGGCTGACCATCACTGAGATGCTCAAGGGCCTGTCGTTGGGCGAGGTACGCTGCCTGTATGTCATCGGCGAGAACCCGATGACCAGCGATCCCGACCTCAATCACGTCCGCGAGGCGATGGCTAAGGCCGAGTTCATCGTGTTGCAGGAGATCTTTTACAGCGAGACGGCCCAATATGCCGACGTGATCTTCCCGGCGGCCAGCTTCGTCGAGAAGGAAGGCACCTTCACGAACACGGAGCGGCGCATCCAGCGCGTGCGCAAGGCGGTGGCGCCACCAGGACAGGCCCGCACCGATAGCTGGATCGTCACCGAGTTAGCCAGGCGCATGCTCGCGCTGGGCGCGTCTACCCCTGCGGGCGATGCCCCCTGGGGCGGCTGGGAATATGCCAGCCCGTCTGCTATCATGAGCGAGATCAACGGCGTCACCCCAAGCTACGCTGGGGTCAACTACGAGCGGTTGGACGCGGGCGAGCCCCTCCAGTGGCCGGTGCCGAACGTGAACCATCCGGGAACACCCGTCTTACACGTCGGGAAATTCAGCCGCGGGCTGGGGCGCTTCGTGGCCGCTGAGCACGTGCCGCCCGCCGAGTTGCCCGACGAGGAATACCCGCTCATGCTGACCACCGGGCGCGTTATCTACCATTGGCACGGCGCCGAGATGACGCGGCGGGCGCGCGGCCTGTATGCGGCCTACCCCGAAGCGCTGATCGAGATCAGCCCCAAAGACGCGCAGAACTCCGGTATATCTGACGGCGACCTGGTGCGCCTGTCGTCACGGCGCGGCGAAATCTTCGCCAAGGCGGAGGTGACGCAGCGGGTCGGGGCCGGGCTGGTCTTCGCCACCTTCCACTTCCCCGAATCGGCGGCCAACTTTTTGACCAATCCGGCCGTCGATCCGCAGGCGAAGATCCCGGAATTCAAGGTCTGTGCGGTGAAGCTGGAAAAAGCACAGCGCGGGGCGGCTGACTGAGCAGAGAGTGGGGTCAAGCTCTTTCCCGGACAGGATAGACAGGATGATAGGCTGAATTGTTAGCGTCCATTTGTGAAAAACAGCACTCGTGGGTACACTATCCGTAACGAGGAGGATAAATATGGCAGACAGCGAATTCAGCATTGACGCGTTCATCCCACCGGAGATGGCCGATCGAGCCGAGGCGGTCGGCATCCGCAAAGCGCGCCTCGACTTCCTCTCTACTTTCATCCTGGCGATCCTGGCCGGCGCCTTTATCGCCGCCGGCGCCATATTCGCCACCACGGTCACCGCGGGCGCCGGCACACAACTGACCTACGGTGTTACCCGCCTGTTGGCCGGTCTCGCCTTCTGCCTGGGTCTGATCATGGTTGTCGTCGCCGGCGCCGAGCTCTTCACGGGCAATAACCTGGTCGTCATGGCCTGGGCCAACGGCAAAGTTAGCTCGTTACAGCTCTTGCGCAACTGGATCATCGTTTACGTGGGCAACTTTGTGGGTTCGTTGGCCACGGTGGTCATCATGTTCTTCACACGCCAATACCTGTCGGGCGGCGCAGCGGTCGGCATCGCCGCAATCAACACTGCGGTCAGTAAGACCAGCCTGGGCTTTGTGCAGGCGCTCGCGCTGGGCATCATGTGCAACGCCCTGGTCTGCATGGCCGTCTGGTTGTGCTTCAGCGCCCGCAGCACTACCGACAAGATTCTCTCCATCATCTTCCCGATCACGGCCTTTGTGGCCGCCGGTTTCGAACACAGCATCGCCAATATGTACTTCATCCCAATCGGCCTGTTCATCAAGGACTTCGCCGGTGACGGTTTCTGGAAGCTCGACGCGGTGCTGAAGGCCGGGATCGGCGCTGACAAGCTGGCGCACCTGACTTGGGGCAACTTCTTGCTGGTCAACCTCTTGCCCGTCACCATCGGCAACATCATCGGTGGCGCCGGCATGGTCGGACTGGTGTATTGGTTCGCCTACCTGCGCACCAAGGGCCGCCGCGCCGCCGCCCCGTTCGCGCCCGCCCCGCCGGTCAAGGCCTCGGGTAAGGCGGCAGGCAAGCTGGCGACCGCCAGGAAGTAGCCTGGGCTAGTAGCCTGGGCCTCGGCTGCCGGTCGTCTTTCGCGATTTCGCGTTCCTATTGACAAGCAGGCCGTGGGGCGCGATAAACAGGTAACAATGGGCGGGCCGATGACGGCTCACTGTCAGGCTTAGGAGGGAATATGACCTTTGTACGGGAGCTACTGCAAGGCAAGCAGGCGGGCCTGTGGACGATCAAGCGCCAGGCCACGGTGTTCGAGGCGCTGCAGGAAATGGCCGGCAAAAACATTGGGGCCCTGCCGGTGGTGGACGACGGCGAGTTGGTCGGCATGTTCTCCGAGCGAGACTATGCGCGCAAGGTCATTCTCAAGGGCAAGTCCTCGCAGAACACGACCGTGGGCGAGCTGATGAGCTCCCCGGTCTTCTGCGTGGGCCTGGACGAAACGATCGAGACCTGCATGCAGCTCATGTCGACGCAGCACATCCGCCACCTGCCGGTATGCGAAAATGATCAGTTGCTGGGGATGATCAGCATCGGCGATGTCCTGCAGTCAATCATTGCCAACCAACAGGTCCTGATAGCCGACCTTGAGAATTTCATAAACGGCGCGCGCAGCTAAGACAAGAGGGCGCTAACGACCGCCGGCCAGGCGCCATTCAGACCGTCTCGCCTCTGGCATTCCTCATGCGCGTGGCCTCCTCTATCCGCTTGCCCGCGTCGCTTGACAGAAAGTGTAACATAAGGCACAATAGGGCCACGAGGGAGAATTCGCCACAACATGTTATATACGGCCGCCATGCGGCTGCGCGTTGAAATCCACGGCGCCGTGCAAGGCGTCGGCTTCCGGCCTTTCGTTTACCGCCTGGCCACCGAGCTGGGCCTGAACGGCTGGGTCATTAACGATAGCCAGGGCGTGTTTGTTGAGGTCGAAGGCTCGCAGCCGATTCTGCAGAGCTTTCTCGACCGGTTGCCGGCCGAAAGGCCGCCACGCGCCATCATCCAATCGCTGGAGGCCGGCTGGCTGGAACCGGTGGGCTACACCACCTTCGAGATACGGCATAGCGACAACCGTGGCGCCAAAACCGTCCTGGTCCTGCCGGATATCGCCACGTGCCCGGACTGCCTGGCCGAGGTGCTGGACCCGGCAAATCGTCGCTATCGCTACCCGTTCACCAACTGCACCAACTGCGGGCCGCGCTTCACGATCGTCGAGTCCTTACCGTACGACCGGCCCAATACGAGCATGCGCCGTTTCAGGCTGTGTCCTGCCTGTCGCTCCGAGTACGAAGACCCGCGCGATCGCCGTTTCCATGCCCAGCCCAATGCCTGCGCGGTCTGCGGGCCGGCCCTGGCGCTCTACGAGCCCCGCCAGGATGGTCCGGACCGCCCCGCTCCGGAGGCGCCCCCGTCCGTCGGCGCCGGCAAGTGGGCGGTTACGTTTGAGGGGGATGCCGCTCTTCTCCAGGCCGCGGCTGCCCTGCGCGCGGGCCGCATCCTGGCCGTCAAGGGGCTGGGTGGGTTTCATTTGATGGTGGACGCGCGTAACGCGCTCGCCGTGACCCGCTTGCGCGAGCGCAAACAGCGCCCTGACAGGCCCTTTGCCTTGATGGCGCGTGACCTGGAGCAGGTCCGCTCTTGCTGTGAGGTGCCGCCGGCGGCTGAGAGCCTGCTGGCTTCGGCCGAGGCGCCCATCCTGCTGCTGCGGCGGCGGGCGGACGCGCCGGTGGCGGCCCAGGTGGCGCCCGATAATCCATACCTGGGCGTCATGCTCGCGTACACTCCCCTGCATCACTTGCTAACGCGTGAGCTCGACTTCCCGCTGGTCGCCACCAGCGGGAACCTCAGAGATGAACCCATCTGCATTGATAATGCCGAAGCGTTGGAGCGCCTGAGCGGCATCGCGGATCTGTTCCTGGTGCACGACCGGCCGATCCTCCGCCATGCCGATGACAGCCTGGCCTGGATCTTGCTGGATGAGCCGCGCCTCCTGCGGCGGGCGCGCGGATATGCGCCTCTGCCGGTCTTGCTCGATCATTCCTTGCCCACGGTTCTGGCGGTCGGCGCACACCTCAAGAACACCGTTGCGCTCAGCGTGGAGCGTCAGGTATTCATCAGCCAACATATCGGCGACCTGGAGACGCCCGAGGCTATGTCCGCCTTCGAACGGGTCATCGCCGATTTTCTGCGCCTTTACGAGGCCACTCCCGCCGCCATCGCGCACGACTTGCACCCGGACTACCTGTCGACCAGATGGGCGCGCGAGCAAACGGCGCAATTGATCCCCGTGCAGCACCATCACGCACACTTGGCGGCCTGCCTGGCCGAAAACCGCGTGCCCGGACCGGCGCTGGGTGTGATCTGGGATGGCACGGGGTACGGAACCGACGGGACGATCTGGGGCGGCGAGTTCTTGCTGGGCGATGCGGCCGAATACACGCGCGTGGCGCACCTGCGACCCTTCCGCTTGCCCGGCGGCGAGGCGGCCATTCGCGAGCCGGGACGAATCGCGCTGGCCTTGCTCTGGGAACTCTATGGCGAGGCGGGATTAGGCCACGAATATCTTCCAACGGTGCAGGCGTACCGCCCGGCCGAGCGCCGCCTGTTGGGCCAGATGCTAAGCCGTGGAGTTAATTCGCCGCTCACGACCAGCGCGGGCCGCCTGTTCGACGGTGTCGCGGCCCTGATTGGCCTGCACCAGCAGGTCAACTTCGAGGGCCAGGCGGCCATCGCGTTGGAGTTCGTCGCAGATGAGACGGTTGAGGATACCTACCCGTTTCCGCTCCTGGACCGCCCGGCGAGCCCGGCCGCGGATATGGGAAGCGCCGCTCCTCTCCCGTTCGCTCCGCCGGCTGCCCCGCTCATCCTCGACTGGCAGCCCCTCGTCGAGTCCATCCTCGCCGACTTGCGCCGCGCTGTTCCGGCGAGTATCATGGCCGCGCGCTTTCATAATGCTCTGGTCGAAGCAATCGTGGCTGTCGCCCAAGCCGTCGCTCAGGCCGCCGGTCAACCGCGCGTGGCCCTCTCCGGCGGCTGTTTCCAGAACCGGCTGCTGACCGAACGCGCCGCGCTCCGCCTGCGGGCGGCCGGTTTTGAGGTGGTGCTCCACCGCCTGGTCCCACCAAACGATGGCTGCATCAGCCTGGGCCAGGTGGCAGTGGCCGCCGCACGCCTGATGAAAGGTACATGAAATATGTGTCTCGGAGTGCCGGGAAAGATTACGCAGATTGAGCAGGGCTCTGCTCTCGGGCTAGTGATGGGCAAGGTCAGCTTCGGCGGCATCGCCAAGGACGTCTGCCTGGCTTACGTGCCGGAGGCGCAGGTTGGAGACTATGTCATCGTTCATGCCGGCTTTGCCCTCAATTGTATCGACGAGGCCGAGGCGATGGAAGTGTTCAAGCTGTTGCGCGAGATGGGCGCGCTGGACGAGCGTGACGAGCTTGGGGTGGAATAGATGCGTTTTGTTGACGAATACCGCAACGAGACCGACGCACAGAAACTTTTGCGTGGCATTATGAGGACGGTGACCAGGCCGTGGACGATCATGGAGATCTGCGGCGGCCAGACGCACACGTTGATCAAGTCAGGCATTGACCGCTTGCTGCCGCCGGAGATCACCCTTGTCCATGGTCCCGGCTGTCCCGTGTGTGTGACGCCGCTCGAATTGATCGACCGGGCCATCGCGATCGCGCGGCAGCCTGGGGTCATCTTCACTTCATTCGGTGATATGTTGCGCGTGCCCGGCTCGCAGACGGACTTGCTCAGAGTCAAGGCCCAGGGCGGCGACGTGCGCATGATCTACTCACCGTTGGACGCGCTGAAGCTGGCGCGGAAGCACCCGGACCACCAGGTCGTATTTTTCGCGGTGGGCTTTGAGACGACCGCGCCGGGCAATGCAATGGCCGTCTGGCAGGCGAAACAACTGGGACTGAGCAACTTCTCCATCCTTTGCTCGCACGTGCTGGTGCCGCCGGCCATGGAAGCGATTCTCAGTTCGCCGGCCAATACCGTTCAAGGCTTCCTGGCGGCCGGACACGTTTGCTCGGTGATGGGTTATTGGGAGTATGAGCCGATCGCCGCACGCTACCATATACCGGTCGTGGTGACCGGTTTCGAGCCGCTTGATCTGCTGCAAGGGATCTATATGACCGTCCGGGCCCTGGAAGAGGGGCGGGTGGGCGTTGAGAACCAATATAGCCGGGCTGTCTCGCGCGAGGGCAACCGGTCCGCCCAGCAGCTTATGGCGCAGGTCTTCCAGGTGTCGGACCGCAAGTGGCGCGGTATTGGCGCTATCCCGCAGAGTGGCTATAGTCTGCGTCCCGAGTTCGCCGCCTTCGACGCCGGGCAGCGCTTCGGCGTGGCCGGCATCGTGGCCGCGGAGTCGCCGGTGTGCATCGCCGGGCAGATCATGCAAGGTCTGAAGAAGCCCCACGATTGCCCCGCCTTCGGCACGCTTTGCACCCCCGAGCACCCGCTCGGCGCGCCCATGGTCTCATCCGAGGGGGCCTGCGCCGCGTATTATCAGTATGGGAGGGCAGGATGACTATGGGGGACAGCAACGCGCCGGCGGATCTGCTCGCTTTCACTTGTCCGATCCCGATCAGCGACTATCCCACTATCACGCTGGCCCACGGCGGTGGTGGCCGGCTGACTCAAATGCTGATTGAGAAAATGCTGGTGCCCACTTTCGCCAATCCCGCCTTGGAGGCCCTGCACGATGGGGCCGTGCTCGGCCTGCCCACCACGACGGGAGAGGCGCAGACACGGCTGGCCTTCTCAACTGATTCGTTCGTCGTCAGCCCGCTGTTTTTCCCTGGCGGCGATATTGGCTCGCTCGCGGTCCATGGCACTGTCAACGATCTGGCCATGTGCGGCGCGCGCCCGTTGGCTCTGTCGGCCGGCTTCATTCTGGAGGAAGGCCTGGCGATGACCGATCTCTGGCGCATAGTACAGTCTATGGGACAGGCGGCGCAACGGGTCGGCGTGCCGATCGCCACCGGGGATACCAAGGTGGTGGATCACGGCAAAGGGGACGGCATTTACATCAATACGAGCGGCGTCGGCATCATCCCGGCAAACGTGCACATCTCGCCCACTCGCGCCCGGCCCGGCGATGTGGTCATCGTCAGCGGCAGGATCGGGGTGCATGGCATTGCCATCATGTCAGTGCGCGAGGGGTTGGAGTTTGAGACGGCGCTGGAGAGCGATTCGGCACCGCTAGCCGACCTGGTGAGCCGGGTCCTGGCAGCAGGCAGTGAGGGAGTCCACGTGCTGCGCGACCCGACGCGGGGCGGCGTTTCCAGCGCGCTCAACGAGATCGCCGGCCAGGCCCGTGTCGGCATCCGGCTGGTGGAAGCGAGTATCCCGATCGACGATGCCGTGCGCGGCGCGTGCGAGATCCTGGGGTTGGACCCGCTTTATGTGGCCAACGAGGGCAAGTGTATCGCGATCGTGGCACGCGAGGTAGCCGAGGCGGTCCTGGCGGCCTTTCGCGAGGACCCACTGGGGCAGCAGGCGGCGATCATCGGCGAAGTGGTGCCCGAGCACCCCAGCAAGGTATACATGCGCAGCCGTATTGGCGGCATGCGCGTGGTCGACATGCTCAGCGGCGAGCAACTGCCGAGAATCTGTTAGTCAGCCTTTTCTTTGATGACCGGTAGCCAGAATCGGAAGGTCGTGCCCTTGTTCAGCTCCGACTCGACCGTGATCTGCCCGCCGGCCCGCTCGATGATTTCCTTGACGATCGACAGCCCCAGTCCTGTACCCATGCGCGAGACTGCCTTGGCATTGTCTGCGCGGAAGAACTCGGAGAAGAGCCTGGGCATCACCTCCGCCGGGATACCGATGCCGGTGTCGCTGACGCGGGCCACCAGCCTGTCGTCGTCGCAGTGCAGCGTGATCTCGACCCGCCCCTCGTCGCAGTTGTATTTGATGGCATTGCTGATCAGGTTATTCCAGACGCTCTTCATCTGGTCCGGGTTGGCCATCACCGGAGGCAGATCGACGCCAACGTCGGTGCTGATCGTGATGTTGCGCTCCTGAGCGCGTGCGGCCATCAGGTCGAGTTGCTCCAGCAGGGTCTGTTCCAGGTGGAGCGGCTGAACCAGGCCGCGTGCATCGGCCGATTGGATGCGTCCGAGCTCCAACAAGTCGGCGATCAGGGCGAGTTGCTCCATGGCCCGCCTCTCGGCCTTCTCCAGCGTCTCGCGAACCTTAGCTTCCGGCACGTAGCCTTCGATGATCAGTTTCAGATAGCTCTGGATGGCCGCCACTGGCGCCCGCAGCTCGTGCGTCACCAGCAAAGTGAAGCGCGCGCGTGCATCGTCCAGTTCGCCCAGCTTCATGTTAACCTGCGCCAATTGCGCGTTCAGGCGCGACAGTTCATCGCGCTGGCTCCGGCAGGCCTCGTTTGCAGCGCGCAGTTGTTCGTTGAGCTCGCGCATGTTCTCGTTGCGTGCTTCCAGCCTCCGGTATGCTTCTTGCAGCTTGCTGTTGACCTGGACCAATTCCTCGCGTCGTGCTTTGCACTCTGCATTGGCCGCCCGCAACTGCTCGTTCAGCTCGCTCATGTGCTGCGAGCGTATTTCCTGCCGGTCATAAGCGGCTTGCAGCTCCGCGTACAGGTCGTCCAGGTGTTCGCGACGATGGGCACATTCCTGATTGGCCGCCCGCAACTGGTCATTCAGTTCGCGCAGTTGAGTGGCGCGCGCCTCTGCGCGTCGGTTGCTCTCAGATAGCTGGTTGGCGCGCGCGCGCAGCCGGCCCATAAGCTGAGACGTCACCTCGCCGGAAGTGAAGCAGACCGCCGCCAGGGCCACGGCTTGCGCGAACAGGAAACTGCCGCGCAGATACAGCACGGGGTCTTGGATCTCGCGCAGATGCAGGTGGGGCAGCCAGCCCAGCGCCTCGCCGGCCAGCAGACCCGCATAGAGCAGGCTGCCCGCCACCGCGCAGCCGATCGCTACACGCCGGGTCAGCAATGCCGCCGCCAGGATCACCGGAAAGACGTAGAATGGGAAGAACGGGTTTTCAACCCCACCGGAGAGGTGTAACACCACCGTCAATCCCAGGATGTCGATCGCCAATTGCCCGATCATCAGCCTGCCGCGCATCGGCGGGAGCAGTTGCTCTTCGCGCTTGTTGTGCAGGTAGAGGGTGATGCCCCCCTCGAGAATCACCAGCACGGCCAGCGTAAGGAGCAGCGCCCCGAGAGCCAGGTTGGGGACCCACCAGGCAGCAATCAGGACGAGGACGGCGGTCGCGGCGAGGCCGAGCAAGTGTAGCCGTACGATGAAACGCAGGCGCTGAAGGGAGACAAAGTCTTCCGGTAGCAAAGTCTTAGATCTTTTGTAGTCTCAAGGCTGCTCGAAGTACTCGTCGATGGCCGCACGGGCGTCCTTGAGCTTGCTCAACTGAATGATGCAGGTGACGGTCGAGATGGAGGTGCTGATGGCCAGGATGTTGACCCCATGCTCGGCCAGGGCCCGGAACATCTGCCCGGCTATTCCTGGCCGCTCCTTGAAGTCCGGCCCATAGATGGCCACCGACGCGACCTGCGAGTTGGCGATTATCGCCTCGGGCTGGACGCTGGGGCGGGTCGACTCAATCGCGGCCAGGCTCGCCGACAGGTCGTCGCGATCCACGCACAGCACCATCTGGTCCTGCTGATGATGGTCGATGACCTGCACGACAAACAGGACGTTTATCCTTCGCTGGCCGAGAGCATCCAGGATGGCTGCCGCGATCCCTGGCTGATCCTTGACTGCCAGGACGCTGATGCTTGCCAGGCAGTCGCTCTTCATTACCCCGCCGACCTTGATTTTCTGGGGCATTGCATCCTCCGCCGGCACGTTGAGCTTGAGCGTATTGTACACCCGCGCGACAGATTTTCTGGGCGCCGCACGCTACAGGATTAACGGTCTGGAGGGACGTTCGCTTAACCTGCAACGGATGCCGGCAGCAGTTTTCCCACCTGTCTGAGCAGTTCCCGTGGCGCGATCGGCTTGGTGATGAAAGCGTCAATATGGATGCTCTCGTCTGTCGGGAAAAGCGCCAGGTAATCGGTGTTGGCGATCGAGGTGACCATGAGGATCGGCACATGCCGATACATGACGTCCTCCGCCATGCGCTGGCTCATGCTCAACCCGTCGAGGACGCTCGACATGATCACGTCGAGGATGACCAGGTCCGGCTTCTCCTGGGCCAGGACGCGCAGTCCCTGGTCGCTGTTGCCCGCGCTGACCACCTCATAGCAGTCACTCTCGAGCACCGTGCGGGTGTACGCGACGAAGTCGGGATCGTCGTCGACGACGAGTATCTTACCTTTAGCCATAATCGCCTCTCAATCAAGGATTGTCTTGCGGTTTATGCCATCACTGGTTGCGGCACGCGGGCGGCGAACTCGCCTCGGAAGAGCTTGAGCGCCGAGGAAATGGGTTCGCACATCCCGGTCCCCATCGGGCAGAAGGTGGGGCCGTAAATACCGCGCGCGAGAAACTCCAACTTCTCCAGGTCGTCCGGTTGGGCGCAATTGTTCGACATGCGCTCCAGGATTTCGAGCATGCGCGTCCCACCGATGCGGCACAGCACGCAGTTGCCGCATGACTCGTGGACGAAAAAGCTGGTCGTGCGCCGGGTCACCTCGACCATATCGGTCGTCTCATCCATCACGATCACCGCGCCGGTGCCCAATGCCGAGCCCGCCGCTTGTAGCGTTTCAAAGGCCATTGGCACGTCCAGCTTGTCGGCCAACAACAGGGGCGTCGAGGCGCCGCCGGGGATAACCGCTTTCAGCGCCCGGTTCATGCGCACGCCGCCTGCATGCTCGTAGACGATCTCGCGCAGGCTGGTGCCCAGCGGTAGCTCGTAGTTGCCCGGCCGGTTGACATGGCCGCTGACACAGAAAATCTTGGGACCTTTGCTCTGCTCGGTGCCGATCGTCGCGTACCAGGCGGCGCCGCGCTGCACGATGTGCGGGATGTTGGCCAGGGTTTCGATATTCTGCACGAGAGTCGGTTTGCCCCACAGCCCCACCTGCGCCGGGTACGGTGGCTTCAGACGCGGCTCGCCACGCTTGCCTTCGAGCGATTCGATCATCGCGGTCTCTTCGCCGCAGATGTAAGCGCCGGCCCCGCGGTGCACGGAAACGTCCAGGTCAAAACCACTGTCGAGGATGTTCTTGCCCAGGTAGCCGTGCTGGTAGGCATCGGCAATCGCCTTGATCCAGCGTTTGACGCCCAGGAAGAATTCACCGCGAATGTAAACAAAGGCCCGATGGATGCCGACCGCGTAAGCCGCGATGATCACACCCTCCAGGATCGAGTGGGGGTCACGCTCCACGATCAGCCGATCCTTGAACGTGCCGGGCTCACCTTCGTCGGTGTTCACGGCCAGGTATTTCACAGGGGCATCCTTCGGCATGAAGCCCCATTTCACCCCGGTCGGGAAGCCGGCGCCGCCCCGCCCGCGCAGGCCGGAGGCTTTCACCTCCTGAATGATCTGCTCGGGCTGCATCGTCAGCGCTGTGCGCAGGGCCTGATAGCCGCCATGCCCAAGATAAGTGGTGATCTTCTCAGAGTTTGGGAGGTTTACGTTTGCCAGCAAAATGGGTTTCCAGGCATCCATGTTCACACCTCCCCCATCAGGCGTTCGAGGACCGCGTCGATGCCCGCGGCGGTCAGGTTTTCGTAGAGCTGATCATTGACACGCATTGCCGGCGCTGTGCCGCACGAAGCCAGGCATTGGACGGTTTCCAGCGTGAAGCGTCCGTCGGCGGTCGTTTCTCCCGGCTTGATGCCGAGCTTGGCGCTGATGTAGTCCACTACCCGTTCGGCGCCCTCCGACAGATAACATGACAAACCTTCGCAGACCTGGATGACAAACCGGCCCGCCGGTTTGGTGCGGAAGAGTGTGTAGAAGCTGGCGGTGCTGAATACCTGCCCAGGTGGCACACCCAGCCGGCGGGCGACTTTCTCCATCGCCTCGTGTGTCACGTAGCCTTGTTGTTCCTGGGCGATGTACAGTGCGGCCAGGACCATTGCTTGCTTGGCAGGGTCCATCACTGCTGAACCGGGGGGCGGTGCGGAAGAGGCTAACGGATTCATACCATCTCCTTATGGCCGGGACGGGCATGACCGCTGAGGACGGCAGCAATCTCGACGAGTAGCACTTCAGGGCTGATCGGCTTGCTCAGGAAGCGATCGACCATGCTGCGCTCGCCGGCGGGTAGGAAGCGGTCTTCGTCGTCGCTGAGGACAGCGGAGATCAGGATCAAGGGCGTGTTGGCCACGGTCGGGTCTCCCCGGACCGTCTTGATGAGCCCGAGCCCTGCTAGTTCGTAGGACATCATCGCGTCCAGCAAGACGGCATCCGGATGTTGTTCCCGCATCAGCGCCAGCCCATCGCCAGCGTTGGCGGCCTCCAGCACCCGATAGCCGTGGCTTTCCAACACGATGCGCACAAACTCGCGAAAGTCCGCGTCGTCGTCAACAATCAGAACGGTGGTCGGCGCTGACACGAAACGCTCCTGTTGGCTTGATGGCCCTTTAGCCGAGCAACTCCTCCACCTTTTTGAGCAAGGTGGTTGGGTCGACGGGCTTCGAGAGCCAGGCATCCATATGGGGCTGTTCTTCCATGGGGAAGAGCCCGGCATGGGGCGTATCGGCGATCGAGGAAGCCATAATGACGGGCATGAACTTGGCCTCAGGATCCCGAGACAGTTGCTCGCTGACGTTCAGCCCGTCCAGCACGGTGGACATCATGATGTCCAGCACCATAAGATCAGGGTGTTCGGCCTTCACGCGGGCGAGGGCTTGTTGCCCGTTGGATGCGGTAATAACACTGTAACCGTGCGACTCGAGGATCGTGCGCATGATTTCGACGAAGTCTGGATCATCGTCGACGACAAGAATCTTGGCCGGTAGCATTGACGGTTGCCTCCTCGCGGTGGAGAGACAGATACGCTCGACTTTGAGCCACAAAGTACAAATGTAGGCTAGCACATTATAGGCCCTTTTGCAAGGCCCGCGCTATGACGGTGGTCACATAGGCCCGAGCACGAGGGGTTGCGCCCAAGGGATGCCGTAAGCTATAATCAGCCCACTGCGAGCCCGATTGGGCGGACCCATGGCCGAGATCACGGCGCTGGACAGCGCGTGGAACCGAGGAGGCGTCCCGTGGTAAGGGTAGAAGAAGAAGACATCCTGGACTTGCTGGACCGGCATCTGCGCAGCATCTGGGATGGAGATCTGGAAACCTACCGGGCGACGACCGCGCCGGAGGTCACCTTCTTCGAATGGTATATCAGCACGCAGCGCATCGACGGCTTGGACTTCCACTTGCGGGAGATCGCGGCCACCGGCCGCGCCGCTGAAGCGCAGCAGCGGGCCGGCAAGCCGCGCTCGGTCGAGCACGAGGTGCTGGCCCCCAAGGTGCAACTCTATGGCGACATCGCCATTGTTACCTTCACCCTGCTGATGCGCTACACAGGCGAAGGCGGGGTGCAACACACCGAGCACAACGAAACGCGGGTGTTTGCCCGGCGCGGCGCGGGCTGGCAGTTAGTCCATTGCCACAAATCGCCGATGTGGCCGGCGCCGCATTCGCCGGTGAGTTGAGGCCAGGCTCAGACCCGCACCGAGGGAGGCTCCATGGCAAGCATCCGTATCCTCACCGCCGCCGATGTGAAGGCAGCCTTGTCCATCGCGGATGCCATCGAGGCGACGCGTATGGCCTTTGCGCAGCTTTTGTCTGGCCGGGCTGAGGTGCCCCTACGCACGCAATGGTCAGCGTCGAACGGCACGGCGCTGGTGATGCCGGCTTACTTGCCGGACAGCCAGGGGCTGGGCGCCAAGATTGTCTCGGTCTTCCCCGGCAATCCCGGGCGGGGTCTGCCGACTGTCAGCACCCTGGTTGCCCTGCTCGATACCGAGACGGGACAGCCGATCGCGCTCCTGGATGGGACCTACCTGACTGCGCTGCGCGCGGGGGCGGCCTCCGGCGTCGCGACCAGCCTGTTGGCTCTTCCCGGCGCCGCTACGGCAGCCATTTTCGGGGCAGGGGTCCAGGCCGCGCACGCTGTTGCTCGCGCTGTGCACTGTCCGGTCGATTCGCCGCGCCTGGGTGTATGACCGAAACACCGATCGGGCTAAGGCTTTGGTCGCGGAGATGGCCGGGCAAGACCCTATCCCTCAAGGTCTCCTGGCTCCCGAACAAGTGCATGAGATCGGCGAAGTGATCAACGGTCAGGTCGCCGGCAGAGAATCCGCCGACGAGGTCACATTATTCAAATCTGTGGGCAATGCGGTGCAGGACATCGCCGCCGCCACTCGCGCCTTGCGCATTGCCCAGGAGCGCGGGTTGGGCACGATTGTCGAGCTATAGGAGCGCGCTTTATGTTACCGAACAAGGCCTCAGCCGTCATTATCGGCGGTGGAGTCATGGGAGTGAGCACAGCCTACCACCTGGCGGCGCGCGGTTGCCAGGATGTGGTATTGCTCGAGAAGGCTGCTTTTCTGGGCAGTGAGGCCACCGGCAAATGTGCGGGTGGGATACGCTACCAGTTCAGCACCGAGATCAACGTGCGGCTGTCGTTGCTTAGCTTGCCGATGCTCGTCAACTTCGAGGAAGAGCTAGGCCAGCAGATAGACCTGCGCTGGACCGGCTACTTGTTCTTATTGGACAACGATGCCGATGTGTGCGCGTATCAGGCGCAGGTGAGCATGCAGAACCGCCTGGGAGTACCGTCCCGGATGCTCTCGCACGATGAGGCCGCGCAGATGGTGCCGCTTCTCAACACCGCGGACATAATGGGCGGGGCCTACCACGCGCGCGACGGGCTGGCTGATCCGAGCGGGGTGGTACAGGGTTATGCAGCCGGGGCACGCCGGCGTGGCGTGCAACTGCTGACCGGCGTCGAGGTCACCGGGATACGCGTCCAGGCCGGCAAGGTGACGGGCGTGCAGACCTCCCAGGGCGCCATCGACGCGCCGGTGGTCGTCAATGCCGCCGGCCCGTGGGCCAGGCAGGTGGCGGCCATGGCCGGCGTACAGTTGCCGATCTCGCCGGTTCGCCGTCAGATCGCCGTGACCACTCCCCTGCCGGACGTGCCGGCCGATTTTCCCTTCGTGATCGATTTCAGCCGCAACCTCTATTTTCACCGTGAAGGGCGGGGGGTCCTGACCGGCCAGTCGAACGTGAACGAACCGCCTGGCTTCAACCAATCGGTTGATCACAATTGGACCGAGCAGCACCTGGACAATGCTATCTTCCGGTTCCCGTTGCTCGCCAAAGCGGGCCTGCTGCGTGAGTGGGCGGGCCTTTACGAGGTTACACCCGATGCTCACCCGGTTATCGACCGGCTAGCTGACCCGCTCGGTTTCTACGTCGTAGCCGGTTTCAGCGGTCACGGTTTCATGCACGGGCCGGCAGCCGGGTTGCTGATGAGCGAGCTGATCCTGGACGGGCAGGCGCGCAGCCGGGACATTCAGCAGCTACGCTTGAGCCGCTTTGCCGAAGGCGACCTGGTCAAAGAACATAACGTCGTTTGATGTCGTTCGACCTTCGGCGGCCGGGCCTGGGTGGTTCAACCTGCTTAGCGCAATAAAGAGGAGGAATGCATGGAGATTCGTGTCAAACAGGGCAGTATCACCGATGAAAGGGTTGATCTGATCGTCGTTAACCTGTTCCAGGGCGTGACTGAGCCGGGCGGAGCGACCGGGTCAGTCGACGCGGCGCTGGATGCCGCGGTCCGAGACGTGATCGCGGCGGGTGATTTCACCGGCAGGGCAGGCGAGACGTTGCTCCTTTACACCCATAGCGCCTTGCCGGCCGCACGCGTCCTGATCGTCGGGCTGGGCGAGCCGGGCAAGTTCGGACCGGCCGCGGCCCGCAACGCGGCGGCCACCTCCGTGCGCAAAGCGCGCGACCTGGGCGCCCGGACGATCGCCAGCGTGGTCCACGGCGCCGGGGCGGGTGGGCTCGCGACGGAGGCAGCAGCCCAGATGCTGGCTGAGGGAACGCTGTTGGGTACGTATCGTTTTCAGGGTTACAGGTCCACAGTGCCGCATGACTGGAAGCCAAACCCGGACACCTTCACGGTGGTCGAAGCCAATGCCCAGCGTGTGGCTGCCTGCGAGACCGGTGTCGCGCGCGGCGTCGCGATCGCGACCGGCGTCCTGCTGGCGCGCGACATGGTTAATGAGCCGGCCAACCACATGACGCCGGCGATGGTCGCCGGACTGGCTACGGAACTGGCGGCTGAGCTCGGTCTTACGGTCCAGGTATTAGATCAGGAGCAAATGGCGGCGCTGGGCATGGGCATTCTGCTGGCTGTGGCCACGGCGTCCGAGCAGCCGCCCAGGTTCGTGATCCTGGAGCACAACGCCGGGCGCGAGGACTTGCCGGTAGTCGTTCTGGCGGGTAAGGGCGTGACTTTCGACTCGGGTGGTATTTCCATCAAGCAGTCCGAGGATATGTGGCGTATGAAGAGCGATATGGCAGGCGGCGCGGCGGTAATCGGGGCAATGGCCGTCGCCGCCAGGCTGGATCTGTCGCTTCACGTGGTCGGGCTGGTGCCCCTTGCCGAGAACCTGCCCGGTGGGCGCGCGCAGAAGCCCGGCGACGTGTTCACCGGCATGACGGGCAAAACCATGGAGGTCATCAGTACCGACGCCGAGGGCCGCATGCTGCTGGCCGATACCGTCGCCTATGCCGGCCGCTTCAAGCCCGCGGCTGTCGTGGACATCGCGACTCTGACCGGCGCACAGGCCGTTGCCCTGGGGCCGCAGGCTGCTGCTTTCTTCGCCAACGATGAGGACCTGGCCGCTAAGCTGGTTGCGGCGGCGGAGGCATCGGGCGAGCGTTTGTGGCGGATGCCCCTGTATGAGGAATACGCTGAGGCGGTCAAGAGCCAGGTGGCCGACGTGAAGAACTCGACCGGGCGCACCGCCGGTATCGGCACGAGCGCCAAGTTCATCGAGCACTTCACCGAGGGTTACCCCTGGGCCCACATCGACATGGCTTCGATGGCCTGGTCCGACGAGGACAAACCGGCCCAGCCGAAAGGGGCCACGGGTTACGGGGTGCGGCTGTTCACCGCTCTGTTGGAAGGATGGGGGCGGAAGTAGGTCGATTCACTCCTCAGGCCGAAGCCGCCGGCCGGCCCCGGTGGCTCAGCACGTAAGCCAGGATGCCGGCCAGGGAAACCGCCGAGCCAACCGCGGCAGCCCCAAGCACCCAGCGCCGGTCGACGTCCAGCGAGGCTGTTTCTTGTGTGATCCAGCCCGCCACCCGGTTCGGCAACGGTTGGGCCTCGGGGACGAATGGGCTACGGATGGGTTCGGGAAGGTCGAGCAGGCCCAACGCCTGCTGCCGCCGCGCCTGCTTGATGAGGCTGCGGTGCAGCGCGTGCCGATATTCCGCCCGTGGCGCCAGCGGTAGCAACATGGCCGCGATCTCTTGCGCGAGCAGGAGCAAGGGGGCGAGGGTGAGTGCGATATCGCCCAGGCCGGCAGGGTCAGCCCATGGCTGGGCCTCCGACCCACCGGCGCGCCCAGGCTTTTCCGAGGATCCCGCTGGGTTTGCCGGCCGGCCGGGGACAGCGCCAGAGGAGCGGCTATCACGCAGGGCCCGGCTCTGGGCGTCGAGCATATCTTCAAGCTGGTAGTCGTTCATGCCACATGTCTCCTCCCCGGTTAGATGCAGCTTCCGTACGAGCATCTTCCCTACCACCCTCGTGCTTCCAGGTCCGCCCGGAGCGCTTTGAGCGTCCGGAAGTACAATGATTTGATCGAGCTTTCGGTGCGGCCCATCAGCCGGCCGATCTCATCATTTGACAGGCAATCGGTGAACTTCAGGATGAGCAGTCGCTGCCGCTCTTCGGGTTGGCGCCGGATAGCCGCCCATAAAGCGCCCGCTCTCTCCTGAGTTTCCGCCGCCGGCTCGGGCGCATCGGCCGGCTTGCCGAGCAGTTCCTGGTCTTCCAGCGAGGCCGTTTGCCAGCGCTTGCCCGAGCGGTGATGATTGGCCACCAGGTTGTGGGCGATGCGGTACAGCCAGGCCGCAAAAGGCGCCCCGTGGTCAACGTAACGAGACATGCTGGCCAGCGCTTGATGGAACGTCCGGGCAGTCAGATCCTCGGCGTCGGCCTCATTGCCAACGCGGTAGTAGATGTATCTGTAGATGCGTTCGACATTGCGCTCATAAAGCTCGCCAAAGGCCTCAGCCTCGGTTTTGGCCAGCTCGATCAGCTCTCGTTCGTCCAGGTCGGCGTACGTGTTTCGGTTGGACACAGGATCTAGTTTTGACCCCCCGATGCCTGGCAGGATATAAAACACGTGTGTGGATGTGGGGACGCGCTGGGTCTTAGGACGCCATGGCCGGTTTATCAAGATCCCGGGTAGACCGCGGCGCCGATCGTGCCTAGCCCGACATGGACGCCCACCACGGGACCGAGGGTGCACGTGAAGACGTGCGGGGTGCGGAACTCCCTGGACAATGCTTGGGCCACCTGGGCGGCCTCGTCGGGGACTCCCGCCTGGGTGATGGCCAGCTTCACCTGCGGCCCACGCGCCTGGACCTCGTGTGACAGCATCTCCAGCAGCTTGTCCAACGCTTTGCGCCGCGACCGCGCTCTCCCCACCGGCACTACCTCTCCGGCCTGGATGGCCAAGAGAGGCTTGAAATTGAGCAAGCTGCCGACGAGGGCCTGGGCTTTGCCAATGCGTCCCCCGCGTTGCAGGTACTCCAGGGTATCGAGGGCGAATGTAATGTGGATTTCGTCGCGCATCTGCAGCATTTGGGCCACGATCTGCGCGCGCGTCGCTCCCGCGGCTGCCATCTCCGCGGCTTTTTGCACCATCAGCCCCAGTCCCACGGACACACTGTAGGAGTCAACCACGTCGATTGGGCGGCCCGGCAATGCTGCCGTGGCCTGGATGGCAGAGTCATACGTGCCGCTCAGCTTGCTGGACAGGGTGACGGCCACGATCTCTTCCCCGGCGTCGGTCAGGCGCTTGAATGGTTCGAGAAAATCGGCCGGACTGCCCTGCGAGGTGGTCGGCAGCGGGTCTGCTTTCGGCAGCCGCTCCCAGAACTGCTCGCGCGTTATCTCGACCTCATCCTTCAGCGCCTCGCGCCCGAACACGACACTCAGTGGCACCACGGTCAGCGTCGACAGACGCATGACATCGGCCGGACCTTCACACGTCGAGTCGGTAACTATTTTGATCATGGCTCTTCCTCCGTCCGCACATGATAATGGTACGGAGAGTGTTTTGTCAATCGAGGTTTGGCAGCCATCGACATTTTATGGTACACTAATGGCTTGTGAGTATGGCGCTGGAGGGAAAGGGCCTTTTTCCCGGGCCGCGCTGATCCCAAGCAAGGTGGTAGGAAGCGTTATGAGGTGGTCATCTTTCCCGGTTGCGAGGCATAGCCCGCCGGCGGGACTTTTCCTGCGAGCGGCGCTTACGGTGGTTGTCCTGGCGGTCATCGCGTTGAATTCATCCGTACCGGGTCTCGCTGCGCCACTCTTGCAGGACCAGCCGCCGGTTATTGCTCAGCCGCAACAGGACGCAGTGGTAAGGGGAGTGGTGCAGGTCGTCGGCACGGCCACCCATCCTGATTTTCAACGCTATGAACTCTATTATACGCCTTGGCCGGTAGCCAGTGATAACGCCTGGATTTTCATCGGTCCTGATGCACATTATCAGCAGCAGCCGCTCGGCTTGTTGGGCACCTGGGACTCGCGTGCGGTTCCCGATGGCGTGTATGGCTTGCGGCTGCGGGTGGTCAGGAAAGATGGCAACTACTATGACAGCGAAGCGCGCCGGGTCACCGTTGCCAATGTGAAGGCGCCTGACACGCCGACACCCGAAGCTTCGCCCTCCGTCACCCCGGGTGGCGTGCCGACCCAGGAGCCGACCCAGGAGCCGACGCTGGAGCCGACCGCGACGATTATGGTGCAACTGCCGGGGCAGAAGACACCCCCTCCGGGGGCGACGCTGACGGTTACTGTGAAAGCGGGTGGCGGCACCCCGACGCCTGCGATCACGCCGATCCTGAGCAGCGGAAGCAGCGGAAGCAGCGGAAGCAGCGGTGGGACGAGCCTGGGTGATATCGCGCAGGGCCTCAGCCTCGACCAGGTTGGGTCGACCGCAAAACGCGCGGCCGTCTACACTGTGGGTGCTTTTGCCGTGGTCGGGCTGTTCTTCGGCGTAAAGGCGCTTCTCGTTTGGGCGTGGCACAGGATCAGGCCGTAGACAGAAATGGCTTTTCTCACCGACGGTTCGCGAGGGGCTGGTCCGCTGGGACAGCCCCTTGTGCCGTTTGAAGGAAGACGACATGCAAGCCGTGCGCTCTATTTTTCAGCGCCGTGCGCCTGCCGAGGGCAGCGGCCCGGCCAAGATGATCGTGGGGTTGGGCAATCCCGGCCCCGAGCATGCCCGTAACCGGCACAATGCCGGCTTTCAGGTGATCGAGCTATGGGCGCAGCGCCACGGGCTGGAATTCGACAAGCACCAGAAGCGCGCTCGGCTGGCCATCGGGCGCATTGAGCTCCCGGGGGGCAAGGCAGAGCGTGTGTTGTTGGCCAAGCCGCTGACCTTCATGAACGCTGCCGGCGAGTCGGTGGGCCAACTGAGGGCCTTTTATAAGATCGAGCCTGCCGGCATCCTGGTCGTCTCGGACGACCTTGACCTGCCCGTGGGGCGTATCCGTTTGCGTTCGGGCGGGGGCGCGGGCGGCCAGAAGGGCGTGAAGTCGATCATACAGCACCTGGGCACAGAAGAGTTCCCGCGCTTGCGGGTAGGGATCGGCCGGCCACCGGGGAGAATGGATCCGGTCGATTACGTGCTGCAGAATTTCTCGGCGGCAGACGAAGAGACGATGGCAATCGCACGCGTCCGGGCTGCCGATACCCTCGACACCTGGCTGGCGTCCGGTATTGGCGAAGCCATGAATCAGTTCAACCAGAAAAATGAAACTTAACGGATTACTCGAACTAGGCCAGGATATCCCGGGCTATGAGGATTTGCTGGCTGCGCTGAGGGCCGGGGAGCGCGTTGCGACCCCTCTGGCCGTGTATCACGCGGCTCGGCCATACCTTGTGAGCCTGTTGGCGCGCGCGCTGCAACGGCCGATCCTGATCGTGACGGCGCGCAGCGGCCGGGCCCGGCAGTGGGTGGATGAGTTGCGCATCTGGCTGCCCGATGAGATACCGGTGCAACTGCTCGCCGATCCCGACGCGCTGCCGTACGAGCGCATGGCCTGGGCGTCGGAGACGCGCCAGCGCCGCCTCGAGGCCCTGGTTGGGCTTCTGGCGGCGGGCGATACATCGCGCCGGGGCGACGTCATGAGCGCGCCGGTCGAGATGATGGGCGCTTCCTCGGGCGTGGCGCCGATCATCGTCACCTCTGCACGCGCCCTGATGCAGATGACCCTACCGGTGCGGGAGATGCGCGCGGCCCTGCGCCCCATCCGCAAGGGACAGCGCTTTGACCTGGATATGATGCTGCTTTCGTGGGTCGGCCTGGGCTATGAGAGCATGCCGGTGGTCGAGAGCCCCGGCGAGTTCAGCCGGCGCGGTGGCATCGTCGACATCTGGCCGCCCAACCTGCGCCGGCCACTGCGCATCGAGCTGTACGGCGACGAAATCGATAGCCTGCGCACCTTCGACCCTTCGACCCAGCGCACCCTCGTCCAGGCGCCCCAGGCGTTGGTCGGTCCGGCCAGCGAAGCCCTGCCCAAGCTGGGCGAACGGGCAGCCGGCGCGCTGCAGGCGTTGGACCTTTCGAACTGCCATCCACCGGCGCGCATCGAATTCGAGCGCGAGATCGCGCGACTAGCGGAAGGCAGCGGCTTTCGCGACCTGGAATGGTATATCCCATATCTTTACAGCCAGCCGGCCAGCATCCTCGATTACTTGCCCGGCAACGGTTATTTGTTCCTTGACGACGCGGCCGAGATCGCGGCTACCCTTGCCGATCTGAGCGGCCAGGCCGAACAGGTGGCCCGCGACCTGGCGACGGCCGGCGACGTCCCGCGCGATCTGGCGGTCCCGTATTTCGGCGCCGACGCCCTGCGCGAGAAGTTCAGCGCACGCCCGGCGCTGTTGCTTGGCCCAACCACGCTGGAAGGTTGGGCGGCATCCACCCCCGCTGGCGAAGAGAGCGACTCAGCCGTAACGCAGGCCTTCTGCGCCGGGCCGCGCTACGGCGGCCAGGTGCGCAAGATGACCGGTGATCTGCAGAACAGCCTTGCGGCCGGCGCACAGATCGTCATGGTCACGCGCCAGGCGACACGCCTGGCCGAGATGCTGGGCGAGGCGGGCTACACCGTCACGCCGGTGGAGGAATTGACAGCCCCGCCGCCTGAGCTCGCGCTGGTGCAGGGGGTGATGGAAGAGGGCTTTCTGCTGCGTCGCGACGGCCGCGGCTCGGATCTGTGGTTCCTGACGGATGCCGAGTTGTTCGGCTGGGGAAAGCCACGGGCGCGGCGCGCCCAGCAGTCCCGTGCCCTGGCTCCCGAGGTTTTCTTTGCGGATATCACGCCGGGCGATTACGTGGTCCACATGGAACACGGGATCGGGCAATTCCAGGGCCTGATCAAGATGAGCTTCGAGGGCGTGGAACGGGAATACCTGCAGCTCGAGTACGCCCAGGGTGACAAGCTGTACGTGCCCGTGCACCAGGCCGACCGGCTGGCCCGTTATGTCGGCGTCGGCGACGGGTCGCCGGGCCTGCACCGTTTGGGCACGTCGGATTGGGAGCAGGTCAAGGCGCGCACCAAGAAAGCCGTGGCCGAGATCGCCGACGATCTGCTCGAGCTTTACGCCGCGCGTGAGGTCGTCCAGGGGCATGCTTTCAGCCCGGACGCACCCTGGCAGGCCGAGCTGGAAGCCAGTTTTCCCTACACCGAGACGGAAGACCAGTTGGTGGCCATCGAGGCGGTCAAGCATGATATGGAACAACCGCAGCCGATGGATCGCTTGATCTGCGGCGACGTGGGCTACGGCAAGACTGAGGTGGCCTTGCGCGCCGCGTTCAAAGCCATCATGGACGACAAGCAAGTCGCCGTGCTGGTGCCGACAACCATTCTCGCGCAGCAACACTTCACGAACTTCAGCCGCCGGCTGGCTTCCTTCCCGGTCAACGTCGCCATGCTCTCGCGCTTCCAGGGCCCGGCCGAACAGGAGAAGACCCTGGAGGGTCTGGCCAACGGCAGTGTCGATCTGGTCATCGGCACGCATCGCTTGCTCAGCAAGGACGTGGCGTTCAAGGACCTGGGGCTGCTGATAGTAGACGAGGAGCAGCGTTTCGGCGTTACCCACAAGGAGCGTATCAAGCAAATGCGCACTGAGGTGGACGTCCTCACGCTGACTGCCACGCCGATCCCGCGCACGCTGCATATGAGCCTGACCGGCGTGCGCGATCTGAGCACCATCGATACCCCACCTGAAGAGCGGCTCCCGATCAAGACCATCGTGGCCGAGTTCGACGAGACCATGATCCGCCAGGCCATTCTGCGGGAAATTGACCGGAACGGGCAGGTCTACTTCGTGCATAACCGTGTCCAGGGCATCGAGCAGATGGCTGCGCACGTCCAGAAGATTGTGCCTGAGGTGCGCCTTGCCATCGCCCACGGGCAGATGCCGGAGAAAGAGCTTTCGTCGGTCATGCTGGCATTTGCCGAGGGGGAGTACGACGTACTCGTCTGTACCAGCATCATCGAGAGCGGGCTTGACATACCCAACGTCAATACCATCTTCATCAATCGTGCCGACCAATTCGGGCTGGCGCAGCTTTACCAGTTGCGCGGCCGCGTCGGCCGGTCGGCAGTGCGAGCCTATGCTTACCTGGTGGTTGACAAATACAAAACCCTCACAAGCGACGCCCGGCGCCGGCTGGAAGCGATTGAAGAGGCGAGCGAGTTGGGGGCCGGGTTCCGCATTGCCATGCACGATCTGGAGATCCGCGGCGCCGGAGAGTTGCTGGGCGCGCGCCAACACGGGCACATCGTCGCCGTCGGGTTCGATCTTTATACGCGTCTGCTTGCCCAGGCAGTGCACGAGGCGCGCGAAGTCGAGCGGGAAGAGGCACGCCGTGACACCGCCGAGCGCAGGGCGCAGACGGGCGGGGGCGCAGCAGCAGCCGGCGACGCAGGTCGAACCACGCCCACTCAAGACGGCGGCGTTCTCCAGGACCCACTGACCCCCGCAGTCACTCTGGACCTCAACATCCCGGCCAGCATCCCTGAGGGCTACGTGCCGGAAACGGGGCTGCGGCTGCAGCTCTACCGGCGCCTCGCCGGCCTCAACAGCCTGCAAGCCATCGAGGACATCCGGCAGGAGTTTCTCGATCGCTTCGGCCCGCTGCCCGGGGAGATCGAAAACCTGCTGTACGTGGTTAAGGTGAAAGTGCTGGCAATTATGGCAGGCGCGGAGGTGATCAGCCAGGAGGATGGGCAACTCGTCATAAAGAGCGCCCGGCTGGAATCAGCCGACCGGCCCGCCGGCCTGCAAGAACGGCTGCGGGCCCAGGCCGTGCCGGCCCGCCTGACCCGCCGCGCTATCTGGCTGCCGATGCGCGAGGCTGACGGGTGGCGTCGTGACCTGGTGGTGACTCTCGAATCGATGCGCTAGGCGCGTGCTGTCGGGCGGGAACGAGGAGAGCGGGCGACAATTTCGCCCGCTCTCCTCGTTCCTGCCCCCGTTCCGGGCTGTGGGAATGATGTGGGATAAATGTGGGAAAGATGTGGGATATTTCACCCGGACTTGTGCCCGGCTTCCCACTCCTGCGACCATGCCACTGCCTGCTGGATTCCCTCCCGCAGGGAGGTGGTGGGGTTATAGCCCAGCAGCGAATGAGCCTTGCCGATGTTCGCGACGTAATGAGTCACTTCTCCTACGCGTGATGGCTGGATGATAATCTCGGGCTGAACTCCGAGCGCCTCGCCGATATACTCCGCCGCCGCAATGAGGGTGTTACCCTGGCCGTAAGCGAGGTTGATCGTATGATTGTCGCCGCGGCCGCTCACGAGCAGATCGATGCCCCGGCAAATGCCACTGACGCAATCGTCCACGTACGTAAAGTCCAGGACCTTATCCTTGCCGAACACCGTCACCGGTTCGCCGCAGGCGATCTTGCGGACGAAAAGCGGCAACACCCGTTCCATCCGCTCGATATCGTTGTCGTAGCGCCCATAGACGTTACTGAAGCGGAATACCAGGTAGCGCAGCTTGTAGCATTGAGCATAGGAATAGATCAGCGCCTCACCGGCGATCTTGCTCGCCGAATAGGGACTCTCCGTGAAGCTGAAGTCGGCATAGGACTCTTCCGTGATATAACGGTGAATATCGCCGTACACCTCGCGCGAGCTGCTGAAGATGAGCGGCAGATTGTTATGCCGGCAGAACTCCAGCACATTGTAGGTCATGATCATATTGTCAAGCGCGCGGTCCGGGTGCTGGACCAGTTCGTGAACCTTGGCATTGGCAGCCAGGTGCACGACCAAATCCAGGCCACGCGGGTATTCGACGGTGCCGATCCCCTTGTCGAAATCCCGGTACGGCACACTCAAATCCTGTAGCAACGTCTCGATCTCGTCTGTCCACGTATTGCAGCGCTTGTCAATACCGAGAACGAAGTGTCCCTGGCTCTGTAGCGCGAGAGCGAGGTTGGTGCCGATCTGCCCGCTGGAACCCGTAATCAAAATACGCATATTATCCTTCTCTGTGTCCAAAGTCCGAAGTTGCACCGGCTATCCAGGCGCCTGCCGCGGCCGGACCTGCCTGTGCCCTGGACCCACCAGGGCGCGAAAAGTGTCCGACGCGTAGTGCCAGAACGCTGTAGTCACGCGCTCAAAGCAAGCCGGTCTTCACTGCTCACCTTCGGCATAGCCGCGGCACACCGGCTCTGCCGCAGGCGAGACATACAGGCATGCCAGGGTCCAGCCGTCGGCAAAGCGGGCCGTCACTATGGCCTGGTTCTCATAGGTGGTGGCCGGACGCCGGATACCGAACCAGTCGAGGTTGCGATGGGTCCAATCCAGCCGATAGGTCCCACGCGCGTGCCGGCGGAAGTTACCCACCTCGCGGGCCTGCAGGGTATGGGGCAGGCAGCCTGCATCAGGCGCGTGCAATCCTGACTGCACCATGGCGTTGGCGTTGGCCAGCATGGCACGCGCCTCGGGTCCCAGCATCGAGAAGCCGCCAGCAGACCCAGCGCGCCTCCCCAGAGAACGCTGAGAGGATATCGTCCAGTGGTCCGAGAGGCGGCGCGAAATACGGGATGCCGGACAAGGCCAGGCCATTGGCCGCCTCGGCTGCGCCCTCGTAAGCCAGGCCCAGACCGCCGCCCAACAGGGCGCCCAGCAGGCGGCGCCTCTGCGTGCCGGTGATTGCCGAGGTCTGGATGCGGGATGGGTCCCGGTCAGTCAGTAAGGGTCGCATCCGAGGTCTCTTTAAGCAGCTTGACGCTGCCGATCCGCCGCCATGCCGGATCATCCGGTCCTCGCTGCATCAGCCACAACTCGCCGATCGGCGCGACCCGCAGGCCCTTGTGCCACTCACTCGTTCGCAGTTCTTCCACGACCGCTTGGGCTTGATCGGCGGTCAGGCGCATGGCCAGTGTCAGATGGGGCACGAACCGGGCGTGCTTGTCCGTGCCTGCCACTTCCAACAGCGCAGCACGGGCTGCCTGCATTTGCGGCGTCGACTGCACGCCCAGGTATATCACCGGACGCCCAGCCGGGGGAAAGGTATGCACTTCGCCAAGCAGCAGGGGGAAGGCCGGAATCTGTCCCTGGATGGCTTGCAATCGCCCGATGAGCGCCGCCTCATTCTCGGGGACCGGCGGCCCACTTCGCCAGTACGTCCCCGCCAGCGTCACGTGGGGCGCGGTGATCCGGGCGGTTTTCGGATCAAGGCGTTCACGAACTGCCTGGATGCGCGTCGCGATCTCACCCTGGGGAAAGGCGCCCACGAAAATCCGGTAATCGCTACTCATGCCGGTATTCTAGCGCCTCTCATAGAGCAGCGCAACCGCCCGAAGCGATCGTTCGCGTGGAGCGCTCACTTCAGTATGTAGTAGGTGGCCTTGCGGTCCCCGACCTTCATGATCAAGCCCTGGTCCACCAGGTCGGCCAGGTCGCGGCGGATCGTCTCGTCGCTGACGTCCGGGACCAGTTCGTGGAATTCACGGTTGGTGATACGCCCGTGCTGCGCCACGTATGCCAGGGCCTGCTCCTGGCGTGAGGTCAACACCCGGTTCCCCCAGCGGGGCGCAGGCTCGCTGCTCACCAACTCCTCGCCGCGCCCGCGCAGAATCACCCGAAAACCGGCGACGGTTTCCTCAAAGACCGGGGCAGGCAGCCCCGCCTCGGCCATGATCGCCACCATGCGGTCGATGCCGTAGCCCAGTTGCTCCACGAAGCCCATGTCGGACAGCACCTGCACGATCGCTTCGTTGCGCGAGAAACGCTCGCTGACCAGGTTGTCCAGGGTAATATGGCCGGGTAAGCGCCCCGGGCTGTAGATCTGCATGTGGTCGCTGAACATCAGCAGCCGGATCCCCTCGCCGCGTACCGCGTAGTCGCGGTGGGCGATCGAATTGACGATGGCCTCGCGCACCACGGGCATCGGATATTCCATGGTTTCCTCGCGTACCAGGCCCCGCAAACGCATGCCCCGGCGCATGTTAGCAGATACGAAAGCCTCGGCCTGGCGGATCTGTTCCGGCAAGGTCCCGGATGCTTCCTGGCGCAGGAACTCATCGCCCATTTGCTGGCCGGCATAACGCACCAGGATGGTCTTGGCATTGTGTAAGAAACGCTGCGGCTGGCGCCCGAACAGCAACATACCCGCGTAGGTGGGCGAGGCAGCGCCTGCAGGTTGGGCCAGGCAACCGCGCGCGAGCAGCGCTTTCTGCCATTCAGCGCCGGTCAGCCCCTCCACGCCGTCCAGGTAGCTTTCTATGCGGCCCGGGTCCAGGTCGTCCAGCGAGGCGCCGGATACTATGCGGGCTTCAAAGCCCGCTTCGCTGCGCTCCAGGAGCAGGCCGCTCAACTCGGTTGTCGTCAAGAGCCGGTTACGCATACCTGCGCGCGTCAGATAACGCCCGTTCAGGGCGTACACGTGCGGCAAGCCCGGCGGCACCTCAACCACGCAGACCGCTTTGTCCTCGAGTTGCACCATTTCGGGCATCGGCAGGATCAACGGCGGAGAGGGCAGTAGCTCGGCCGCTTGCACCGTTTCCCGCTCCTGATCGACGTCTTCGATGCCCACCACGCGCCCCCCGGCGGACACACCGATCAGCACGTTCCCACCGTGGCTGTTAGCCATAGCGGCCAGAGTTTCGGCCAGCTTCGACGGGCCGGCGCGCGCAGGGACGAAGGCAAGCCGGTCGCCGGCGCCGGTGGCAAGCAGGGCTGTCAGGCTAGCCTGGGAAAGACGAGGACGCGAGATGAACATTGGGTTGCATACGCCTGCCGGTCAGCGGAGGGTGACGCGCTCGATACGCCAGTGCATGTCGGCGGCCTTGAGCTCGTTAGCCACGCTGACTACCTCCCATGCCACACTGCGCGTTCCGCTGTCCAGCACCACAGTCGTCGTGATCGCGACCCGTTCCTGGCTCCAGACCCAGTACTGGTTCGTCAGCGTATCGCTGATAACTGTGCCGGCGGCCGGGTAGGCGGTCAACGCAGCCGGGTTCTCGACCGAAAGCACGCGGAAGCCGTCGCGCTTTGGGTCCTTGAGGCGGTTCAGTTCTCCGGGCAGGCTGTTGGTGGCAACCTGGGTCCAAAAGCTGTTGCCGGTCGGCGTTGCGTTGTTACCGCCGTCGTTGGGATTGGCACCGCGCAGGTCCGCCAGGACCGCTCCTTCGGGATAGGCCGGGTCCAGGGGCGCATCGAAACAGAATCCAATTGTCACCCGGTCTGGATCTTTAACAAAGTTCAGTATGTCCGTCGTAGTCCGTTTGTAGTCATGCAGCTCGCAGAGCTGGCTGCGGTCGTTCAGCC
>JADGQF010000018.1 GCA_017882045.1 Anaerolineales bacterium
TTCGCGCCGGTGGACGTGACGGCCTCAACCGGGCCAGTGTCAATGTGCTCGATCTCTTCGGAATACAACTTGGCGAGAGCCGCCACCGAGTGAATGGTGAGCGCAATGGTGCCGGCGAACGTGCCCAGGCCCACCCAGACCAGCACAATCAAGCCCCAGATAACCGGATCGACGGCGCGTATTATGTTCAGGAAGGTACGCATCGCGTAGTAGATGACCGTCCCCCCTGGCACGCGCGACATGATGTTGTGCGCGGCAAGGAAGCTCAACGGTAACGCGAGGACCGTCGAAAATAGCGTCGCCAGCAAGCCGAGCGCGATTGTCTGGATGAGGGTGCCGGCCACAAATGCCGGAAAAGTCGCCGTCTTCGGCACGATGCCAAGCGCGACCAACCAGGCAGGCGCGGGTCCGTGCTGGATCCGGCCAATAATATCCAGGAAGTTCTCGCTCAGATGCAGTACGCCGCTGTCATCGCGCGTGACGATGTCGGGGTGCACCAGGTCGATAGCGACCAGCCTGGCGTCTGAGAAGCGAGTGACAAGGCGGCTGAGCTTGATATCGGTGACGTTCCAGGCAATCACGTAGAGAATGATCGCGACCAGCACCACTGCCGGCAACGCGCTGCTCAACCGGCCCTGCGCCAGAAGATGAGCATCGTAGACGTTCCACAGCCAGAAGAAAGCCAGCACGAGCCATAGCCAACTGGTCGTGAGACTGCCGATGCTGACCTGGCCAACCTTGGCGACGGACTGCGCCCAGTTGATCAGGAATGCCAGGACCAAAACGGCGCCCAGGATCAGCCCCGCGCGCCCTCTGCGCCTCAGATAATATTGGCCTGAGCCGGGAACAAACAAGGAAAGCAGCACGGGGAGAGAGCCGCGGCTGGGAGTAGTGGAAACGGTGGCTGATGATCCCATGGGCGTTGGCGCATCACTCGTTTCAAATGATCGAGACACGCTCGGCTTCCTGGCCATAAATTGCCTTGAACTGAGCGTCATCGATTTGCTTTGGTAGACCTTCGAAAACTAGCCGGCCATCTTTGAGGGCGATCGCGCGGGTTGCGTAGCGATGAACAAGATCGAGAAAGTGCAGGCTACAGAGCACGGTGATCCCCCGCTCTTTATTCAATTGCTCCAGGTACTTAAGGATTGAATGTGCGAGCACAGGATCGAGCGAGGCGACCGGTTCATCGGCCAGGATGATTTTGGGATCCTGCATCAGGGCGCGTGCAATTCCGACGCGCTGCTGCTGGCCGCCCGACAAGGAATCGGCGCGCACGTGGGCCTTCTCCCGCAGATCGACCTGGTCGAGGTTCGCCAAGGCCAGCGCTCGATCCTGTGGTGTGAAGTAATTGAACAAGCTGAGGAACGAGTTCACGTAGCCGAGCCGGCCCGAGAGCACGTTAGTGATCACCGGCGAGCGCTTCACCAGGTTGAACTGCTGAAAGACCATGCCGATGCGGCGCCGGATCTTGCGCAGCTCCGCCCCGGACGTCGCGGTGACATCCACGCCATCCCAGATCACTTTGCCGGAGGTCGGCTCAACCAGGCGGTTGATGCAACGCAGCAAGGTTGACTTGCCGGAGCCGCTCAGCCCGATGACGGCCAGAAACTCGCCTTCGGCCACCTCGAAGCTGACGTCGGTGAGAGCCTGTGTCCCGTTGGGGTAGACTTTGGTCAGGTGTTCGATTTTGAGCATGGTAACTCTGCCGTGGTTTCGGCACTGGCGGCGGTTGCAGGACGTTTTCGCTGTCGTTTCACCCGGCTAAACAGGTCAGGCCCAAGACCGGCTTGGTCTTGGGCCTGTTCCTGTCAGGGTCAGTCGGACTTACTTGACGAGAGCGGCGGGATCAACCCCGGCCTTCTTCAAGAGATCCAGGAACGGCTGGTAGAAGGTCGCATCGATCTTCTCGAAGCCGTCGATGGTATACAGGCCGCGCAGCACGGCGTTGCCGCCCGGGTCCTTGGCCATGGCCAACAGACCGTCAGTGGTTGCCTGCACGATGGGCGCCGGCAGGTCCTTGACAACCTGCACGCCGTCGTTCGGAATACGGTCGGTATCGGCAAATGCGGTGACCTTGGTGGTCAGGTCCGGGTACTTCGCCGGCAGATTGGCCACCGGATCGGTGATCGCGTCGATGTAAGTAACGCCTGCATCACAGTCGCCCTTATACACGGCGGTCACGACGTTGGGATGGGAGCCGGCATTGACGGAGGCCTTCAGGTCCTTGTCGGGATCGATGCCGTTCGCCTTGAGGACGATGCGCGGGATAATGTAGCCCGAAGTCGAGTTCGGGTCGACGAAGCAGAAGGTCTTGCCCTTCAGATCGGCATAGCTCTTGACTCCAGAAGCCTGGTTGGCGATGAATTGCCCCTTGTAGAAGGGCTCGATCTGCCCCTGCATGGCGCTGTCCGGATCGACGGCGTTGGTGCTGTACTTGCGCAGGACGGCCAGGATCGGGGTGATGCCGTACTTCGTCTGGGCAAGCAGGGCCGAGAAGGTGTTGAGGAAACCGACCTGGGCCTTGTTGGCGCCCAGGGCCTCGATCGATGCGCCGAAGCTCGTCCCGACCTGGATCTGGTAGGTCAGGCCGGTCATCTTGTTGAGGCAGTCGGCGATGGCGTTGCCGGCCTTGGTGATCTTGCCGGTGTCGCCCGACGGCACGAAGGTGATGACGATGGGCTTGTCAGCCGAACCCAGTTCGCCGGCCTTGACGGTGGGCGGGTTGGCCATCTTCTCGCACACCGGCGGGGGCGGGGTAGGCGGTACAGGTGTGGGCGCAACTGCAGCCGCAGCGGTGGCCGCGGCCGTCGGCTCAGGAGCAGTGGCAGCGGCCGGCGCGGCGGGAACCGCGGTAGCGGCCGGCGCGGCGCCGCCACAGCTGCTGAGCAGCATGGCAACCACCACCAGGGCCGTCAACGCGAGCCAAGTGCGATTCGTCTTCATCTCTTTCTCTCCTCGCTGAATGGTTGGGGGGATCCCAACAACCGGATAACTGAAAAACATCTTAACCCAGTTGCGACGATTAAGCAACCCGTCGAAACCCGTTTTCCTAGCTCCGCTACGTGTTCCCGTGGGTCCCCACAAGTTGTCCCTTATTCCGGCGGGCTCCATACACGCCGCGCCAGCCATTGATACGAATGCGCAACAGATCGCGCACCATGTGCAGAGTGTCGCGTACGGGATCGATTTTGCTGTCGTCGTCAGCGTACCAGTCGATGGGAATTGCCACAACCCGGTAGCCCCGGCGCAAAGCAATGTACAGCGCCTCCACGTCGAAGCTCCAGCCGGTCATGGTCTGTTCCGCGAAGACCTCGCGCGCCACTTCGCGCCGGAAGCTCTTGAAGCCGCACTGGGTATCCTGAAAACCCGGTACAGCCAACACACGCACCACCAGGTTGAACACCCGGCCCATCAGGTGCCGATAGCCGGGCTCATTGTAGCGATGCGCGCCCGGCCCTTCGCGCGAGCCAATGGCCACGTCGTAGTCCTGGTAACACAGCGGGGGCAGGAATTTGGGCAATTCGGTGATCGGCATGGATAAGTCGGAATCACACATGAACAGATAGCGGCCCTGACCGGCCATCATCCCGGCCTGGACGGCCACACCTTTGCCCTTGGCGCTGTGCAGCACGCGGATGAACGGATACTGCACGGCAAACGCCTCGGCGATCTCGGTCGTGCGGTCGCGGCTGCCATTCTCGACTACCAGCACCTCAATCGGCTCGGACTGCCCCTGCGCGAACTCCACAATCTGCTTGAGGGAGCGGGGCAGGCGCACCTCTTCGTTGTAAGCGGGGATGATAATACTCACGATCGGTTCCGGTTGGTTCGTCATATGTCTCTATCAGGAAGCTCCGTGATCACTCAGACCAGGATCGCGACTGTGGCCGCAGCAGCAGCCAGGATAGCTCCGACCATGGAGGCAAAAAAGTTGACCCAATCGTTATCCAACCAACGCCAGCCGCGCACGTGGCGGGTGGGCTGACCGCAACGATGTAGCGCGCGCTCGGTCTCGACGCCGCAGGCCGGACAGACATAGATGGCTTGCACGCTTGCGCCCAGCAAGCTATCAAACAGGGAACCGGCCAGGCCACTGAGCGTTGCCACCGGGATGAGAAGCCAATCACTGAGCAGCCAATGGCCGCTGGTCAGGATGGCAGCCCCCTGAATCAGGGCGAAGGCCACGACGCCGATGAACGCGGCGCCAGCTGCGGCGGCCAGTGTTCCCTCCAAAGTAACGGCGCCCGACGTCCCTGGGACTGCCGGTCGCCCGGTGGTCACCAGGCGCGGGGTGTGTGCAGAGAGGACGCCGAGCTCGGTGGCCCAGGTGTCAGCATTGACGGCCGCCAGCGCGCCGAAAAAAGCGTAGGCCAGCAGCGGGTAAACCGGACGCCCTTTGCCGAGCAACCCGACGAGCAGCGCCAACAGGGCGGCAACGCCTCCATTGGCGAGAGCCTGACCCAGGTCACGGCGGCTGTCCTTGGAAAACTTCTCGGCGAAGATGGCTTTGCGCCCCGCCTGGTAATGCGATAGCAGGCTGGAACTGACAAAGAACGCCACCAACGTGCCGCCCCAGACCCAACCGCCCAACCCAAAGACAGTCGTGCCCAGGAGGACTGCGCCGAGCGCCCCGCTGGCCGACAGCGAGCGGCGCCAGTATCCCAGGCCGCCGACGGCCAGGCTCAGGAGAAGCGCCAGCAACAAGCGCCCGGCCAGGCTGGTCATCGATTCACCAGCGCATCGCGTTCAAGAGAGCCAGGCCGGCGATCATCTGCACCACCACTGCTCCCCCCCACAACAGGTAAGCGCCCTGGTGCTGGACTCTGCGATAGATCCAGATGCCGGCCACCAGGTTGACCAGCCAGGCCAACAAGCCGATGGCCGGGAGGGCGATCAGGCCTATCTTGGGCGCGATGCGATCCGGCAGGCCGTTGATGTCGAAATGCAGCGGCACGTCGGAAGAGATGACCGGTAAACGGAAGCAGAACAGGCCGAACATCAGCAATACGGCCAGCATACCTATCCCGATCAGGAACAGCGCGCTGTAATCGCGCCACAACCGCCAGGTCCAGAGCGGAGGACGCGCCAGCTCGGGCTGCAAGGGCCGGGCCACTCCCAGGGCATAGCACTCCTGTAAGGCCTGGATGAACCCGGTCGGGTCAGCCGGCGAGATGCCGTAACTCTCTTCCGGGGTCACGAGCAGTAGTTGCTCGCTCAACCCGCGCGTGGCGTAAGCGTTGACCATGCCCAGGCCTTCGCACTCGTAGCGGCGGCGATGCGTGCATGGCCAATGCCACGGACGTGACGGTTGGTGCCAGCGCTCGCCCAGGCCCACCTGGACCCGTTGAATCTGGCCGAGGGGTATGACCTGGCGCGTTGGTCCCCAGATCAGGGTTACGGCGTCGCGATCCACGCGGTACTGGATCGTGAACGCGCCGACCGTGCGATAGCCCAGATAAACGATGGCGAGCAAGCTGGCCAGGACCCATAACCCCAACACATAAGTCAGGCCGTTGATCGGCCGGCCGGCCATGAATCGAACTAACAGCAGATCCAGGCCCAACAGGCCGAGCACTGCCAGCACCCCGTACCAGTCATCTCGGCCGCGAAGTGGTCTGAAACTCACAGCTATCTACCTGCCCCATCCTTTGATTATCGTACACCAGGGAAGGACGCCGCAAGGTCTGGCATTCTTCTTCTTCAAACTGAGTCTTCGATCGACGATTACGTTTACGTCGCCTATTCGGGCAGGCGCAGTCCCCAGTGCGCCATCTCTTCCATCTGCGCGCGATCCGTCATATCCATGTTTAGCGGAGTGGCGGATACGAAACCGTGAGACAGGGCACCGATATCAGTGCCGGCCTGCGGTTCGCCCGTGGGGGGATCGCCGCCGATCCAATAATAGGGGCGCCCTTTCGGGTCAAGCCGTTTGATCAGCACATCCCGATAGACTCGCCGCCCCAACCGGGTTACTTGAATCCCCTGCACCTGGTCGGGTGGGATCGCCGGGAAATTGACATTCAGAAAGACGCCGGGCGGCAGCCCGTGTTCCAGCACATCCCGGGCCAGGCCGGCCACCAGACGAGCGGCAAAAGCGGTGCGGGCCGCCAGCGCTGCCTCATCGCCCGATGCCGCATCGGCCACATCGCCTTCGGCAAACTCTTGCGAAGCGGCGATGGCCGGGAGGCCGATCACTGCCGCCTCCATGGCCCCGGCTACAGTCCCCGAGTAAGTGATATCCTGTCCCAGGTTCGAGCCGTTGTTGATCCCCGAGATGACAATATCCGGGCGCTCCGGCACGATGCCCAGCAACGCCAGCCCGACGCAATCTGACGGCGTGCCGGTCGTGATGTAGAGGGGAGTGCCGTCATCCATAACGGACTGGCTGACCCGCAGGGGCTTGTGCATGGTCTTGGTGTGGCCGGCGGCGGACCAGTTATGGTCGGGGGCGAAGACCGTCACCCGGCCGACCGCGACCATGGCCCGTGCGAGCGCATGCAGCGCGGGGGATTGATAGCCGTCGTCATTCGTGATCAGAATATGCGGCATAGCGCACCCACGGTTCTCTTTACCGGCACAGCGCCCCCGGGCCGTGGGTCAACTTCGTCAACATAGATACCATCCAGCATCGCCGTATCCACAGCCCTCGCTGTGTCGCCACTCGTCCCGCCGGGATAGGTCCCCACCGCCCCCGGCAACACCAGGCTGGTCTTCTTATCCGGCTCCTTGTGCTTGATAAAGATCTGCACAGGCGGATCGCTGGTAGCGAAGTTGCCGGCTTTGTCATAGGCGATGACGGTGAGCTTATGCGTCTCGCTGATGGGCGAGGTGGACTTGGCCGCCGCCGCGGCGCTGGTAGACATGGCGATCGTCCAGCGCACGCTGTAGGGTGCGACGGTGGTTGTGCCCAGTTTCCTGCCGTCCATGTAGAAATCGACGTGGTCCATCGCCCACGTATCGTGGGCATTCGCCGTAATGCTCACCCACTCGGCATCTTCCATGACGTAAACGTCCTTGTTCTTGGGCTGCTCGATCGTGACGTCGGGCGGCGTGTGGTCCACCACCACCTGCACGTCTGCCGGCTGGCTGCTGCCGTCGTTACGCATCACGGTCAAGCGCAAGGTATAGAGGCCGTCGAAGGCCGCGGTGTCCCAATTCTCCAGCACGTCGTTGCTCACCTGGTTGGTGTGCTCGGGACCGATCTGCTGCCACTGGTTCGGCGCGCTTTCGGGCGCCACTTCGATCTTGTAGGCGCGGAAGTTGTCACCACGCGCGTTGCCCTTGATCTGGATCGTTCCGATGACAGGCTGCCCAACGATCGGCCAGCCGATGCCCACGTCACCGGCCACTTCGCCGCCACCGCCGCATGAATCGTCCTGCGCGGTCGGCGGTTGGGCGATACCCTTCTCGCGCACCCAATCGGCGGAATTGAGTGGGAAAATCTGGAATACCTTGTGATCGATCTTTTCCGGCGGCGTGCAAGGTGCGGCCAGCTTACCGTTCTCACGGTTGATGTCAAAGGACTGGAACATGGTGTCCGATTGCGTCGGCGCGTGGCCGGACCGGAACAGTTCTACCGTGGTTTGCGGGCAGTCCGGTCCGGGCAGCATGCCGGAAGGCACGCACACCTTAACATGCTGGATACCGGGCGGCTCCTGCCAGCGCTGCACGGGCTGGCCTTCCATGGCCTTCTGCATGACCGCATGCCAGATCGGTGCGGCGCCGAGGGAGCCCGATGAGTCGGACATCGGCTTGCTATTGCTGTTGCCCGTCCATACGCCGACCACCAACTGGGGAGTGTAGCCCAACGTCCAGTCGTCGACGTAACCGTTCGTGGTGCCGGTCTTGGCGGCGACCGGCCGGTCGGCCAACTCCAGGTACTGGGCAAACGTGCCGAAAGCCACCGGCCGCGGGCTCGGATCGCTCAGCACGTTGTTGAGCATATAAACCGGCGCCGGATCGGCTACCCGAGCGGTCGCCGGCTGCCGATACTGCTCGACGGTATTGCCGTCTTTGTCGTTAACCTGCAGGATATACACCGGCTCAAGTTGGCGATAACCCGGCCGCTGCTGGTCCGGCAGAACCGGTTGACCGGCCATCACACCACCGTTGGCCAGCACGCCATAGGCATAGGTGTGGTCCACCAACTCCACCTCACCGCCGCCCAGGGTCAGGCCCAGTCCATACCAGCTCAACTCTTTGCTCAGGCTGCTGACGCCGAGACGGCGGGCGGTCTTGATGACGTTGCCCACTCCGACCTGGTCCATCAGCCAGACGGCGGGGATGTTGTATGAGCGTTGGAGCGCCCAGCGCAGCAACTGCGGGCCGTGATACTGGCGATCATAGTCCTCCGGCACGTATGGCGGATTGCCTGGGTCCGGGAAGACGGTGCGCACGTCCATCACCATGGTCGCTGGAGAGAAATTGCCGCTCTCGAAGGCCGTCAGGTAAGTGTATGGCTTGAACGAGGAGCCAGGCTGGCGTGGCGACAAGGCCACGTTGACCTGCCCATCGATCTTATCATCGAAGTAATCCAGGCTGCCAACCATCACTAGAACTTCGCCGGTATTCGGCCGGATGGCGACGACGGAAGCGTTGCTCACCTTGTGATCGAATTTCTGCCCGGCCTGATTCAGGTACGGGATGGGCGGCTGCGTTGGCAGTCCGCCCTGGCAGGGCTTGGGTGTCTGCAGGCTCATATGGCCAATGTGACTGCGCGCGACACACTCGGCGTAGATTTGCAGGTCCCAGTCCAGCGTGGTGTACACCCGCAGGCCGTGCTGCCAGATGTAGTAGGGATCGTCCGGCGTGTTGTACTTTTGCTGCAGGAGGTCGAGAACGTGCAGCGCAAAGTGCGGCGCATCGGGTGGCACCACGAAGCGCTCGGCCGCAGACTCGCGTACTTGCTGCCATAGGCTGCCCGGCAGTTTCTTAGCGGCATCCGCCTCGGCCTGGGTGAGGCCGACATCGGCTTTGACCAACGCGTTCAGCGCCCGCGCTGTCGCGGGTCTGTCACCAGTCGCCACCAGCGGCAAGTCAGACTCGCTCAGCAAGCCCTTCTTGACGAGCTCGTTGAGCAAGATGGTATCGAAATAACGAGTCGCCCCGTCCGCCTGCTCCTGGGTCAGATAGCCGGCATCCACCATGGCCACCAACACCTTGCGCTGGCGGCGATAGGCATCCGCCGGCGACCCGATAGGGTTAAGGGCAGGATACTGCGGGATGGCAGCCAGTACGGCGACCTCGTCCAAAGTCAGCTCAGCCGCCGATTTGTTGTAGTAGACGCGCGCGGCTGCTTCCGCGCCGTAGGCCAGGGTGCCGTAGTTGTTAAAGTTGAGGTACCATTCGAGGATCTGGTCCTTGCCCTGGCGCCCGGGGTAACGCCGGGTGATCTCCACCGCCATGATCGCTTCTTTGATCTTGCGGGCGTAAGAGGTCTCGTAACGCTCTTGCGGGTCGATCAGGATGTTCTTCACCAACTGCATGGTGATCGAGCTCGCGCCCTGCAGACCCTGACCACGCAGATTGTTCAGCAACGCACGCCCGATCCCCTGCACGTTTATCCCGATGTTAGTGTAAAAGCTGCGATCCTCCAGGGCGACGGTCGCGTTGCGCAACTGGACGGGAATCTTGTCGAGGGTAAGATAGGTGCGGTCACCCCCTAGCTTGGGCCGGGGATCGATCGACTCGTAGAGCAGATGGTCACCTGTCCGGTCGTAGATCTTCACGGTTTCGAAGCGGTCCTGCTTGGTCTCGATGGCAGTGGGATCGGGCAAGCCCTGCGCAAAGTACGAGTAGAAACCGGCTGCCGAAGCCACTGTGGCGAAGACCATGAAAACGACAAACAGGAGATTCACCACCAGGCAGCCGCTACCGAGACGTAAGATCCACTGCCCAATGTGGGGTCCGCCATTGACGCGCCGCTTGCGACGCCAACGCTGTATTTGGTCACTGCGATTCGTAGAGGTCATAGAGGCCGATCAAAAAGCAAAATAACGGGGGGAAACTTCCACCCCCCGCAAGCCCATATTAGCAGAAAACGGCGAGGTTAGCAAATGGGTGCGGCGAAGTAGGCGCCGAAAGGGCCAGTTTGCGGTGTCATGCGCCTCCACGCGTCGTCACAGCCGCTCGAATACGATGAAGTGGCTCAAGCCGAACATCTGTAGCGCCGTGTGTTCCAGGGTGTATAGCACCCGCCGCAACACCTGGCCAAGGGTCGGTCGGGTCGCAACGACATTGTCAAAGCCGGGATACACGACGCTATGATGAACCAGGCGCACAGCCTGCTCGCCGAAGAGGCCGCGCAATCCCGGGCCGGTGTAGGCCCGCACGTGCGGAGCCAGGCGGTTGCGCAGCGAGTCCGGCAGCCAGTTGATCAGCGGGGTGTTGCCGAAGTGGTAACGCCCACGCCAATAATGGCCGTGCGTTTCAAACGGATAGAGCCGGTTAGGCGCAAAAAGCACGATTCGTCCGCCCCGCGCGGTGACGCGCAGCATTTCCTGCGCAGCCGCCCGGTCGTCGTTCACGTGCTCAATCACCTCGTGTGAGAAAACCACATCAAAACTGCCGGCCGCAAAGGGCAGCGCCTCGGCGGGCGCCAGCACGATGCCCGGAATGTGTGCGCGCGCGGCACGGGCGGCGCCCAGGTCCACCTCGGCGCCTGTCACGTGCGGGCTGAAACGGTGGAAATGCTCGGTATACATCCCCACCCCACAGCCCACATCCAGAATGCGCGCCCCTTCCAGGCGCGCCCAGCTCGCGACGAGCGCCAGGCGCCGCTCCTGCCCTACTCGCCAGAGGTAGGAGGGATGGCCCAGGCGGGCGGCTTCGTCCGCAGTTCTGCGAAAGCCGGGCGAATCAGCGTCGTTCACAGACTCTTGCTCCTCAGATGAGATGCACTCAGCAGCGGCTGTGCGCAGCGCACAGCCGCGCGGATGACCGCCCCCAGCCGGCGCGCTCCTTCGGTCATTTCCGTTGCAGACAGCAGACTGAAGGCCAGGCGCAGGCTGGCTTGCCCGCCGCCGTCGCTGCAGAAGCGCGCGCCGGGCACGCAAGAGACACCGGACGCCTCAGCGGCAGGCAGCAGCGCAGCGCTGCTATCCAGGCCGGCCGGAAGGCCCAACCAGACAAAGAAACCACCACCCGGGGCGCCCCAGTGACATTCTCCCGGCATTTCGCCCGCCAGCGCCGCCAGAAGCGACTCGCGCCGTGCGGATCCAGGAACCCCAGCGCCATAAAGGCGGCGACGATCTGCGCGCTGAAGTGATTGACGCCGCCGCCGCTGTCGATCATACCACTCCAGGAATGCCGCAATACGTTCTCGCAGGTCCCCGCCGGCCGCCTCGTTCATCCATCTTCTTGCGCCGTGCGCCCTCCCCAGCGTGTGAACAGGGCATTCTCGATCCCAATGCGCGCCAATGCCCGCCCGACGGTGGCATCCACGACATCAGCGAGAGTGCGGGGATGAGCGTAGAAGGCGGGCACGGGCGGGAAGATGATACAGCCAATGCGTGCGGCGCGCGCCAACAGCTCGAGATGACCCAAATGGAGGGGCGTCTCGCGCACCATCAACAACACCGGGCGGCCCTCCTTTAGCTGCACGTCAGCGGCGCGCGTGAGGAGGTTGTCGGCGTAGCTGTTGGCGATGGCCGACAGGCTCTTGATACTACACGGCGCGACGATCATCCCGGCGGCCGCGAAAGATCCGCTGGCGAGGGACGCACCCACGTCTCCCGCCCGGTAGACGTGGTCGGCCAAGGCCTCGACCCGGCGGGCGGTCCAGTCCGTCTCCTCGGCGATGGTCAGGCGCGCGGCGGGCGTGATGACCAGGTGGGTTTCGAGGCCCGGCATCTCTTTCAGCACCTGCAGCAGACGGATGCCGTAAATCTGGCCCGAGGCCCCGGATAGGCCGACGATCAGGCGCTTCGGCGTCTCGCTCACCTTACTTTGTCCCCCAATGCAGAGCGACGGTTCCCAACATGGCCGTCTGATAGCGCACATCGCGCAGTCCCACTGAGAGCATGATGCGCGCCAGTTCGGCGGGGCGCGGAAAGTCTACCGTGGACTGCGGCAAATAACGGTAAGCCTGCGGCTGACCGCTGATGAGACCACCGATCAGCGGCACCAGGCGGAAAAAATAAACGTCAAAGACCGGTCGGAAGAGGCGCGAAGCCGGGCGGGTGATCTCCAGGCACACGACCCGGCCGCCTGCCTTTACCACGCGCGCCTGTTCGGCGAACGCGGCGCTTACGTCGAGCACGTTGCGCATCATAAAACCCGAGCAAGCGGCATCGAAAGTGTTATCGCCAAACGGCAGGGCCAGGGCATCGCCTTCCAGGAACGGGAATGTCAAGCCAGGGTGCTTGGTTCGCCCGCGCACCATCATCTCACGCGTCAGGTCCACGCCCGTCACCTGCAGGGCGGCGTCCTGTAACAGCGCCTCAAAAGCGATCTCGCCTGTGCCGGTCGCCACGTCCAACAAACGCCCGCCGCGCGGCAGCGCGCAGAGCCGCACCGTAGAGCGGCGCCAGATCCTGTCTCGCCCCAGCGTCATAAGCCGATTCATCAGATCGTAGCGGGGCGCGATCGCGGCGAACATACGCCGCACGTAGGAGCGTTTCTCCGCAGAAGGCGGCAGAACGGCGGAAGGATCGCGATCAGGCAAGAAAGGTCTCTCCTCGCTACAGTGTACGTGAGACGCGGGAGGACGGGAATGATCCTATAGACCAGCGATCACGCTTCACGTGCAAACATCCAGGGCGCCAGCCGGCGCTCCAAGCCATCGATTATGAAGTATAGCAGCAAACCCAGCAGGCTCATCGCCACAACACCGGCATACATCTCGGGATACGCCAGCCGGCCCCAGCTCTCTACCATGATGTAGTAACCCAGTCCCGAGGTCGTGGCAAACGATTCCGCAAAGAATAGCACCGCAATGGCTGTCCCGACGCTCACGCGCAGGGCCGTCAGGGCCGCGGGCACGGTAGCGGGCAAGTAGACGAAACGGAACAGGGCTCGCCTGCCGGCGCCCAGTGAACGGACCGAGTAGAGCAGTTCCGGGCGCAGATTGCTGGCGGCATCGCGGACCACAACCAATATCTGGAAAAACAGGACCAGGTAGATCATGAAAACCTTGGAGACATTGCCGATGCCCAGGAGCAACAGGATCACAGGCAGAAAAACAATCTTGGGAATCGGGTAGAGGATGTAGACCACAGGCGAGAAAAGGCGGCCAAGCAAACGGCTCTGCCCCAGGGCAAGGCCGGCAGGCACAGCCGTGACCATCGCCAGGACTACGCTGGCGACCACCCGCCACCCGCTGACCAGGAAGTGCAGCCCCAGGCCGCGGGGAAGCGCGTGCAGCAGGGCCAACGCGACCGGCCACGGTCCGGGCAACACATTCACCTTAGCCAGCCAGGCCACCAACTGCCAGGCCACCAGGAGCCCAACGAACGCCAGCGCGAGATCGCGACGCCTCATGACGCGCCCCCACTCGCTTCCGTCGCGGCTGCGGCAGCCCCTGCCGCAGCCGCCCTTGCTGTTTCGGCGGCCGCTGCTTCGGAGGCCGCCCCTCCGGCCCCGGCTTCCAGCGCGGCGCGCAACTCCGCACACTTGTCCCAGTAGGCGGGCCGGCCACGATATGCGGGGGCGCCCGCGCCCGGGTTGTCAATCACCCAGGCATGAGTGTTCGGGGCACGCCCAAGCACCAGGATGCGGCGGCCCATATAGACCGCTTCTTCGATGTTATGCGTCACCACCAGTGTCGTCACACCGGTCTCGCGTTGCAGCTCGATCGTCAGGCGCTGCAGGTCCTCCCTGGACAGCGCGTCCAGCGACGAAAACGGCTCGTCCATCAGCAGCAGGTTCGGTTGCTGAAGCAGAGAACGGGCAATTGCCGTCCGTTGGCGTTGCCCGCCGCTGATCTGGTTCGGGAACTTATCACGCAGGTCGGCAATGCCCAGGCGCAACAGCCACCTGTCGACCTGGTCCGCGCCGATGTCGGCGCGCGGATAGGGACGTGAGCCATCCGGCGGCCCGGATTTAGCGCGGTAAAGGCGGCCGAGCCGCATCACCAGCGCAACGTTCTCCCAGACCGTGGCCCAGGGCAGAAGGCCGTAGTCCTGCAGGATCAACCCCGTGCTGGCGCGCGGCCGCGGCACCGGCTGCCCGCTCACCGACAGCCGGCCGGCCCGCGGCTGGCGAAGTCCGGCGATCAAGTAAAGCAGGGTGCTCTTGCCACAACCTGAAGGGCCGATCACCGCCCATGCCTCGCCTGCCGCAACCTGCCACGAGAAATCCTGAAAAACAGGTGGTTGGTTCGGATAGGCGAAGGTAAGGGCCTCAATACCGATCATCATCTCGGCAGATATGCGGCGTCCACCAGGTCCTTGTACGGCATCTCCCGGCTGATCAGTCCCTTCTCGCGCATCCAATTGATCACGTCGCCGGTCTCGCTCGCGCTGGGGATACCCTGCGAGGGGAAGGGCGGCATTTTGTAGGTTCCCTTGATCGAGTCCGGCACGCGGCCCTGTTGGATCATCAAGTCGGTGTACTTGTCCGGGTTGGTGTTGAGGTCCAGGACGGCTTTCTCCCAGGCCACCAGGAACTTCTTGACCGTCCCCGGCTTGTCGGTCAGCGCCTGGTTGCGGAAGGTCAGGACCGACTGCGACAGGCTCGGGTTTTTGGTGTCATCTACGATCAGCCTCGCACCGCCGGCAATCGCCCCCTGGGCCAGTGGGTCCGGCAGAGTAGCCGCCTTCAAGTTGCCATTCATCAACTGCTCGAAGCGTACCGTGATGGCGGTCACCTCTTGCACCTTGATATCACCCGGCGCCAGGCCAGACCCGGCCAGCAAACGATCGGTCAAGTATTCGATGGTCGTGTTCTGGCTCACCGCCACCGGAACGCCCTTCAGGTCAGCCGGGCTCTTAAGATCATTCTTAGGGGACGCCAAGACGCGGAACAGGGGCGCGCCGGGAAACGGCCGCCGCGCCGTGTAGACTGCCTTGACTTTCGGGGCATCCTTGTTCAGCAGGGCAGTTGAAGGCAGATCGGTCAGGACGCCGTCGACCTGATTGGTCTGCATCAACACGTCGCGCTCCAGCGGACTCTTGACGGGCACCGCCTCGACCTGGATACCCTGGTCTTTGAAGTAGCCGTTCTGCTCGGCTACATAGATCGGCAGGACATCCAGCACCGGCATCAGCGCTAGCTTTAGATGAGTATCCTCGGACCTGGCGCCGGAAGCGCAGCCTGACAATGCCAGGGCGAAGAGGACGACGACTTGCAGGATCGACAGTCTTTTCATGGCGAGCCTCCTCCTCAGCGGATTATACCACCTTGTTTCAGAGCACTTGTTTCAGAGCAAATGAGCGAGCACCAAGCGCAGGCCGATGCCGATCAAGATCAGGCCACCGATCACTTCCATGCGCCGGCCGAACGTCTCGCCCAGCCGGTTGCCGAGGAGCAGCGCGCTCAACGAAAGGCCCGCCGTCACCACGCCTATGACCACGCTGGGATACAAGATCTGCACTTGCAACATCGCCAGGGTGAGCCCAACGGCGAAAGCATCGATGCTGGTCGCGACGCTGAGCATGACCAGGGTCCCGCCTTTGGACGGATCCGCCCGGCCGGCCTCGTCAGCGTGACCAAGGCCCGAACGAATCATGCGAATGCCGACGAAGGCCAGGAGACCCATGGCGATCCAGTGGTCGAAGGACGAAATCAGGCTTGCGACACGCGAGCCCGCCAGCCAGCCGAGAATAGGCATGAGCGCCTGAAAGAGCCCGAAATGAAATGACAATCGAAAGATCGGGCGCGGCCCGTTTATGAAGCCGGTCGTCCCTGCACCTAGCGAGACCGCGAACGCGTCCATCGCCAGCCCCACTGCAATCAGCAGAATCTCCGCCAGATTCATCCTTTGCTCCACAAAAGCGATAAAAAAACGTTCACCGGCGGGCCGGTGAACTCTTTCTATCAGGTAGGGCGACTATACCATGAAAGAGGGTTGAGACAAAAACCTCCCGCACGCCGTCAGGACATGCGGGAAGTGATTCGGATTCTTTACCTTTCCGCCTTGCTCGCGCCGCGCGCTTGGGCTAACCGCTCGAATCCTTTTCGTAGGCCGTCCCGTCCGCTGCCGGGGCAACCGCGCGGCCTACCACGCCCGTGAGCACGACGATCGTCAGGATATACGGCAGCATCTGCGGGAGCTGCGAGGGTATATCGGGCCGAAATATGCTGACGATGGTGGTGACGCTGTTGCCCAGGCCGAAGATCAACCCGCCGAGCAGCGCTCCCAGGGGGTTCCACTTGCCGAAGATCATGGCGGCCAGGCCGATGAAGCCCAGGCCATTGGTCATGTTCTGATTGAAGACGTCCACCGCTTCGAGCGTGAACCAGACGCCGGCCAGCCCCGCGATCAGCCCGCCCGCCAGGACGCTGATGTAGCGGGTGCGAATCACATTGATACCGAGAGTGTCGGCGGCCCGCGGGTGCTCGCCTACCGCCCGGACGCGCAGCCCCCACTGGGTGAAGAACAATACGAACCCGATCACGAACGTCAGGATCAGCATGATGTAGGTCAGCGGCTTTTGCACGAACAGGATCGGGCCGATAAACGGAATCTGCGACAACAACGGAATTGGAACCAACGGGAACGTACCCGGGCCCGGGGGCAGGTTTTGCGCCAGGTACTGGCGATACATGAACCCCGTGAAACCGGTCGCCCAGATGTTGATCACGGTACCGCTGATGATCTGATCGACCCTGAAGCGGATCGATACTACCGCGTGCAAGAGTTGCAGGATGAGGGCGGAAAGCATGCCGGCCAGCACTGCTACCCAGCGGCTCACGTCGCCCGCTGCGGCATCCCCCAGCGGGCCTTTCAGGGCCTGGAAAAGGAACAGATTCGTCGCGTAACCGACCATGGCGGCCGTCAGCATCTTGCCTTCAATGCCGATATCCACCACGCCGGCGCGTTCGCACATCACGCCGCAGAACGCAGCCAGAGCGATGGGCGTGGCGTAGCGCAACGTCTGCGCCAGCGTATCCTGGACACACTTATACGTACACTGCCCGCCGATGACCAGGTTGAGAAGCCACCACACGGCAAGCAGTCCAAACCCAGCGATCAGCGTCGTCACCCACCAGGGGGTCCCGCCGGCCGGACGGTAGCGCCAACGCGTGGCGCTGGTACTTCTGGCAGTGCTCATGGGCTCAACCTCCTCCCCAGCCGCGCGTCAACGGCGCTTCTTCTTCGGTGCGGGCCGGCGCCTTGATGCGGTAGATCCAGCGCACGATGGGCGGCGCAGCTACGAACAGCAGCACCAGCGCCTGGATGACCGAGATCATATTCTTGCCCACCCCGGAGTTCAGCTCCATCAGGTCCGCGCCGTTGCGCATGGCGCCGAACAGGAGCGAGGACAGGACGATGCCGAACGGGTTGTTCTTCCCCAGTAGCGCGATGGCAATAGCATCAAAGCCGTAACCACTGGAGAAGATCTGCGGCAAACAGCCGCAGATGGACACGCCCAGCACCTCCCCGGCGCCCGCGAGACCGGCCAGCGCGCCGGAGATCGCCATGGCAACCACGATATTGCGCGTGATATTGATGCCGGCGTAGCGGGCAGCATTGGGGTTGGCGCCCACCATGCGCAATTCGAAGCCGAGGGTGGTCTTCCACATCAGCCACCAGACGAACACCGCTGCGCCGAGTGCAACCAGGAAGCCGACGTGCAGCCTATCATACGGGTCATTGAAAGGCCACCAGACCCTGGTCAAGACCGGAAGAGCGAAGAAGCAGACGATGCCGGTCGCCAGCGCGATCAGCAGGGGCATATGGCGGGCGATGAAGGATCTCGGACCGGCAGCGGGTATCTCGCCCGTGGGACTGCTTTGAGCGTGGTTCCGTTTCAGCGCGGCCCGCGCGATGAACCAGGCGACAAAGCCGATGATCAGCGCCACGCCCAGCGCGTTTAGCGGATCGGCCAGCCGCTGCGGGATGGCGTAGAACGGCCAGAGCGCCGCGCCGGCGTCGACGCGCGGGGTCTGCGGTGCAGAGGAAGCCCGGTCGCGCAGCGGCCCGGCGACGACGAACTCGGTCAGCCGGAAGGCGATGTAGTTCATCATGATGGTCGTGATGACCTCATGCGCGCCCGTGCGGGCCTTGAGGTAACCGGGGATCGCCGCCCATACCGCGCCGCCCAGCGCGCCGATGAGCAGCGTCAACGGCAGATGCACGATCGCCGGCAGGCCGTGAATGGCCTGCCCCATCCATGCGGCGCCGATCGCGCCCACGTAGAATTGCCCCTCGACGCCGATATTGAACAGTCCGGACTTGAACCCGACTGCCACGCCGAGGCTCAGCAAGATATAAGGCGTCGTCGCGACCAGGGTCTCGGTAAGACCGCGCTCCTTGAACAACGCACCGCGCAGCAAGCCGCTGTAGGCCTGGATCACGGTGTTAAAGTCGCCGCTCGTGATCCAGATCAGCACGCCGCCAATCACGAAGGCGGTGAACACTGCCAGGATGGGCATGGCCAGCAAGTTTAGAATGCGCCGAGTCACGGGTGTGGCCTGGCCCCCTTGCGAGGCAGGCGGGACCTTGACCGCGACGGAAGAGGTGCTAGACATTCGCCCCCTCCTTTACTACGCCGGCCATCAGCAGGCCAAGCTGCTCGCGCGTAGCCGTCTTGGCATCGAGTGTCGCCAGGATGCGCCCTTTGTACATAACCGCGATCCGGTCTGAGAGGCTCATGATCTCGTCCAGCTCCGCGCTGACGAGCAAAACGGCCGCCCCGGCGTCGCGTGCTTCCACAATGCGCCGGTGGATGAATTCGATACTGCCGACATCCAATCCGCGCGTGGGTTGGCTTGCGACCAAGAGCCGCACCGGGCGGGCCAGTTCGCGGGCCACGATCACTTTCTGCTGGTTGCCGCCCGACAGCGTCCCGACGGAGGTCTCGATGCTCGCGGTGCGGATGTCGAACATCTCCACCAGTTCCTCGGCTTGTTTTTTGACGACCTCATAGTCGATTTCCATCCCCCGCGCGAAGGGCGGTTCGTAGTAAGTACAAAGCACCAGGTTGTCCCGGACGGGGAACGAAAGCACCAGGCCGTGCTTGTGCCGGTCTTCGGGCACGTGGGACAGGCCGGTCTGTACCAACTGACGCGGGGTAGCACGCGTAGTATCGTGTCCGAGAAGGGAAATGTGCCCTTCAGTGACCTTGCGTAACCCGGTCAACGCCTCGGCCAGTTCGGTCTGGCCGTTGCCTTGCACCCCTGCGATGCCCAGGATCTCGCCGGCCTGGACGGTGAAGCTGACATCGTCCACCGCCATGTGGCGCCGGTCGTCCAAGACAGACAGGCCGTCGACCGTCAGGACCGGCTGGCCAGGATGAGCGTCGGCCTTGTCAATCTGCAGGATAACTTTGCGCCCGACCATCATCTCCGCCAGCAATTCCTGGGTGGCTGCCGCAGGCCTAACGGTGCCGATCATCTGTCCTGCGCGCATGACGCTGATGCTGTCGGACACCGCGAACACCTCGCGCAACTTATGGGTGATGTAGATGATGGACTTGCCCTGTTTAACCATACCGCGCATGATGACGAAGAGGTCATCGGCTTCCTGGGGAGTCAACACGGCTGTTGGCTCATCCAGGATCAGCATTTCAGCCGCCCGATACAACGCCTTGACGATCTCAACGCGCTGCTGCGCCCCCACGGTCAGGTCTCTGACGTATGCATCAGGATCAACGTCCAGCCCGTATTGCTGGCTGAGCTCGCGGATACGGGCCGCCGCGGCCCGCCGGTCGAGCACAGCCAGGCTGCCCATGAACGCGGACGAACGCACCAGGGACTCCTGACCCAGCATGATGTTTTCGGTCACGGTCAGGGGCGGCACCAGCATGAAGTGCTGGTGGACCATGCCAATGCCGTGAGCGATCGCAGCATGCGGGCTGGCGATGACCGTCGATTTACCGTTCACGCAGATCTGGCCCTCATCGGGCTGATAGAGCCCGTACAGGATGTTCATCAGCGTGGACTTGCCGGCGCCGTTCTCGCCGAGCAATGCGTGGATGTCGCCTCTTTCCAGGGCGAAATCGACGTGGTCATTTGCGAGCACGCCGGGAAACCGCTTAGTGATCCCGGAAGCTTGTAAGGCTATTGTCATGGCCCGCTCCCTTTAGTCGGAGACAAGTCGAACATACGATGAAGGGTGCTGTACGGCTCTGGCTGCACAGCACCCTTCTGATCAGTTCACGTTACGCAGCATCGCGCAAGGCCGTCAGGCCGGTCCCTCTTGGGACAACATTACGGCTTGTAGCCGGTCGCGATCTTGCCGCTCAGTAAGCCGTCAGTGGCTTCCTTGACCTTATCCTTGACAGTCTGCGGAACCTTGCTGTCCCAGTCATGATACGGGGCCAGACCCACGCCACCGTTCTTCAGGTTCGCCATAGCGACGCCGGCCTTGGAGCTGCCATCCTTCACGCCCTTCAGGTAGTTGTAGACGGCGGCGTCCACATTCTTCATGGCGCTGGTCACCAGGGCACTATTGACTTCAGGATAGGTCAGGTACTGGTCGACGTCCACGCCGATGGCCATGAGGTTATTTTCCTTGGCCGCCAGCAGGCCACCGTTGCCGGTGTTGCCGCCGACGCCGAACACGACGTCACAGCCCTGGCCGATCATGCTCTGGCCGGTTTCCTTGCCCTTGGCAGGATCCACAAAGGACGGGATGTAGACGTTCAGCGCCTTTGCGTCGGGCTTCATCCACTTGGCGCCATTCTGGTAACCGACCACGTAACGCACGACGGGCGGGATCTCCATGCCGGAAACCGTGCACACAGTGCCGGTCTTGGTCATGCCGCCGGCCACGACACCGGCCAGGAAACCGACTTCGTCTTCCTGGAACATCAGGCTGGCGACGTTCTTCAGCCCGCCGTCAGTGTAGCAGTCCTTGACGGTGTCGGGGCAGGCCACGGAGCCCTTGGTCGGGGCGTAGGCGCTGTCGATGATGGCGAACTTGATGTTCGGGTATTGCTTGGCCTTGGCTGCCGTCGCGTCACCCATCAGGAAGCCCACGGTGATGACGACGTCATAGTTTTCCGTGGCAAACTGGTCGATGTTCTTCTCGTAGTCGGTCGGCTGCTTCGACTCGATGTACTTGGCTGTGTAGCCGAATTCCTTGGCAGCTTTTTCCACGCCCGCCCAGGCCGACTGGTTGAAGGACTTGTCGTTGACGCCGCCCGTGTCGGTCACAAGACCGATCTTGAGCGCCGTACCCCCGGCTGCCGCAGTCGGAGCGGGCGCGGACGTGGGTGCAGCTGCCACAGTCGGGGCAGGCGCGGACGTGGGTGCAGCGGCCTCAGTCGGGGCCGGCGCGGACGTGGGTGCAGCTGCCATAGTCGGGGCCGGCGTGGGTCCGGCTGCCGGCGCGCACGCCGCCAGCACCATGGAAAGCAAGACCACCAGACTGAGGACGAGGAACATTCGCTTGCGCATGACTTTTTCCTCCTTGAGAGTGAATGGAGAGTCTGAGGCTGACAAACTTTGTCTCATTATAATGCAGTTGATGGGTCTTCGCAAGTCCATTTATGGGCTTTTTATGCCCTGAAAGCGTCGGCGATTCAGGTGGCCGCCTCTGCGAGTGTTCGCCGCGTCCGCCCAGACTTGCCACAGACGGGTCCTGCAGCTAAAATCTTCTTTCCGAGCAATGCTGTCAGCGATTGGAGTAGAACGAAGTGATAACTTATGAGTGACAAACTCAGTCAATTACGAGCCATCCTACGTGAGATGGACTCGGTGATCGTCGCCTACTCGGGCGGCATCGATAGCACCTTTCTTCTCAAGATCGCCAGCGAAGAGCTCGGCGAGAAGGCCATCGCCGTGACCGCCGTTTCGCCAAGCCTGGCCCACGCTGAGTTAGAGGAAGCGCAGGCGATTGCCGCGACGATCGGTGTGCGTCACGTCTGCCTGACGACCAACGAGATCGAAGATCCTCGCTATCAGGCCAATACTCCTCAACGCTGCTACTTCTGCAAAGGCAACCTGTACGACGTGCTCCTGCCGTACGCCCGGGAAAACGGCTATCGCACCATCCTGGACGGCAATAATGCCGACGACGTGGGGGACGACCGGCCCGGCCGAGTGGCGGCACGCGAGCACGGGGTGCGCAGCCCGCTCGAAGAAGCGGGGCTGGCCAAAGCCGAGATACGCAGCCTGGCGCGGGCCGCAGGGCTGCCCAACTGGAACAAACCGGCCGCGGCCTGCTTATCTTCGCGCATCCCCTATGGCAACCGGGTCACGGTGGAGCTTTTGAGCCAGGTCGAGCAGGCAGAGGGCTACCTGCGCGCGCGTGGCTTCCGTCAGTTGCGGGTCCGGCACCACGGACCGGTCGCCCGGCTGGAGGTCGAAGCGAGCGAGTTGGCCCGGGCGCTTGAGCTGAGGACGGAGATTGTCGCCGCCCTCCAACAGGTCGGGTTCACGTATGTGGCGCTCGACCTGGCCGGTTATCGCACCGGCAGCTTGAACGAGACCCTGAAGGACGGCTGAGGAGCGGTTTGATGGCTGGCTTGATAGCGATGGATGATCAGAGATTGCGCCAACTGCTTGAGGCCGTCCAGGGCGGGCAGACCAGCGTGGGTGAGGCGCTCAGCGAGCTGAGCGAACCGGCCGGGCCCATATTGCCCTTCGCCAACCTGGACCATGGGCGAGCACAGCGCACCGGCATACCAGAGGTCATATTTTGTCTGGGCAAGACCGCCGGGCAGGTCGTGCAGATCGTCGGCCAAATCCTAAAGCACGAGGGCCGCGTCCTGGCGACACGCGCTTCGGCCGAGATCGCACGCGCGGTGCTGGACGAATTCCCGGCCGGGCGCTATGACGAGCTGGCGCGCACCATCACCGTAGACGGCGGACCGGGCGCTGAGCCCGCCGGCAGGCCCTCGGGCCTGCCGGCCCAAGGATCCGGTGTTCCATACATTGTCGTCGCCACAGGCGGCACCAGTGATATCCCGGTGGCCGAGGAGGCACGGTTGACCCTGGACTTCCTGGGCGACCGCACCTTGCGAGCCTACGATGTCGGCGTGGCCGGTATTCATCGCCTGCTCAGTCGTCAGGAACTCCTGCGCGGGGCCGGGGTGGTGATCGCCGTGGCGGGCATGGAAGGGGCGTTGGCCAGTGTGGTGGCCGGTTTGGTGGATTGCCCAGTGGTTGCGGTCCCGACCAGCATCGGCTATGGCGCCAGCTTCGGCGGCCTTGCCGCGCTGCTGAGCATGCTCAACTCCTGCGCGCCTGGGGTTTCCGTGGTCAACATTGACAATGGTTTCGGCGCGGCCGTGGTTGCGCACCAGATATTGAAGGTACGTGGTGGTGAGCGCGCATGAGAATCGCCTACTTTGACTTGATCTCGGGCGCCAGCGGCGACATGCTGCTGGGCGCATTGGTCGACGCCGGCCTGGCCCTGGCCGATCTGCAGGCAGCCCTGGCCGCGCTGCGCCTGCCCGGCCTCGAGCTCGCGGCGGAACGCGTGCAGCGCGGCGCATTCTCGGCCACCAAGGTGGATGTCAGAACAGGGGAGCATCCCCCGACCCGTCACCTGTCCGATATCGCCGCGCTGGTCGACGCCGCCGGCCTGCCGGAGCAGGTGCACGCGCGGGCCATGCACATCTTCAGGCGCATGGTCGAGGCGGAGGCAGGCATTCACAACCTACCGGTCGAACAAGTGCACCTGCACGAGCTGGGGGCGGTTGACACAATTGTGGACGTCGTCGGCACGCTGCTCGGGCTGCGGCTATTGGGGATAGAACGCGTCTACGTGTCCCCGATCCCGCTCGGGCGCGGGATGGCCGGCTCGCAGCACGGCCGCATGCCGCTGCCCGCGCCAGCGACCCTGGCCCTGCTCCAAGGCGCCCCTGTGGTAGGAGTCGACCACGCGCTCGAAACGGTGACGCCGACTGCCGCGGCGCTGCTGACCGAATTGGCGGCCGGATATGGGCCGATCCCGTCCATGCGCCTGACAGGCACCGGTTACGGCGCGGGGACTCGCACTATGCCCGAGCCCAACCTGCTGCGCGTGCTCGTCGGAGAAACTGATGAGCCGACGAGCCGGGACGTCGAAGCCGGCACACTTGCCATGCTCGAGACCAACATAGACAACATGAACCCGGAGATATACGGCCATGTATCCGAGCTGCTGCTGGCTGCGGGAGCGCTTGACGTTTACACAACGCCCATCCTGATGAAGAAAAACCGGCCCGCGGTGGTCTTGAGCGTGCTTTGCAGACCGGCCGATGCCGATCGCCTGAGGGGCTTACTGTTCAGCGAGACCAGCACCCTCGGCGTGCGGACCCTGGAAGTCACGCGCCACTCGCTGCCGCGCTCGATCGAGCCAGTGAGCACCCCTTTCGGCGAAATCCGGATCAAGGTGTGCCGCTGGGGAAACGGCGAGGAGAAAGCCGCCCCAGAGTACGAGGATTGCGCCCGGGCGGCGCGGGCAACCGGCCTGCCGCTGCGGCAGGTATATGAAGCCGCGCAGGCCATCTATTACGAACAAAAACAGAAATCTCGCACGCAGACCCCTTGATCTTTCATGCTCTTTCTGCTATCATGTTGCCATGTTGCCGCCCGGCTCCCCGCGTGGGCGGTTTGGCGCTGCAAGCGCTACGCGGCAGGCGATGCAATAATGCATCGCCGTGCCGATCGAGCCAAGGAGGTGTGATCACGGCCTGAGTTGCGTGCATGGCCAATGCACAAGCGCAGTGTTTTTCGCCCTCTCAGCCTCGCGCCCAAATTCCCTCGTTGATCACTATCCAGGTAAACTATTCCCGGCCGCAGCAGAGCGGTTTTGGCTGCATGCCTGTAGCTGCCCGGCTCACCCTGATCTTGGCCATTGGACGTCTGGAGGCCCCGGCCTAAGCGTTCAATCTAGGGGGCCGTGCGCTCGACCGAACAGTTCTGTCTGCTACGGCTCATCCCGTGGGTCTGCCACGGGGTGGATGCTTCATGGGCCCGGCCCGACAGGCTCGGCCCGCAAGGGTTTAAGGAGCAAAATCACCTGATGGCCAGTGTAAATTTCGAGCATGTCTACAAGCGTTTCGGCGACGTGGTCGCCGTGAACGATCTCGACATCAAGGTTTTTGACAAAGAGTTCCTCGTATTCGTCGGCCCCTCCGGCTGTGGCAAGACGACCAGCCTGCGCCTGCTGGCCGGCCTGGAGGAAATCTCGGATGGTCGCATCATGATCGGCGACCGCGTCGTCAACGACGTACCCCCCAAAGATCGCGACATCGCCATGGTGTTCCAGAGCTATGCTCTGTACCCGCACATGAGCGTGTACGACAACATGGCGTTCGGCCTGAAGCTGCGCAAGGTCCCCAAGGCGGAGATCGACAAGCGTGTGAAACAGGCCGCTGAGATCCTGGGCATCGCACAATTGCTAGACCGCAAGCCGAGACAACTCTCCGGCGGCCAGCGCCAACGTGTGGCGGTCGGCCGGGCCATCGTCCGCGACCCGGCGGTCTTCCTCTTCGACGAACCGCTGTCGAACCTGGACGCCAAGCTGCGCGTCCAGACACGTGCCGAGATCAGCAAGCTGCACCAGCGCCTGGGCACCACCTTCATCTACGTGACCCACGACCAGGTCGAGGCCATGACGATGGCCACCCGCATCGCGGTCATGAAGGACGGGCTCCTGCAGCAGATCGATTCGCCCCAGAATCTGTACGATCATCCGGGCAACGTCTTTGTGGCAGGCTTCATCGGCAGCCCCTCCATGAACTTCTTTGACGCCACGCTCGTCGAGCAGGACGGCAAGATGTTCATCGATGCCGGCAGCTTCAAGTTGCCCATCCCGGAGAGCAAGCGCACCCAGTACATCGCCCAGAAGGGCAGGACAATCATCTTCGGCATCCGGCCCGACGACGTACACGCCGCCAATTTCGCGCCTCCGGGCATCACCCCGGCGCCGCTGAAGGCGGATGTGGACGTGACCGAGTTGATGGGCAATGAAATCTTCCTGTACCTGCTCACAGGCAAGAAGCAGTTCATCGCCCGTGTCGACCCGCGCACCCATGCCCGCGCCGGCGAGTCCATCGATCTGATCGTCAACATGGACAACATGCACCTGTTCGACCCGCAGACCGAGATGACGCTCGACGCGCTGAAGTAAAGCTCAAGCGCAAAGCGTAGAAGCGCAAGGGGAGAGGCCTTTCGGCCTCTCCCCTTTCATATTCTGTAGTCTGTGCCCGTCTGCAGCCGCGAACCTGTCAGAACCGCCCTCCCAGCGAGCCGGCGTAGCCGGTCAGCTCAACATAACCGTTGCCGGTCACCGGCCGGCCGGCGACCAGGCCGGACACTCGCACCGCCCCTTCCCAGTAAGCGAAGGAGACGTTCATCTCCTGATCGGCCAGGTAGGGACTAATGGTTAATTGAAGGCTGGCGGATGGCACCCGCAAAGTCCAACCTGATGGGTAGGTGGCACCCGTATGCGGGCTCCGCCACCGACCTGTCGCCTCGAAGGAGAAGTCCTGCGCCCCCAACGTGCGAGTGCTGCCGTCCGGGCTCACCAGTATCCCGCTGGAGAAACGCCCCAGCCGGCCTTCGCTCTGGCGCAGCCCGTACACCATCAACTCACTGCCGTCGTCTAGCTGAAGGCTAAACCAGTCCCAGCCCACGATACCCGGCTCGAGGGCGCTGGTGCTGAATTCGTGATCCATCCAACTGAGCCCGTCCACCGTCCATGCCCGGCCGCGCGCCGTGACCGTCCCGTGGGTGGCCAGGCGCGTGAGGCTGTAGTAATACGAAGCGTTCCCCGGGTCGGCGCCCTTGCGGCTGTAGCCGTGGTCGCCTTGCGGCACCGGTCCTTTTAGATCGTGCAAGTTCAGTTCCAGGGCCACGTCACCCGCGGCGGCCCGCATGAGCACCTGCCCGTCCTGCTGTTGGGTCACAGACCAATCGTCGAGCCAAACGTGGTAGGGCGAGGCCTGCGCCCCAGCCAACCCGGCTGCGCCGCGCTCCAGCCGCTCGAACACGTCGTGCCTGCCGCCCGCGACGTCGGTCAGCGCGAAATCCGCCAGGTAGACCTGTTCGGTTGCCCAGGCCGAAGAGCGCGCGACACGTTGCGCAGGCGGCTGCAGAGCACGGCGGAAGAAAGTCAGCTGGTAGCCGAAATGCTCGCCACTCGCAGCCGTCAGGTTGCCCGTGTAGTACCACCACTCAGTCTGGAAATCGTTATGTGGACCGTAGTCAGCCGGGAACCTCAGCGCACGCCCTGCTGCGGCGCGCGTGTAACCAGCGCTGCTTGCGGGCACGGCGGCAGCCACCAGGCTGGCTTGCAGGGGCTGAGGGCCGCGCGGCCATAAGGCCCAGGCCAGCACAGCGGCTATTGCCGCCAGCACCGGCAGCAGGATCCAGCGTATCGCTCGGGTTCGCTTGCTCATCCTCAATCTCATTTCTTCCCGGTCATGCACTCACTCACCCCGCAGGACCTCGGCGGCCAGCAGGCGGCCGAGGCGCCAGGCGGGGTAGACGCCGGCCAGGAGGGCCGCAATCACGGCCAGGGCCAGGGCCTGCGCAAAAAGCTCGGGCCGGATCTGGAACTGCAGGGTCCAACCGAAAGAACGGCGGTTGATCACGAAGGTCAAGATCAGAGCCAGCACCAGGCCTGTCGGCATGGATAAGAGTCCCGCCACTGTGCCGATGAGCCCAGTCTCAAGGAAAACGGTGCCGCGCAACTGACGAGAGGTCAATCCGATCGCGCGTAACATGCCCAGCTCGCGGGCGCGCTCGAGTTGTAGAGACAGCAAGGCGCTGAGCACGCCGATGAAGGCCACTACAGCCGCCAATAGCTGCAAAGCCCCGGTGATGGCGAAGGCCTGGTCGAAGACGCGTAAGACCTCATCTCGCAGCGCCCGGTTCGGTCGAACGGACAGTTCCTGAACCGCATTCAGGCGCGTTCCCAGGTCGCGGGCCACTTGATCGGCATCGCTGCCCGGCGAAAGCACCAGCGACATGGCGGTCAGGCGTGTATCGTTCCAATACTTCTGGTAAACGTCCAGCGACATCATGACCGCCCCCTGGCTGGAGGCATAGTCGCGATATATGCCCGCCACCGGGAAGGTGTGCGGGCCCCGATCGGTATAGAGCGTCAAACTTGCGCCGTGGGCCGCCAGCCCCAGGCGGTTGGCCAGGGGCTCGCTGGCCAGCACGGCGCCATTCTTGACCGCCGCGGCCGCGGCAGGGACTCCCCCGTCGGTTGAGGTAAACCACCGGCGCGTCACGAAATCCGGCGACCGGACGGCCGACACCGCTATTTCCCCGTCGGGTGAGTCTGCGGCGGTCGCCCGCAGCACCTCGGTCTGCCGCACACCCGGCCAACTGCTGGCAATTGGCACGATACGCGGGTCGAGTGGCTGGGTTGGACGCGTGCCGCCGAGGCCGGGCGCCGAAATATAGATGTCGTTGTAGAGCGTTTGGCCCAACCAGGTTTGCACCGTCGTCCGGAAGCTGCCCACCATCAGGCCAACGCCGATGGTGACCGACACCGCCACCATCAGAGCCGCGATGGCAACCGCGGTGCGGCTCAACGCTCTTGTCACGCTGCGCGGCGCCATCCGCCCCAGCACGCCAAACAGCCGTCCGGTCAGGGGAGTCGCGGCGCCAAGCGAGAGGAGGGTCACCAGCGGGGTCAGGAGGGCAAAGCCGATCACCACCAGGAACAGCCCACCGAAGCTGATGGGCAGGCTGCGGGCCGGGATGGCGAGCAATCCTGTGCCGAGCAGAAGGCCCAGCCCGCCGGCCGCCGCCGTCCACGGCGCCATCCGCCGCGCCTGGTCTTCAATGTTCGACCGGCTCAACGCCAACTGCGGCGGCACAGCGGCTGCCTCGCGCGCCGGAATGGCGGCCGAGGCCAGCGTGGCCAGCATACCCAGCAGGGCGCCCCGGGCGAGGCTCGCGCCAGACAGGGCCGTGCCGCGCACGGTGACCACGTAATACAGGTCGTTGATCGTCTGCGTCACCAGGCGCACCGCACCCTGGCCGAGCAACACCCCCAGGGCGAGGCCAAGGGCAGAGCCCACCGCCCCGACGATCAGGGCTTCGCCCAAAACCATCCGGGCTATCTCGCCGCGTGTCACCCCCAGGCAGCGCAGCGTGCCGAAGAGCGCACGGCGCTGGATGACAGAAAAGGTCATGCTGTTGTAGATCAGGAACATGCCGACGACCAGCGCAAGCAGGCTGAGCGCGGTCAAATTCAGGCGGAAGGCCGCAGTCATCTGGGCCAGCGTGCCCGCGCGTGCGCCGGCGGGCACCAGGCGTGCCCCCGCCGGCAGCAGGGCAGCGATGCGGCCCGCCAGGGCCGTGTCTGGCTCAGGGAGAATCAGGTCGACGTGATCCAGCAGGCCTTGCAGCCCGGCCAGTTCCTGCGCCGTGGCAATGTCCGTCAGGATCAGGCTGTCCACGGCGCGTTGGCTCAGACGGTCACGCGGACGCAGCAGGCCGGCGATGGTCGCGCGCGCCGGCCGGCCACCCACGTTCAAGGTAAGCGCGTCGCCGGCGTGCAGAGCATGCCCCGCCGCCAGGCCCTCGCCCACGATCACCGTCCCAGGTCGAGTCAGGAACGGCACCAGGCCGGAGGCGTCGACTTGCGAGTTCTGCCCGCTGACCAGATAACTACGGAACGGCGCCTCGGCGAACGGATCGACACCCAGCAATTGCAGGGGCTGGCTTCCCAGTTGGGGCGAGGTGACGTAATAGGTGATGATCGGCGCGGCCTCGCGTACCCCAGCCTCCACGCGCAACCGGGTATACACCTCTTCCGGCAAGCCATCCGGCCCGCCCACAACCTGGTGCGTCGCGCGCCCGGCGACGGCGTCTGTACTCAGGTCGAAGGCACGGCTGGCCGCGCTGTTGGCGAGGTCAATGGCTACCATGACCGCAACCCCCAACGCGATGCCCAGGATCATCAGCGCCGCCTGCCAGCGGTGGTGGCCGAGGTAGCGCCGGGCGACGCGCGCCAGCGGCCCGCTCACGGTTCGTCTCCCTGGCCCCGCCGGCGTTCTGCTCCAACTGAATTCTCCGGGCTTCCGGCCATCAACTTGCCCGCATGGAGCTCGTAGACGCGATCCGCCAGCGCGGCCGATTCTGCGCTGTGTGTGACCATGAGCAGGTTCTTGCCGGCCTGGCGGGTCAGCCGGTCAAGCAAGGCCAGGACTGACCGCCCGCTCTCCTCATCCAGGTTGCCGGTCGGCTCATCGGCCAACACTAGCTGCGGGTCGTGCACGAGGGCCCGCGCAATCGCAACCCGCTGCTGTTCGCCGCCGGATAGCCGGTCTGGCCAGGAACCTGCCCGGTCCAGCAGCCCCACCGCCTCCAACAGAGGTCGCGCGTCCTCCCTGGCCTGGTTCACCCGTGCGCCTTCGAGCTCCAGCGGCAACGTCACATTCTCGATGACGGTCAGGGTGGGGATCAGGTTGAAAAACTGGAAGATGAACCCGATGTGCCGGCGGCGGAACAGCGTGCGTTCGCGCTCGCCAAGCGCGGTCAGCTCCCGGCCCGCCACCCAGACCTGGCCGGCATCCGGCCGGTCGATGCCGCTGATAAGATTCAGCAAGGTGCTCTTGCCGCTGCCACTGCGCCCCAGCAAGGCGACAAACTCGCCGCGCGCGAAGTCAGCCGAGACGCCGTCCAGCACGACCCGCCGCCGCTCCCCCTCCTGATAGGCTTTGGACAGCCTGACCAGGCGGACGAAGTCCGCCTCCCTGCCCTTGTCATTTCCATTGCCGCCCGACGTCATTTCCGGCCGGGCGTTCGCTTCAGATGACCGATTCATCTTCTATCCCCCGTTCCTTCGGCACTGGCGCAAACGTGGCTAGTGTACGGGAGAACAGAGTCTGCGGCAGTAAGCCCGCCTTCAGAACCCCGCCTGCCTCGACAGGTGGTATAATCTCGTCATGCAATCCGTTGCTGGCCCAAATGGTACCCGCGCACGAGACACGGTCCTGGCGACCGAAGCAGCCCGCGGCAAACTGACGATCTTCCTCGGTTACGCGGCCGGGGTCGGCAAGACCTACGCCATGTTGGACGCGGCGCTGCAGCAGCGGGCCGCAGGGACAGATACCGTGGGGGGATATGTCGAGACGCACGGCGAGGCAGCCGCCGAAGCCCTGCTGCAAGGCATAGAGGTCGTCCCGCCGCGGCAGATCGAACAAAGTGGCCGGGTCTGGACCGAGGTGGACGTGGACGCCATCCTCGCCCGGCGGCCGCAACTGGTCCTGATTGATGACCTGGCACATACCAATGCGCCCACCTCGCGGCATCTCAAGCGCTATCAAGACGTTCAGGAATTGCGCGCGGCCGGGATTGACGTTTATACCGCGCTCGATGTCCAGCACCTGGAAAGTCTCAAGGATGTGGTGGCCCAGATCACGGGCATCACCATCCACGAGACGGTCCCCGACGGCGTGCTGGACGAGGCCGACGAGATCAAGCTGGTGGACCTGCCGACCGCAGAACTTCTGCAGCGCGCCCGAGAAGGCAAAGTTCACGCGCCGGGTCTGAGCCCGCGCACGTTTCAGCAGCTTTTCCGACCCGGCAACCTGGCGGCCTTGCGCCAACTGA